>NC_007512.1:2072500-2364842 GCF_000012485.1 Pelodictyon luteolum DSM 273 | reverse complement strand
TTACATTGATATTATCTCGATTCTCCTGCGTATTTCATCGATTTTACCACGGTCTTCCCCGCCTGAATCCACTTTTTTGGCAATGGTATTGATGGCATGGATGACCGTCGAGTGATCGCGTCCTCCGAAATGCAGTCCTATCGTTTTCAATGAAGAATCCGTCATCTGTTTTGAAAGATACATTGCAATCTGTCTTCCTACAGAGATCTCCTTCTTTTTCGATTTCCCTTTGAGATCGTTTGAGGTGATGGAGAAGTACTCGCAAACAGCTTTTTCGATCGTATCGAGGTTAAGTTGCTTGGTCGTGTGACGGATAATGTCCTTCAGGGTCGACTTTGTGAACTGCAGATCGATCTCCCGCTTGTCGAGGGACTGTGCGGCAAGCAGTTTCACGATGCACCCTTCAAGTTCCCGGACGTTGTCGGTGACATTGTTGGCAATGAACTCGATGACGTTCTCATCAAAGTTCACACCGCTCTGATGCAGCTTGCTGAGGATGATGGCTTTCCGGGTTTCATAGTCCGGGGGCTGAATATCAGCCGACAGGCCCCAGTTGAAGCGTGAAATAAGCCGGTCCTCGATCCCTTTGATGTCCTTTATGGGACGGTCGGCAGACAGGATGATCTGTTTATTCGACTGGTGGAGCGTATTGAATATATGGAATATCTCTTCCTGTGTCTTTTCCTTGCCGGAAAAAAACTGGATGTCATCGATGATGAGGACGTCGATGTTGCGGTAGAACGATGAGAACTCCTGGATCTTGCCGTTCTGGATTGCATTGACGAAGTCGATCGCGAATTTCTCGCTGGAGACATAGAGTACTTTCGAGGCGTCACGGCTCTCTCTGACCGTATTGCCGATAGCCTGCATGATATGCGTCTTGCCTAGCCCCACCCCCCCGTAAATGACAAGGGGATTGAAGGCATTCTGGCCGGGGTTCTGGGCAACGGATTTCGCTGCAGCAAAGGCCAGAGAGTTGCAGTCTCCCCTGATGAGGGTATCGAAAGTGTATTTGGAGTTCAGGTGTGTTTCGAATCTCTCAACATCGCGTTCAAACGCCCTGTCTGCCTTTCCACCGTCTTTTTGGAAAATTTCTGCTTTCTTTTCTGCCTGAACGTTCTGGGGAGGGAGCTGCATGGTGACAGGCTGTCCCTGCGACTTGTCCATGACGATGGAATACATCAGCCGGGCTTCGGGTCCGATCACATCCCGGAGCGCCTCTTTGAGGAACTGGGAGTAATGCTCTTCGATCCATTCATAAAAAAAGGTGCTGGGCACCTGGATTGTCAGTTGGTTTCCCGAGTAGTCCAGTGGACGTATGGGGGAAAACCAGGTCTGGAAGGCAAGCGGATTGATATGTTCCCGTATTGCATCAAGGCAGGAGCTCCATACCTTTTGCTCAATAGAATCATTGTTCCGGTGTCGGGTGTCCTGCTTCTCCGGAAGGGTCATGGTATCTGCGTAAAGCATGGAAAACGGGAGTTATGAAGGGGGGACGGGCCTCTATCGTGGTCCATCAACATCTGACTGACAGCAAGTTACAGTTTTAGGGAGAGAAAAAAGAATTCGCCCACGGAAAAAACGCCCTCATTCAATGCGTTTATTCAACAGAGTTATCAACATAATAAGTCTTTTCAAAATATTAGCTTACAGATTATTATGGAAAAGTTATCAACATCTGTTGACAGCGCCTTCGCGCCGAAGTATGCGGCGCTGGGGCCGGTCGGATTTTTTTATCCACAAGTTGTCAACATTTCAGGTTCAGCTCAATGCGGTGCGTTTCGGGCTCTCTCGAGAAGGCGGATCGCCCTGAAAGGTCATAATTAATGCTGAACCGGATTTGTTAATGAATGCGCATTATGCTAAATTACGCGCCCTGTAATTTTGATATTTTGACAGTTTATCCCTACAACACGGTGAGGAGCCATTCGAGATGAAGAGAACATTTCAGCCCAGCAACAGGAAAAGAAGGAACAAGCACGGCTTCAGGCTGCGCATGTCGACCAAGAACGGCCGTAAGATCCTTTCGGCAAGAAGAGCCAAGGGCCGTCATTCTCTGTCGGTCAGCAGCGAGATGGGAACGGCAGGCAAATAACACATCTTTTCGCCGGCAGTCCGGCATGGATGCATAACTGCTTTTTCAGGTATTGTCAAAAACGCATATCCACGCTCTGCCACGGCATGAGATAGTGAGGAAGAGAGCAGTGATATCGCTGCTCTTCACCAACGGGAAAAGCCTTAAAGGTGATTTCCTGCGGATTGCGTACCGTTCTCCGGCAGAAGGGCCGGAGTCAGTTTTCCCCTCCGTCATGTTCGCCGTCAGCAAGAAAACGCTGCCCTCGGCCGTCAGGCGCAACCGCGCCAAAAGGATGATGCGGGAGGCGTACCGTCTGGAGAAGCCGTTTCTTGCTCAGCGGATGAGGGAGACCTTCCTTTCGGCCGTGCCCGGGCCTGTAGACATGGTTTTGCTTTATACAAGACGAGGAGGGGAGATTCCAGCCCTCGATGATTTCAGGCGGGAGTTCAGGGTCCTGGTGAGCCAGATAAGATTTTCCTGAATGATTCCCGGTATGGTATGGATGAGAGCATAGAGAAGGATATGATAACGGAAGTGGAGATATGGTCATCTGGAAGGTTGTCAACAAGGCGCCTCTAGCGCTCATAAAATTCTACAGGGCAATTCTCTCCCCGATGTTCCCCCCGTCCTGCCGTTTTTATCCTACTTGTTCGGCATACGCCCTGGAGGCGTTTGAAACCCATAATTTTTTCAAGGCATCCTGGCTGAGTTTGTGGCGCATTCTCAGATGCAACCCGTTTTCAAAGGGCGGCTTCGACCCCGTTCCCCCTCATGACGGCGTTCCGGGAAAAAAAGAGGACTAGAAAATCCATGGATAGGAATTCAGTAACGGGATTGGCGCTCATCGCCTTGATCATGATCGTATGGCTGCAGTTCATGTCGCCGGAGAAAAAACCGCTGCAGCAGGTGACCGATGCGGGAAAAGCCCGTACGGAGCAGGTTGCCGCCGAAATCAATTCGGATATGCAGCCGGCAGCAGTGCCCGCCACGGAAGACTCCTTCGGGATGTTCGCTCCCGCCGCTTCCGGCACGGAACGTCTGACAGTCATCGATAATGACCTTTTCCATGCGGTTGTTTCTTCGAAAGGTGCTACCCTGAAGTCGTTGGTGCTCAAAAAACACCTTGACGGCAACCTCAAGCCGTTCGACCTCGTGAGTGATGCCAAGAACGGGGCACTCTCCATGCTCTTTTTAACCCGCGAGGGACGCCGCATCGATACCCGTGACCTCTACTTTGCCGGCTCAAGCCTCGATACCCTCCATACCATCAAGGGCAAAGAGACTTACGCTCTCAGTTACCGCTTAGCGCTTTCACCCCGGCAGTCGATCGAGGTCTCCTATACCTTCACTGGCGACAGTTACCGCATCGGTTACGATGTGAAGTTGACAGGTCTTTCCGGATCTCTTGCCGGCAATGAGTATCAGGTGCAGTGGGATGGTGGTCTCCCCTATACGGAAAAGAATCGTGACGATGAGGCGCGAAGCGCCCAGGCCAGCGCTTACCTTGGCGGAAGCCTCGTGAAGCTTGACGCCGAAAAGGATGGCCGTTCATACCGTGAGGAACAGTCGGGTGATGCCCGCTGGGTTGCGGTTCGCAACAAGTATTTCATTGCTGCGCTCATTCCCGAAGACAGGACGGCCGGTTTCTATCTCGATGGCCAGAAGGAACGCGGCAACGCCTATGAAAACTATCTCGCCTCGCTGAAAATGGAGGTGCCTGCCTCAGAAGAGGTGGTCGACAGCCGATTCAGTCTCTATCTGGGGCCGCTTGACTACAACACCGTCAAGGCACAGCATGCGGATATCGAAAAGATCATGGATTTCGGGTGGGACTGGCTCACCAGACCGTTCGCCGAGTTTGTCATTCTGCCTGCCTTCACCTGGATGAACAGGTTCGTGAGCAACTACGGGTTGATCATCATCATCTTCGCCTTCCTCATCAAGCTGGTGACCTATCCGCTCTCGACAGCCTCCACCAAGTCGATGAAGAAGATGGCGGCTCTCCAGCCGATGCTGAAGGAGCTTCAGGACAAGTATAAGGACAACCCCGCAAAATTGCAGAGCGAACTCGGCCGCATCTACAAGGAGGCCGGCGTGAACCCGCTCGGCGGATGTCTGCCGGTTGTGCTGCAGATGCCGCTTCTTTTTGCCATGTTCTATGTGTTCCGTTCTTCGATTCAGCTTCGACAGCACGGCTTCCTCTGGGTGAAGGATCTTTCGGTGCCCGATTCCATCCTTGATTTCGGCTTCACCATCCCGATGTACGGCAGCCACATCGCGCTGCTGCCGATCCTTATGGCGGTGACCGTCTTTCTTCAACAGAAGATCACCCCGACCGCGCAGTCAAACGACCAGATGAAGATCATGCTGTACATGTTCCCGGCCATGATGCTGCTGTTTTTCAACAACATGCCCTCGGGTCTGGCGCTTTACTACCTGATGTTCAACGTGTTCAGCGTTGCCCAGCAGTTCTACATCAATTCCACAAGTTCGGCCGCCGACCTCCCCCAGGTGAGCATCAGCGCGCCGTCCCGCCCAAAAAAGAAAAAATCGGGCAGCGGAAAGTAAGGGAGACCGATCTTGCTGATTGAACAAGCCGACCGGTGGCTGTTCGGGGTACTGAACAGCCGGCTGGCCAATCCCTCGCTGGACGACCTGATGGTTTTCCTGACGAGCGGAAAACTTTCCGGCCACATCCTCGCCCTCATCGTCTTGTTTATGCTGGTGCAGCGGGGCCGGAACGGGCTGTTCCCGCTGCTTCTGGCGCTTGTGGCTGTCGGCATGTCGGACTATACCGCATCAGGGGTGCTCAAGCCTCTCGTGGAGCGGGTGCGTCCCTGTTTCGCACTCGAGAATGTCCGGTTGCTCATCGACCAGTCACATTCATGGTCTTTCGCCTCCTCCCATGCCGCCAACATGTCGGCCGTCGCCACGACGGTCTGGATTTTCTTCCGCCGGGGCCCCCTCATCGAACGGGTGTTCACGGCGATTACCATTGCTTATGCCGTACTGGTCGCTTTTTCGCGCATCTATGTTGGTGTCCACTACCCCGGTGACGTGCTTGCAGGCATGATGATCGGTGCCCTATGGGCGTCGATTGCCTATCTGGTGTTCAGCTGGGTTATGAAGAATTTCGTGCACCGCCCATGTGCGGAAGGCGGAGGTCATGGAGCCGCCTGAACAGTACTGGGGTATCGATCTCGGCGGTACCAAAATCGAAGCGACTGTCATCGGGCCGGAGATGGAGGAGCTGATCCGCATGCGGATTCCGACGGAGGCGGATCGCGGTTACGAGCATATCCTCCTGTGTGTCCGTGAGCTTCTCGATCGCGTCTCAGGCCGTCTTGGCCTGCCCGTTCCCGACCTCATCGGTATTGGAACGCCGGGCCGGTACGATGAGGGTTCACGCGCCATGAAGAATTCCAACACGGTTTCGCTGAACGGCCGTGATCTTCCGGCGGATCTCAACGAGGTGCTCGGCTGCAGGGTGGCAATCGAGAACGACGCGAACTGTTTCGCGCTTGCCGAATCGCTTCACGGAGCTGCAGCCCCCTTCATGCAGTCATCCTCCTCGTGCGTCTTCGGAATCATCCTCGGCACAGGAACCGGCGGCGGCATCGTCGCCGGAGGGATGGCAAGAAAAGGTGCGCATGGCATTGCCGGCGAGTGGGGGCATAATGTGCTCATCCCGGATGGAGACCCATGCTATTGCGGGCGCAGGGGATGCGTGGAGACGGTCATTTCCGGTCCCGCCCTCGAGCGCTGGTATTACGGGCTCTCCGGCGTGGAGCTTCCATTGGAGGAGATTGCGCGCAGGCCATCTTCCGACCTGGCGGCCAGGCAGACCATCGGGCGTCTCCTGCAGCAGTTCGGCAGGGCGCTCGGCCCTGTCCTCAATATCCTCGATCCCGATGCCTGCGTCATCGGCGGCGGGGTCGGCAACATCGACGCGCTGTATTCTGAGGCGGCGCTGCTGGAAATTGAGAGGCACCTGTTCAGCGGCCGGCTCGAAATCCCGATTCTCCGGCCGGAGCTCGGTGACAGTGCCGGGGTGATCGGAGCGGCTCTCACGGCGAAAGCATATAGAAACATTCAACCATAGGGGCATTTCGGCATGGCGGACACGACATACAGGAAAGGGGACATCATTGAACTCACCATCACCGATCTGGCTGAAAAGGAGCAGTGCTTCGGCAGGCTGCCGTCCGGCATGGGGGTGATGGTATCGGGTATGCTCGCCATCGGCGACCGGGTTTCGGCCGAGATCCGAAAAGTCCGCCAGCGATACATCGAGGCGGTCGCCGTGGAGGTGCTTGAGCCCTCAGTGGACCGGACCGCCCCCCCCTGCCGTTTTTTCGGTGTCTGCGGGGGATGCAAGCTGATGCATGTCAGCTATGAGGCCCAGCTCCGTTATAAAGAGAAGAAGGTCCGGGACGCCCTCGCGCACCTCGGGGGCTTCGAGGATCCTCCGCTCACACCGGCCCACCCGGCACCCTCATCGGTCCACTACCGCAACAAGATTGAGTTCTCCTGCTCAAGCAAGCGCTACCTTCTGCATGAGGAGATCGCCGCAGACAGGCTGCAGGCGCCGAAGAACTTCGCACTGGGTTTCCATGCTCCCGGCAATTTCGAGAAAGTGATTGATATCGACAGGTGTTTCCTCGCCACGGATGGAATGAACAGGGTGCTCAACCTGACGCGCGAGTTCGCACTCCTGAACACTTTGGCGGCATACGGGGCCAAAGAGCATACCGGGTTTCTCCGGAACCTCGTTGTGCGTTACAGCGAAGAGCGGGAGGAGCTGATGGTGAACATTGTGACCTCATGGTATGACAGGGATCTCATGGAGCGATACCGCCTCCACCTGGAGTCGGGGATGGAGGGCGTCCGGATGACCATTGTCAACAACGTCACCAGCCGCCCGAATACCGTGGCCGTCGGTGAGCATGAGTACATCGTTTCAGGCAGCGGCGTCATCACCGAGCGGCTGGGGGAGCTTGATTTCAGGATATCGGCCAACTCGTTCTTCCAGACCAACACCCGTCAGGCCGAGGCTCTCTACGCCTGCATACTCAGGGCGGCCGGACTCAAGGCGGAGGATACCGTCTACGATCTCTACTGCGGTACCGGCACCATTACCCTCTTCATGGCCCGACACTGCAGGATGGCGGTAGGACTCGAGGTTGTTGAGAGCTCTATTCAGGACGCCAGAGCAAATGCAGAATTCAACAGCATCCGCAATGCGGTCTTCTTTCAGGCAGACCTGAAGGATTTCGGGACCCTCCTTCCTACGCTCGACTCCTACGGCCGGCCGGATGTAGTTGTGACCGATCCGCCAAGGGCCGGCATGCACCCGAAAGCACTTCAGGCTATGGTGCAGCTGGAGGCTCGAAGGATCATCTATGTCAGCTGCAATCCGGCAAGTCTCGGACGGGACGGCAAAGAGATAGCGGCGGCGGGTTACCGGCTTGAGTCGGTGGAGCCGGTGGACATGTTTCCCCACACGGCACATATCGAAAGCGTGGCCTGTTTCGTTCGGGACTGAGGCGGGGGTTACTGCTGCCCGTTGTCGATTTCTGTGAATTCGGCGTGCTCAGCCACCTCGCGCTTCTTCTTCTCCCATGCGGTGAAAGAGTCGACATCCTGGCTGATGGAGGCCAGAACGGCCGATACGATGGCAAGGTCATCGGCAAAGCCGAGGATGGGGATGAAGTCTGCAATGGCATCGAAGGGGGCGACGAAGTAAATGAGTGCGGCTGCCGAAAGGACGATGGTCTGCCATGGAACCTCGCGGTACTCTTTCGATGCATAGCTTTTCACCATGCGGACAAGCGGCTGGATCTTTTCCAGAAGTCCTGGTACCATCGCCGTGCTTTTCAGCGACGCGGATTTTCTGATGACCGAGGCGATGAGCTTCTGCACCCTGCCCGGATTCTGCATTACCCGCTCGGCTCGGCTCGTGCTCTTTTCAAACAAAGGTGTCTCCATTGTGTCCTCCCTGTTGTCTTCCACAGACCCTACTTCCTGCCCGCTTTGAGCAGTTTATGGCGTTCATCTGCACTGAGCGAGCTGTAGCCGCTCTGCGAAATCTTCTCAAGGATCCGATCGATTTCCGCCTCCGTCACCACGTCATCATTCCTGCTGATGCTGTGGATTCTAGCGCCCCCTTCTTTCTTTCGGGGCCGGATTTTTTCAAGCATCCCTGAAAGGTTGAAGTCACGCCGTTTCAGGGTGATGTAGATCCATCCGATCAGCATGCCTCCGAGGTGTGCGAAATGTGCGACGTTGCTTCCGCTGCCCATGGTGCGGCTTCCGAGCCCGGAGAAGAATTCGATGAAAGCGTACCCTGCGACAAAGAACTTCGCCTTGATGGGAAAGAGGAAATAGAGGAAGATGTAGCGGTCGGGAAACATCATCCCGAAAGCGAGCAGGATCCCGTAGACCGCTCCCGATGCTCCGATGGTCGGATAGGTCGAGCCCATGGTTGCAAAGAGATTGATGAGGGCGGCTCCGATGCCACAGGTGAAGTAGTAGACGTTGAACTGCTTCGTGCCCCAGTGGTTTTCAATTTCAGCTCCGAAGATCCAGAGGGCGAACATGTTGAAGAAGATGTGGGCCGTTCCGCCGTGGAGGAACAGGTAGGTCAGTGGCTGCCATATCCTGAAGTTTCCCGAGCTGATCGGCCAGAGTGCGAGCTCGGAGAGAAGCACATTGCCGAATGCCGGAAAGGATTCCAGGAGGAATACCCCCACGTTGATGAGAATGATCGCCTTGATCGCCGGAGGGATCACCTGGAACCCTCCGGGACGATATGGTTGGTTGGAATAGCTCATGAGCAAGGGTTTGCCGTCCCCGCCGCAGGACGGGCGGGGGCGTTCTCTGGAAAGGGGTGTGTCAGCCGTTCAGGGCTGCGATGCCGGGGAGCTCCTTGCCCTCAAGGAACTCGAGACTCGCGCCGCCTCCGGTTGAGATGTGGGTCATTTTGTCGGCAAGTCCGGCCTTGGCGACGGCGGCAGCAGAATCGCCCCCGCCGATGATGGTGGTTGCCCCCTTAGCGGTGGCAGCGGCGAGCGCTTCGGCTACGGCGATGGTGCCGCCGGCGAAGTTGTCGATTTCAAAGACTCCCATCGGTCCGTTCCAGAGTACGGTTTTGGCTCCGAGGATCTCCTTGCGGTAAGTCTCGGCTGTTTTAGGGCCGATATCGACTCCCATCTCGTTTTCGGCAAGCTGGTCGACCGACACTGCATGAAATGGAGCATCGGGTGAGATTTCGGGTGCGGCCATCACGTCTTCAGGCAGGATGAGCCTGACGCCCATGCTTTTCGCCTTTGCTAGCAGTTCGAGCGCAAGTTCCGTCTTGTTGTCCTCCACAAGGGAGCGGCCGGTTTCCAAGCCTTGAGCCTTGAAGAAGGTGAATACCATGGCGCCGCCGACGAGCACAGTGTCTACCTTGCTGAAGAGGTTGTCGATGACGTCGATTTTCCCGGAGATCTTTGATCCGCCGAGGATGGCAACGAACGGGCGTTCAGGGCTCTGCAGCGCTTTGCCGAGGTACATCAGCTCTTTTTCAATCAGGTAGCCGGCAACAGCGGTCTGCACGAAGTGGGTGATGCCTTCGGTCGAGGCATGCGCACGGTGGGCCGTGCCGAATGCATCGTTCACATAGATTTCACCAAGCGAGGCGAGTTCTCTGGAGAACTCCGGATCATTGGCCTCTTCCTCAGGATGGAAGCGGAGGTTCTCAAGCAGGAGGACTTCGCCGTCCTGCAGCGCCAGAGCCTGCTGCATCACTTCGGTGCCTATGCAGTCGCCTGCCATGATGACGGGAGTGTCGATGAGCTCGGAAAGACGCAATGCTACGGGGGTCAGAGAGAAGTCCGGGTTGACCTTTCCTTTCGGCCTGCCAAGGTGTGACATCAGGATGAGGCGTCCTCCGTTGTCCAGCACCTTCCTGATTGAGGGAAGGGCTTCGACGATCCTTTTGTCGTCGGTGATTTCTCCGTTGCCGTCAAGGGGAACGTTGAAATCTACGCGCATCAGTACCCGTTTGCCTTGGATGGTTATGTCCGACAAGGTCTTTTTCTGCATTGCTCTCTGGATTGGTTGAAAAAACAAAAACCGTTAGCCCGTTCATTGTACAGGCAATATAATCATCTGGAACTGAAATAAGAGGCGCCTGTTATCCGTTCCCCCGTTTACTTTAAGGCCCTGCTGCGGGCGTTGCGGTATTTCCTGACATTCAGCGCATGGGCGCTGAGGGTGGCGGAAAAATAATGGCCGCCTCTGCCGGTTGCAACGAAGTAGAGGTAGTTGGTCCTTGCGGGGTTAAGGGCGGCCAGAATGGATGCGGCGCCGGGGCTGCATACCGGCCCAGGCGGGAGCCCCCTCCGCCGGTAGGTGTTGTAGGGGGAGTCGATTTCCAGATCCTTGTAGTAAAGGCGGCGGCCCTCTCCGCCGATGGCGAACTGTACGGTGGGGTCGGCCTGCAGGCGCATCCCTTTTTTCAGGCGGTTCAGGTAGACGCTTGCCACCAGGGGTTTTTCGCTGTCAAGGGGGGTTTCGGCCTCGACGATGGAAGCGAGCGTCAATAGAGCGGTTTGGCTGAGTCCCTGTTGGGCGGCAACCGCCGTGAGGCTGTCGGTGCAGAACGCCATGCATTGTTTGACAAGGAAACCTGCAGCCTCTTCAGGGCTGCTGGCCCATGCGAAGTTGTAGGTGCCGGGGAACAGGTAGCCTTCCGCGTTGCTCGCCTTGATGCCGTGTTTATCGAGGAGCCTGCGGTCGGAAGCGGCTGCTATGAACGCAGCCGAATCGATATCGAGGTGGCGGGAGATGATGCGCGCTGTTTTCTTCAGGTCAAGCCCTTCGGGAATGGTGACCCGCACCTCGTCCTGACTGCTGCCGTGCAGGTAGCCGAGCAGGCGGTAGCTCGACAGCCCCGGCGGAATGGTGTAGCGTCCGGGCTTGATGTTGTGCAGGCGGGGGATGATGCGACCTGTAAGGGTCACCGGCCAGCGGAGCCGGATGCTGCCCGCCCGGTGGAGGCTGTCGACGATGGCGGAGAAGGATGCGCCGCGGTGGACTGCTATGCGGGTAGTCTCGCCGGAGGTGTTCAGGCCGGGGACGATCGAAAAGGCCAGCGCCGCAAGGCCAATCAGTGTGGCGGCAAGAATGGCAGTCTTTCCGGAGCCTTTGGCCGGGAGCGTTTTTGGTGTCATCTGGGGTGGCCCGCTCAGTCTTTGTGTGTGTTTCCTGCCCTGTTTTTCCAGGCATGCTGGAAGAGGCGGGACTCTTCGAGGATGCAGCGGTAGATGTTTGCAAGGGTGCGTGATTTCTCCTCCGTACCGGCCCGTTCGAGCACGTTGTGGAGCACCTCTTTTTCGCGCTCGGGCTGCAGTACCTCTGCGCCCATCACGGACTTCAGTGCACTGATTTTTTCAGCGCAGTCCAGTCTCTCACCCAGGAGGGCTGTGAGTTCACAGTCAATCAAGTCTATTTTTTTCCGCCATTGGTCAAGTTCCTGCCACTCTGCTTCATGGCCGGAGGGGGTGTCGGTCGTCATAGGTGTTCAGTCGGTTAATGGTGAGCGTCTTCAGGGTCGGGGTCAGGCATCGTTCCCTCCGAACAGCCGCATCCACCCATCCACCTCCCTTTCAGGGAGGGGGTTTGCTGAAAACTTCCTCCGGTTCAAGCCGGATTCCCCCGAGGGCTTATCTCCTGTGCCTCCCGGCTGGAGCATCGATGCGAAGTCGGCGGAGCTCATGCACTCGGCTCCGAATGCCGCGGAGTACCTTCGGACCTCGTTGTCCGAACTTACAATAGTAAGGATTTTTGCCGACGTGTTCAACGATTTTGCGTATTCAATGATCCACCGGTCTGCACTTTTCCTGCGTGCGGTGTATACGATGTGTACCTCCCCCGTCTCATCGTGGTCCCGGTAGCGTCCATCCCCGTCGTAGACCACGGTGACGGGTGTTTTCCGAGTCCTGCGATACCCGGTGAGCAGCGACTCAAGGCGCCTTCGAAGCGGCTCGAAGGACGCGCCCGCTGCGGGGCGGAACAGGTGGTGGATGAGATTGTAGCCGTCCACGACGGTCTCTTTCTGTCGGTGTGACATATGTGGAGGTTCATGTATCCCATTATAATAAGGGAATATTTTTTTAGTGCATCCTTTTTTATACATTTGAGGTGGTGGAAAATGGTAAAAAATGGGAGGTTCTGGCCCAACCGTAGCATAGATAGGCGTCGCCATGGCAGGATTTATCGGAAAAGAGAAGCATGCGGTCGACGAAAAGGGACGGCTGATGATTCCTGCGAGGTTCCGCAGGAAGTTCCCCGAGACGTCCGGAAGCCTTGCCTCCAAAAAGGAGCCGGCTTCGCTCTATGTGATGAAGTCACCCGACAGTTCCCTGGAGCTCTATCTCCCCGACGTGTGGGAGGAGATGGCCAGGACCATTTCCGCGCTCTCGGATTTTCATCCGGATGAGCGCCTCCTTAAGACCCTTATGTATGAAAGCCTTGAGATGGTCGAACTCGACCGCCAGGGCCGCATTCCCCTTTCCAGGGAGTTCCTTGACCATGCGGGGATTACCCGGGATGTCGTCATCATAGGGGCCGATACCAAAATGATTGTATGGGAGCCCGGAAGGCTCTCCGAGGTGCTTGAGGGCAGCAGCGGGCGCTTTGCAGCGCTTGCGGGGCGGTATTTCTGATGCCCCGTTCCCCTGACAGCTATCATGACCCGGTGCTCCTGCATGAATGCGTCGATGCACTGGTCCGGGGCCCCGGCCTTTACGTGGACGGCACACTCGGCGGCGGCGGACATTCCATGGCCATCCTCCGGGCGCTGGAGAGCGGTGGCTGGCTTGAGGGTTCGCTTCTTGTCGGCATTGACCAGGATGATGAAGCCCTTCATGAGGCGGGCTCACGCCTTGCGGCCTATCCGGGGAGGGCAGTTGCCGTGAAGGGAAATTTCCAGGACATCGCCCGGCTGGCATCAAGGGAGGCCGTGCAGAAAGGGCTGGAGCCCCGGGCCAGAGCAATCCTGCTTGATCTCGGGGTTTCCTCCCGCCAGATCGACAGGGCGGAGCGGGGGTTCAGCTACATGCGGACAGGGCCGCTCGATATGCGCATGGACAGTTCTGCATCCACGACGGCGGCGGACATCCTCAATGATGCGGATGAGCGGGAACTGGCCGCAATTTTTTTCCGATACGGCGAGGAGCCGCGGAGCCGGGCGATAGCCCGGGCCGTCATTGCCGCCCGGATGAAGCATGGCCCCCTCTCCTCGACCGAGGATCTTGCGGACATCGTCAGGAGCGTCGTGCACGGCCGCCAGCCATCCATCAGGTCGCTGTCGCGGGTTTTCCAGGCGCTCAGGATAGCCGTCAACAGGGAGCTTGATGTCCTGCAGCGGGTTCTGGAGGACGGGGTGTCGGTGCTTGATGAGGGCGGTCGGATAGCCGTCATCAGCTATCACTCGCTCGAAGACCGGATGGTGAAGCAGTATTTCGCGGCACAGTCGAAATGTGACTGGGGGCCGAAAGGCGTCGGGCTTCGCGAGCCCCTCTCCAGAGGTACGCTGGTCCCGGTTACGCGCAAGGCGGTTGTCGCATCGGAAGATGAGGTCCGGGTCAATCCCCGGTCGAGGAGCGCAAAACTCAGAGTAGCAGAAAAAACAGGAGGAGTCCAGTGATCAGCGAGCGCTTGCTGCCTGCGTCATTCAGCAGGATCCAGACATTCTTTTTCAGGGGACCCAGCCAGTCGGGCACTGTCTCCGTCATCGTGCCCGCCAGTGAGGGCGTTGCGGCCGCCGTGGAAATGGATCCGCAGGCGGCATCACCCACCCCGGCCGATGCATTACCGGAAAGCGCCGCATCATTTGATTTCACGAGCCTTCTCCGGTTGCGCTCGTTCGTGTATCTGCTATTAGGAACGTTTTTTTTCCTCTTCCAGATCAACAGCACCATCGCCATCAAGAGTCTGGCGCTCCAGAACGAGCGGCTCCGGACCCATATCCAGCTGACATCAAGCGTGCTTGCCGCACAGGAACTGAAGATCAGGGAGCTGCAGAGCATACACAGCATCACAAAGGATGCCGCCGCGCTCGGGCTCACTCCCTCGGTGGAACCTCCTGTCGAAATCGAACCGTGAACGAGAGAACGTAAGGACGCGTGAACGATGAACGAAGTGCGCAAAGAGATGCATGAGAGCGAACGGGGGTTCGGCCGGAGGGTCGGCGTCCTCATGCTGCTCTTCGCCCTCTTCATGTCGGCCATCATCGTCATGCTCTTCAAGATCCAGATCATCAACGGTCAGGTCTACAAAATCAAGGCGGCGAAGCAGTATGAACGCGTGGTCACCAGCACTGCCCGAAGGGGAGACATCCTTGACCGCCACGGCAGGATGCTTGCCGAGAGCATCGAGTCGGTATCGTTCTACGCCGATCCGAAGGTGGTGCGCCGTACACCTCTTTTCGACAGCAAGGGACGTCCGGTCAACGACCGCCGGACCCGCCGCCAGAAGACCTTCGACAACTCCGGCGCCATCGCCACCCTGTTTGCCCGCCACCTCGGCGGCAGCCGCTCCACCTATCTCAAGGAGCTGAGGCGCAGGAGGGGCAACGCGGTGCTCGGACGGAAGGTGCCCATCGCCAAGGCGCTGCCTCTTCTGAAAGAGAAGATCCCGGGAGTGTGGAACGACCGTGAGCACCAGCGGTACTACCTGAACGTGGCAGCCCAGCTCATCGGCCTGACCGGCAGCGGCAACAAGGGGACCAGCGGCCTTGAACTCCAGCTCGACAGCGAACTGCATGGCACTGACGGCACCACCGTTTACCAGCGGACCGCGACGGGCAACCGCTACCCTGCCCCTGACGCCCGCCAGGAGGCGGCCGTTACCGGCAATACGGTCGAGCTTACCATCGACGCCGACATCCAGAGCATCGTTGAGGACGAACTGTCGGGCATCGTCGAGCGCTACAGCGCCTCGGCAGCTACCGGCATCGTCATGGACGTCAGGACCGGCGAGGTGCTTGCCATGGCCAACAACCCCACCTTCAACCTCAACAACCGCTCTACCTGGACGGCCGATAAAGCCCGGAACCGTTCGGTGACCGACAGCTTTGAGCCCGGCTCCACCTTCAAGATCGTCATGGCCACGGCGGCCACCGAGAAACTGGGTCGAAAGGCCGAAGACATGGTCTTCGCCCACAACGGGGTAATGCCGATATTCAACCTCAGGATCACGGACCACGAGCCGTACGGCAACATCACCTTCCGCGAGGCCGTCATGTACTCAAGCAACATTGTTGCGGCCAATACCGCAATGGATGTAGGTCGTGAGACCTTTTACGATTATGTGTGCCGGTTCGGGTTCGGCAAGAAAACCGGGATCGGCCTCATCGGTGAGCTTCCGGGTTCCGTGCGTCCTCTGGAAAAGTGGGACGGCACCACCCTCCCATGGATGGGCTACGGCTATCAGGTGATGACCACCCCCCTCCAGATCCTTCAGGCCTACGCTGCCCTGGCCAACGGGGGGAAGCGGATGCGCCCCTTCATCATTAGGCGGATTGCTGATGCCGACGGCCATACCGTGCGCAGCTTTGAGCCGGAAAGTGTCGGGAGGGTGATGTCTGAAAAGAGCGCTGCATACATAGGAACAGAGTATTTCAAGGCGGTCGTTGACAGCGGAACGGCGATGAGTGCCTCCCTCCAGGGCATCACTGTTGCGGGAAAAACAGGAACGGCCAGGCGGGCGAGCGGCGGCTCCTACCGCACTGCGGTCTATGTCTCCTCGTTTGTTGGATATTTCCCCGTTGAGGACCCGCGATATGCGATAATCGTGCTTGTTGAAGATCCTAAACCAGCGTATTATGCGTCCACTGTAGCCGCCCCTTCGTTCCGTTCAATCGCGTCGAGGATGATCGCCTGCTCAAGCGAAATGCAGGAGAACCTCTCCATCCGCTCGTTGGAACAGGCCGAGCTGAAGAGGACTTCCTCGGTGGCGGTACCGGAGCTCCGGGGCATGGGGCGTGAGGATGCCGAGCGTCTGCTTAAATGGCTCGGGCTTACAATGGAGTGCAGCGGTCCGCGGGACGGTCTTGTCTCAAGCCAGAGCTTGGCACCAGGAACAAAAGTAGAAGAGCGGAGAAAAATAAGGGTGACGCTCGCCCCCAGCAAGAGGAACAGGAACCCCTCATGAACCCAAACACCGCATTGGACGGTATGCAGCCGGTCGCTCTCCGGGAGATTCTCCGGGGGATGGGGGCGTATGAGGTCGCGGCAGGACAGACGGACGGGGTTATGGTCCGGATGCTCACCAATGACTCTCGGGTGGTCGAGCCGGGATCGCTGTTCGTTGCGGTCAGGGGATTTGCTGCAGACGGTCGAGGGTTCATCAAGGATGCCATCGCACGGGGCGCCTCGGCGGTGGTCTCGGAGGACTTCCCCATGGAGCTCGCTTTAAACGGCCCGCCCTGCATCCGGGTTCCGGACGCCCGCAGGGCTCTCAGCCTTGCTGCTGCGGCATATTACGGCCATCCGGCCGACCGGTTGAGGATTGTTGGGGTGACCGGTACGAACGGCAAGACGACAACGGCACGCCTCATCTCCTCCATCCTCTCCATGAACGGAATTTCCTGCGGCTACATCGGCACGGGCAAGGCTATCATCGGAGACCGGGAGATCCCGCTGGAGCGGACCACTCCCGAGGCCCACGGGCTGCACCGCCTGTTCCGGATGATGGTAGATGGTGGCTGCCGTGCAGTTTCGATGGAGGTCTCCTCGCATGCACTCGAACTCGGGCGGGTGCACGGCATCGCATTTCAGGCGGCGGTGTTCACCAACCTGACGCCTGACCACCTTGATTTCCATCCGTCGATGGAGTCTTATGCGGAAGCCAAGCGCAAGCTGTTCGACCAGCTTGCGCCGGGCGGTATCGGGATATTCAACACCGAAGACCCGATGGCTACGTTCATGGCGGCCAGGGTAGCAGAGGAGCAGCGAGCCTGTTGCTCACTTGACGCTGCTGGGTTCGGCGGCATGCGGTGCGGCCTTAACTATGGCGCTATGGTCCGCAGAGAGGGTGTGGGTTCCTCTGTGGTCGCGCTTTCGTTTCCCGAGGGCGTGCAGCCGGAAGAAGAGTTCCGCCTGCTGGGCCGGTTCAATGTGATGAATATGCTTGAGGCCGCCGCTGCAGCCCATCAGCTCGGGGTTCCCGCCCGGGACGTTGCCGCATCGCTTCCCGGGCTTCAGGGCGTTGAAGGGCGGATGGAACAGGTTGAGGGTCCAGGCTTCGAGGGGACGGCCATTGTCGATTACGCCCACACCCCCGATGCGCTCCATCAGTCGCTCGGCACCCTGCGGGAACTTCTTCCTCCGGATGGACGGCTTCTCGTCGTGTTCGGGTGCGGCGGCAACCGCGACCGGCAGAAGCGCCCGGAAATGGGGCGGATCGCCATAGAGATGGCCGACTTTTCGGTCATCACCTCCGACAACCCCCGAGACGAGGATCCTGAAGCGATCCTTGACGAGATCGAGGGGGGCATGGGCGGAGGAGAACATCTTCGCATCCCCGACAGGGCAGAGGCCATAAGGACGGCGGTCGGCATGCTTCGTTCCGGAGACATCCTCCTCGTCGCAGGCAAGGGGCACGAGTGTTATCAGGAGACCCATGGGCGGCGGGAGCATTTCTCAGACCGCGAGGTGCTGGCGGCAGGCATTGCACAGGAAAACGGCGAAAAGAACCCCGAACAGGAAGCGAGGGAATGAAAGGTGTATTGACATGGGAGGATTTCAGGAAGTGCGGAGAGCTGGTCCTGAACCCCGAAGCACATCCCCGCAGGGAGGTGCAGGATCCGGTTGCGGCCATTGATTCCAGGGCGATCGACGGGCCGGGGATCTTCATTGCCCTGAGAGGCGAGTCGACCGACGGGCACCGGTTTGTCCAGGATGTGTTCCGGCGCGGTGCCGACTTTGCGATGGTATCACGGGAGTGGCACAGCTTGGAGAAAGATCCGGTTCCTCCTCCCGGCAAAGCATACATCGTCGTGCAGGATACCGAAAAAGGCTTGCAGGAACTTGCATCAATCTACCGCGACACCTTTCCGATTCCGGTTGTCGGTATCGGCGGCAGCAACGGCAAGACCACGACGAAGGAGATGACTGCGGCGGTGCTCCGCACCGGATTCAAGGTTCATGTGAGCCGGGGCAACTTCAATAACCATCTCGGTGTTCCCATCACCCTTCTCGGCATGCGGCGCGACACCGAAATAGCCGTCGTCGAGATGGGCATCAACCATCCCGGCGAGATGGAACTGCTTACCGCCATAGCTCGGCCAACCGACGGTCTTCTGACGAACATCGGCCACGAGCATCTCGAGTTCCTCATCGACCTAGAGGGCGTCAGGCTGGCCGAACGCAAGCTGTTCGACTGGCTCGACCGTTGCAGGGGCACGATCTTCGTCAACGCCGACGACTCCCGCCTCGCAGATGCCGCCACCGATTCCGAACGCCACGTTCTCTACGGAACAGGAAGTCCGGAAGGCCGTATCTGCAGCGCAGAATCAGTTTCCGTCGGCCATGGCGGACGGGTATCGTTCACGCTCACTGCAGGTGCAGTGCGGGAGCAGGTCTTTCTGCAGTTCACCGGCCGGCATAACGTACAGAACGCAGTGGCTGCGGCGGCAGTCGGACTGCACTTCGGTCTCTCAACCGCTCAGGTGAAGGCGGGTCTCGAAGGCCTCCTTCCTGAATCAGGATGGAAACGGCTCGAGCTCTCGGAGGAGGGCGGAGTCACCATCATCAACGACACATACAACGCCAATCCGGATTCGATGCGCCTTGCGCTCGACACTTTGGCCGACATGCCATGCAGCGGGCGGAGGATTGCCGTCATCGGCGACATGCTCGAGCTCGGGGCGACTGCAGAAGATGAGCACAGGAGCATCGGACGCTATCTTGCCGGCCTTCCCATCGACATGTTCTTCACCTTCGGCGCACTTGCCGGCCTCGGCGGCCGTGAGCTGCCCGAACGGTGCCGGGGGCATTTTACCGGAAGGGATGAGCTGCTTCATGCCCTTCAGGAAGAAGTCAGGAGCGGTGACGCGGTGCTCTTCAAGGGATCTCGGGGCATGCACCTCGAGCAGACGGCCGGGGCTCTCATTCTTGAGCTGAAAAAGGGAACACAAACAAGCTGAACGGATACCTATGCTCTATTATCTTCTGCATTACTTCAACAGTACCTACAATCCGCCTGGACTCGGTGTCGTAGAGTACCTCACATTCAGGGCGAGTGCGGCGGCCATCACGTCCCTCCTCATCACCCTTCTGGCCGGCCCGGGGTTCATCCGCTACCTCCGTTCCCGCTTCATCGAGCCGGTCAAGGAGGAGGCCCCTGCCGAGCACCGGAAGAAAAAAGATCTCCCGACCATGGGCGGGCTGCTCATCATTTTCTCCATCGAGGTGTCGGTGCTGCTCTGGTCAAAATTCGACGATCCGCACGTCTGGCTGATCATGCTCGCCGTTCTCTGGATGGGCGTTGTCGGCTTCATCGACGACTACCGCAAGGTGGTGCTCAAGGTCAAAGGCGGACTCTCACCCCGCTGGAAGCTCGTCGCACAGGTTGCGCTCGGTCTTGTAGTCGGCATATATACCAGTCTTGACCCTGCGTTTTCGGTCCTTATGCGGGAGACCAGCGTGCCGTTCTTCAAGAACCTGACGATCGATTACGGCTACTTCTATATCCCGGTTGTCATTTTCATCATTACCGCGCTCTCCAACGCCGTCAACCTCACCGACGGCCTCGACGGGCTGGCATCGGGGAGTTCTGCCATCGTGGTCTTCGCCCTCGGCGGCTTCGCCTACCTTGCCGGCAACGCGGTCTATGCCACCTATCTCAGCATCCCGTTCATTCCCGGCGGCGGAGAGATCGCGGTGGTATGCATGGCCATCGTCATGGCTTCTGTCGGGTTCCTCTGGTTCAACTCCAACCCTGCGGAGATTTTCATGGGCGATACCGGATCGCTGGCGCTCGGCAGCGCCATCGCCGTCATCGCGCTGCTCATCAAGCAGGAGTTACTGCTTCCGGTGCTGGCTGGGGTATTCCTTCTTGAAACCCTGTCGGTGTCGGTGCAGGTGCTCTATTTCAAGTATACCCGGATGCGTTTCGGCCAGGGTCGCAGGATTTTCCTCATGGCTCCGCTCCACCACCATTTCCAGCTGAAGGGATGGGCGGAACAGAAGATCGTCATCCGATTCTGGATCATCACCATCCTCTTTTTTCTCACCAGCCTCATGACATTGAAACTCAGATGAAGAGAGCCGATCTTGCGGGCAGAAAGGTGTCGGTAATCGGCGCCGGACGGAGCGGGAACGCTGCCGTTGAACTGCTGCTTTGTCACGGCGCACGGGTGCTGCTCAGCGAAAAGGGCGCCCTGGACCCCGACACGGCCCTGCGTTTCCGTCAGAGAGGGGCGGAGGTTGAGTCGGAAGGCCATTCGGACAGGGTGTTCGACGCGGATTTCGCCGTCGTCAGCCCCGGTGTTCCTCCGGGGGTTCCTGTCATCAGGGAGCTCGAGCGGCGACAAATTCCAGTGCACAGCGAGATCGAATTGGCCTCATGGTTCTGCCGTGCCCGGATTGCGGGCATCACCGGCACGGACGGCAAGACGACGACGGCGACACTTGTACAGCGGATGGCGGAGGCCGTCGGTCGCCTCGGCGGGTACCGGGCTTACGGGGTCGGGAACATAGGGGTTCCATTCTCCTCCAAGGTTGAAGAGATGGAAGAGCGCGACATCGCCGTCGTCGAACTCAGCAGCTACCAGCTTGAGCGCTGCAGCTCGTTCAGGCCCGAGGCCGCCCTCATCACCAACATCACGCCCGACCACCTTGACCGTTACGGCGGCGACATCATGCGCTACGCCGATGCGAAATACCGCATTGCGATGAACCTCGGCTCCTCCGGGACCCTCGTATACAACGCGGATGATCCGATTCTTCGTGCCCGCTTCTCGGTGGGCGGCTTACAGTTTTCGACGGTCCCCTTCTCGACAGCGGGACCCGTCGGGGGAGATCCTTCCTCCGGCATCTACCTCGAGGACGGGTGGGTGCATGCTGGCCTGCGGCGGCTGATCCATACATCCGAATTCCAGAAAGGGAGCTTCCGCGGCAATCACAACAACAGCAATGTGCTCGGCGCGATTGGTCTTGCCAGGGCGCTTCGGCTTGACGAAAAAGCGGTGCTTCAGGCGCTCAGGGAGTTCCCCGGCGTCGAGCACCGCCAGGAATTCGTCGCCAGCAAACGGGGTTCGGACTGGATCAACGATTCAAAGGCTACCAACGTCAATGCCATGCGTCAGGCGCTCGAGGCGGTTCCCGGCCGCATCGTGCTGATTGCCGGAGGGCGCGACAAGGGGAACGACTATTCTGCGGTTGCTACCCTCGTACGCGAGAAGGCCGACCTCGTCGTCGCCATGGGCGAGTCGCGCCAAAAAGTCGCCGATGCCTTCCGCGCCGATGTTGCGGTCGTCGAGGCTGCCACGCTCGAGGACGCTGTCCGGCTTGCCGCCGGGGGTGCCGGGACGGGTCGGACGGTGCTCTTCTCTCCCGGCTGCGCGAGTTTCGACCTGTTCAGGGACTTTGAAGACCGCGGGCGCAGCTTCAAGGCCGAAGTAGGAAGGCTTGAGGCATGACGGAGAGCATCTACATGCCTTCGTCACGCGGCGAAGCCGTTGCCGGCAAGCTCTTGCTGTTCATCGTTGCGGTGCTGATGTGCATCGGAGTGGTGGTTGTCTACAGCAGTGGTGCCGGATGGGCTGAAACCAAGTTCTCCAACAGCGAGTATTTCCTATGGCGTCACGTCATCTTCACCCTCGCCGGAGTCGCAGTCGTTCTCGTCGTCGGTCATTTCGACTACCACTTTTTCTCGAAAATCAGCCGCCTTCTCTATCTGGTGAGCCTGGCCCTCCTGACGGCGCTCCTGCTCCTGAAGGTGGTCGGCGTGATACACGGTGCGGCACGCTGGATCGGTGTCGGGTCTGTGAAATTCCAGGTTTCCGACCTTGCCAAATATGCCATCATCTTCCGATTCGCCCGTTTCATCAGCGACAAGGAGGGTGACGTGCGCGACCTCGACACCGGCTACTACCCCATGCTTGCGCTGCTGCTGGCCGTTTCGGTGCTCGTGGCGCTTGAGCCGAACTTCAGCACGGCCTCGCTCATCACCATCCTCGGCTTCATCCTCATGTTTGCCGGTGGTGTGAATCTCCGCTACCTGATGGCGACCGGCGCGCTGGTCATTCCGATTGCCATCGCTTACGCACTTGCCGCTCCGTACCGGATCGCGCGGCTGGTCTCATTCTTCAGTGACAGCCCGAAGGGGCTCAGCTACCAGGTGGTGCAGGCGCTCATCGGGCTCGGCAACGGGGGCCTCCTCGGACTCGGCATCGGGGCCAGCAAACAGCGGGAACTCTATCTTCCGCTATCCTACAACGATTTTGTGTTCGTCGTCATCGGTGAAGAGTACGGTTTTATCGGAGCCGTGTCGGTCGTACTGCTTTTTGCGGGCTTTTTCATCTGCGGCCTGATCATCGCCAAGCACGCCCCGGACCTCTTCGGGAGGTTTGTCGCACTCGGCATCACCGTTGCCATCACTCTTTTCGCCTTCATCAATATTGCCGTGGCCTGCCACCTCATCCCGACGACCGGCGTGGCGCTGCCGTTCATCAGCTACGGAGGCACAGCCCTTCTTTTCAACTCGCTCGGCGTGGGTATCCTGCTCAGCATTTCCCGGCACCGGAAACGGATGCATGACATGGTGGCGGAAACAGCACCCGAACGTTCTCCTGAATCCGGAACCGAACCATTGGAATGGAGTCACCCATGAACATACTGTTTGCTGGAGGGGGTACCGGAGGGCACCTCTATCCGGCCGTCGCCATGGCCGCCATGCTGAAGGAGATGGTGCCCGGTGTTGAACTCTCCTTTGCCGGGACCGCCTCGGGGATTGAGGCCGGGGAGGTTCCGCGGCTCGGCTACCGCCTGCATCTTATTCCTGTTCGAGGGCTGAAGCGCGGCCGTTCGCTGTCGGCACTGCTCTCCAACATCGGGGTGCTCACCGATTTTGCGGCCTCGCTTTTCAGGGCTGCGGCCCTGATCCGGAGGGAGCGGCCCGACGTGGTGGTCGGCACGGGAGGCTTTGTCAGCGCACCGGTGCTGCTTGCCGCCCAGCTGCTCGGCAGGAAAACGCTGATCCAGGAACAGAACGCGTTTCCCGGCCTTACCACCCGACTGCTTTCGATCCTTGCCCGCGAGGTGCATGTCGCCTTCAGGGAGGCGACCGGGTACCTCATGAAAAAACGGGGGGTGTTCCTGACCGGAAACCCTGCCCGTAGTTTCCCTCAGAGAGACAGCAGTATCGGCAGGGAGGCATTCGGGTTCGACCCCCTTCTTCCCACGCTTCTCGTCTTCGGCGGAAGCCGCGGGGCCCGAGCAATCAACAATGCCGTGCTTCGGCATCTGGGGCGGCTGACGGCAGGCTCAAACCTCATCTGGCAGACCGGAGCGCTGGACTTCGGGCGGATCGAAAAAGAGGTGAGCCCCGGTCGGAACCTTTGGATCGGCGCCTACATCGAGGATATGGGGAGCGCATATGCCGCGGCGGACCTCGTGCTCTGCCGTGCAGGGGCCTCAAGCATCGCTGAACTGACGAATCTCAGGAAACCCTCGGTGCTGGTGCCTTATCCCCATGCGACGGGGGACCACCAGCGCCATAACGCCAGGGCGCTCTCCGGCCCGGGGGCGGCTCTTATGATAGAGGACCGCGAGCTTGAGAACCCGGAGGCCATTGAGGGTGTCATCGCCCTGCTCCACGACCGGGAACGCCTCCAGATGATGGGCGCCGAGGCCGGGCGGCTGTCGGCGCCTGAAGCAGCCCGGATCCTTGCCGGCCGGATCATCGACCTTGCTGAAGAACATTAACCGGACAATTAACCGGACACACACCAAAGGGACCGCAATACTATGGAACTTGGAAAGACGAAACGCGTGCATATCGTGGGGATCGGAGGGGCAGGCATGAGCGCGATTGCAGAGCTCCTCCTGAAATCGGGCTTTGCCGTCAGCGGCTCCGACCTGTCGACGGGGGAGGTAACCGACAAGCTGCAACAGCACGGGGCCGTCATCTACCGGGGCCACGAGGCCGGGCAGGTCGCGGACTGCGACGTAGTGGTATACTCGTCGGCGGTACGTCCCGATGCAAACGTCGAGATCTCGGAAGCTCTGAAGTCAGGCATTCCCGTTGTCAAGCGCGACGAGATGCTCGGCGAGCTGATGCGCTACAAGTCGGGCATCTGCGTGGCAGGCACCCATGGAAAGACCACGACGACGGCGATGATTGCCACCATGCTGATCGAGTCGGGCGAATCGCCGACGGTGATGATCGGCGGGGTATCCGACTACCTGAAAGGCAGCACTGTTGTCGGCGAGGGCCGCTACATGGTGATCGAGGCCGACGAGTTCGATCGGGCGTTTCTGAGACTGACCCCCACCATAGCAGTGCTCAACAGTCTGGAGTCGGAGCATATGGACACCTACGGCACACTCGACGAGCTGAAGCGCTCTTTCATCGAGTTCGCCAACAAGGTCCCTTTTTATGGCAGGGTGATCTGCTCGGTCGACTGGCCGGAGATCCGCAGGATCATCGGTTCCCTGAACCGCCGCCTCACCACCGTCGGCATCGAGGAGCCTGCCGACGTGACAGCCGGTGACATCGTGATGGATCATGGCCGCGCCACCTTTACCATCACCGCCTTCGGAACCGACTATCCCGGAGTCTGCCTCAACGTGCCCGGACGGCATAACATACTCAACGCTCTTTCGGCTTTTGCCACAGGGCTCGAGCTCGGCATCGAGCCTGAGCGGCTGATTGCGGGGCTCGGCCGGTACAGCGGCATGCGCCGGCGTTTTCAGGTGAAGTTCCGTGACAGCCGCGGGCTCATGGTCATCGATGATTACGCACACCATCCTTCGGAGGTGAAAGCTACCGTGAAGGCCGCCCGGAGCGGCTGGCCCGATGCCCGGGTCATCGCCGTATTCCAGCCGCACCTGTTTTCAAGGACCCTGGAGTTCGCCGACGAATACGGCTGGGCTCTCTCACGGGCGGACGGCGTGTACGTTGCGGCTGTCTACCCCTCCCGCGAGAAGCAGGAGGATTTTCCGGGTGTGGACGGTGCACTGGTGGCAGAGGCGGTCCGGAGGGCCGGCGGACGTCAGGTTGCGTTTGTTCCTGACCGGGACGAGCTGCTTGCTGCCGTTCTCAACGAAGGGGCCGAGCCGGCTCCGGGCGGGACGATTCTCCTGTTCATGGGCGCCGGAGATATTACAGTTCTTGCAACGGAGGTCGCAGGCCGGGTTTCCGGCGGGGAGGGCCATGCTCGCGCTTAAGGAACTCAGGCAGCATGTCCGGGGCGACCTGCATATCGGCGAGCCTCTGGCCGACCATACGGTGGCCCGCAGGGGAGGACCGGCGGATGTTCTCGTCATTCCCGAACGGAAGGATGACTTTTGCCGGAGCATTCTTTATTTTCAGAAGAGCGATCAGCCGTTCAGGGTTGTGGGTACCGGCTCACGCCTGAATGACGGCGGAGCAGGGTTCCGCGGAGCGGTCATCCTTTCGCACCGTGCGCTGCAGGGTGTGAGCGTGACGGCAGGACGCGTCATTGCCGGGGCGGGAACCCTCCTCAGTGACCTCCCTTTGGATATAGCCCTTCCCGAAGCCTCGACCGAGAGGCATGCCGAGGGGAGTGTCGGTGGGGCACTGTCCATGCGGTGCTGCTCATTCTGCTCGGAGCTGTACGGACAGGTCGAGTGGCTGGAGCTGTTCCGCAACGGCGAGGCGCGCCGGGTGAAGCCCGACGGCTTTGGCGAGGGTGAAGTGATTCTATCCGTCGCGTTCCGTCTGGGGCGCAAATTGTGAAGATTTATTTTGTTCGACCGTTGTAATAATACCGAAACTGTTGTTTCTTATGACTGATTCCGAGGAGAGCAGCGCTTCCCGGCCCCTGGAACGGCCGGATAGGGCTCCCAGATCGGGTGGCGGCGGAAAAGCCTTTATCCTGGCGTTTCTGCCGGTGCTCCTCCTGCTCGGATGGCTCTGGAAAAGCGCTTTATCGTGGAAAGAAGATGTACGGGTCCGCAGCATCGTGGTCGAGGGGGCCGAGATCGTTGCCCCTTACGATGTGGAGTCCGCCCTTGCGAGCCATCTCGGCCGTCCGATGGACGGTGTCGACACGGTGGCGGCTGCTGAAAGGGTCAACGCAATTGCGTGGGTGAAGGATGCCGCGGTCAATCGGGAGCTGAACGGGATCCTGCGCGTTACCTTGCGGGAGCGCAGGCCGATGGCGCTGAGCATTGTTGACGGAGTGCCCTCAGCCATCGACAGGGACGGGGTGCTGATGCCGCGAACGATGCTTCGGGGGGCACGGTTCCGGGAACTTCTCACGGTGTCGGGCATCGGACGGACCCGGCCCCTGAGATATGGGTTCCGGCAGATCGAGGGTCACGAATGCAGGGTGGTCCGGAAGTTCGTGGACGCACTTGCCGATGCTCCTTATGCGGGGCTTCTCGTCCGAAGCCTGCATGTTGACGGCGAAGGATTGACGTATTTTACGGTTGCCGGAGATCCCGCCCGCTTTATTATAGGCAATGACGGGGACTTCAAGGAAAAGTTGGAAAAATTCGAGATATTCTGGCGAAAGGTAGTTTCGAAGAAAGGTTTCGGAACTTACGAGACGGTGGATTTGCGGTTCCGCGACCGGATTTTCACCACCGATGCCCCGGCCCGGGAGGCCCCACCGGAAGCGCCCCAGTAGAACATCATGCACGGAAAAGACACAATGCCCAAAAGCGATATTGCCGTTGGTCTCGACATAGGGACAACCAAAGTGTGTGTCGTTGTCGCCGAAAAGGACGCGAGGGGGAAACTCAACCTCCTCGGCCGTGGCCTTGCGGCATCTGAGGGTCTGCAGCGGGCGACCGTCGTCAATATCAACAAGACGGTCGAGGCCATCCGGCTTGCCGTCGCCGACGCCGAGAGGGAGTCTTCCATCCGGATCGGCAGAGTGAACGTAGGGATATCAGGTACCCATGTGCACTGCATTCCGAGCACCTCCGAGATCAGCATCAACCAGACCGGCGTGGTTACCGAGTCGGACGTGCGACGTTTTCTTGAGAAGGCCCGTTCGAACATCCGTTATCTGGACATCGAGAACGAAATAATCCACGTCATTCCGCAGACATTCACCGTCGACGACCAGGAAGGCCTCCCCGATCCCATCGGAATGGCCGGCACCACCATGAAAGGCAGCGCCTGCATCGTGGTCGGCCAGAAAACGAAGATCCGCAACATCCGCCAGTGCGTTGAGAAAGCAGGGCTTGAGGTCGGTGCCATCACTTTCGAGCCCATCGCTTCAGGGCTTGCCGTCCTCAGGGAGAGCGAGCGCAAAAGCGGTGTGGCCGTCATTGATATCGGCGGAGGCACGACCGAGGTCGCCGTCTATCTCGACGGGGCGATACATTATTCGGACGTCATCAAGGTGGCCGGAAACGACGTCACCGGCGACATCGCCTACGGGGTGAAGACCCTTCACGGCATTGCCGAGGAGCTGAAAATAGCCTACGGTTGCGCCTACGGGCCCGAAAGCGGCCAGGACGAGGAACTTGTCGTTGAGGGCATCGAGGGACGCCCGTCGAAATACTTCCCCAGAAGCTCCCTCACCCTCATCATCGAGGCCCGCATGACGGAGATTTTCGAGATGGTCCGCGACTCCCTCAACCAATCGGGCTTCTACGATGCCCTCCACGCAGGCGCGATCATCACTGGTGGAGGTTCACTGCTCCGCGCTACGGAGCCCCTGGCTTCGCGCATCCTCGGGCTTGATGTCCGCACTGGTTGCCCCGAAGGGGTGTCCGGCGGCATCCGCGGTGCTGTCGAGAGCCCCATTTACGCAACCGTCACGGGGCTTGTCGGCCACGCCTTCGAGCATGCGCTGACGGTCGAGCCGGTAACGCCGGGGCCATCTGAGCCGAAACCGGTGGTAGGACAGGGGGCGCAACCCCAGCCGAAGCCGGAGCCCGAGGAGTCTCATGAAGGCTTCTGGCAGAAAATCCTCAACCGCTTCAAGAAATTCTGGGAGCAGCTGTGAGGCGGACTGCGGAACAAGAAATGGGAGGGCGATAAGCCATGGCATTTGAACTCGATCCGGGCCTGTTCGACAGCGACCAGTCGAAAGGCGTTACGATCAGGATCGTCGGCGTTGGCGGCTGCGGAGGAAACGCCGTCAACAACATGATCGACCGCAAGATCAGCGGCGTGGAATACATCGTGATGAACACCGACCGCCAGGCCCTTCTGAACTCCAAGGCTCCGCTTCGGGTGCAGATCGGACGGCGGGCCACCGGCGGGCTTGGTGCCGGCGCGGATCCTGCACAGGGCCGACAGGCGGCAGATGACGACCGCGACATCATCGCTGCCCAGCTCGAGGGCGCCGACATGGTCTTCATCACCGCCGGCATGGGTAAGGGCACCGGAACGGGTGCGGCTCCGGTCATCGCCTCAATCGCCCGGAACATGGGCATCCTCACCATCGGAGTGGTCACACGCCCGTTCGGGTTCGAGGGCGACGTGAAAGCACGCATTGCCGACGGGGGCATTGCCGAGCTGCGTAAGTACATCGACACCCTCATCATCGTCGAAAACGAAAAGATCCTCAGCATCGCAGAGGAGGGGGTCAGCGCCACAGAAGCTTACAATATGGCCAATGACGTCCTCTACCGCGCCGCAAAGGGGATTGCCGATATCATAACGAGCCACGGACACGTCAATGTTGATTTCGCTGACGTGCGCAGCATCATGTCGGGGGCAGGAGATGCAGTCATGGGATCGGCGGCAGCCGCCGGCGAGCGCTGCGCCCTCAAAGCGGCTTCGGACGCGCTCGGCAGTCCGCTGCTCGAGGGAATCTCCATCAATGGATCGAAAGGCGTGCTGGTGAACATCACCGGAGGGGTCAGCATGCGCGACCTTTCTGAGGCTATGAGCTTCATTGCCGAACAGGCAGGAGGGGAGGCCAAAATCATCAACGGCTATGTCGACGAGCAGCTCGTCGGCGGCGAGGTCCGGGTGACGGTCATCGTCACCGGATTCAAGCGCAAGGACCAGGAGCCGCCGAAGCCCCGGGAGCGGGAGGAGCCGCCAGCCATGACTTCCGGAATGAGGACGGTTCCGCCCCGGCAGCACCGTTCACATCAGATGCCCTTCGCCGCTCAGCAGGGAGCTGCCGCGGAGCGTCCGGACGAGGATCTCAGGGTTCCTGCCTACATCAGAAAGAATATCCAGATATCCGGCCCCTATGATGCGGCCGGGCGAATGACAGATGGCCAGGGCGGCGGGTTCGGTCGTGCCTCCGCCGGACGGAATGGAGAACATGAAGATATAATTCAGAAAGGTCAGTCAGATCTTCCGGCCCATCTTCGCCGAACAAAAAATTGGATCTGACAGGGTTTTTCTGCTAGACAATTCTTGTCATGAAGTATCACGCGCTTTCCGCTGAGGAGGCGGTTTCCAGGATAAAGTCGGGCGACCGGGTGTTTCTGCATACTGCAGCGGCAACCCCGCAGCGGCTCATCGACGCCATGGTCGGGAGGGCCGATGAGTTGAGAGACGTGGAGATCGTCAGCCTGCACACGGAAGGAGAGGCCGCCTATGTGCGACCTGAATACCGTGAAAGCTTCCGCCTGAACTCGCTCTTTGTCGGCAGGAATGTCCGTTCCGCTGTACAGGGGGGCGATGCAGACGCCATTCCGGTCTTTCTCTCAGACGTTCCTTCGCTGTTCCTGAACGGCGTGCTTCCCCTCGACGTTGCCCTTGTCCATGTTTCCCCTCCTGACCGCCACGGATTCTGTTCGCTCGGCGTATCAGTCGATTCCGCGCTTGCCGCCGTTCACGGGGCAAAGCTTGTGATTGCACAGGTCAACCCTAATATGCCACGTACACACGGCGAGGGAATGCTGCATGTCAGCAGGATCCATGCTATGGTCGATGTCGATGACCAGCTTCCCGAGACCGCAGCTCATGAGCTGACCGAGATCGAGCTCAGCATCGGTCGCCATATCGCTGGCATCGTCGAGGACGGGGCTACACTGCAGATGGGCATCGGCGCCATTCCCGACGCTGCCCTTGCGGCCTTGTCCGGTCATCGCGACCTCGGCATCCACTCCGAGATGTTTTCGGACGGTGTTGTCGAACTGGTGGAAAAAGGGGTCATCAACGGTTCGAAGAAGAACACCCACCGCGACATCATCGTGGCGAGCTTCCTTGTCGGGACACGCCGCCTCTATGACTTTGTCGATGACAACCCGCTCGTGGAGATGTTTCCTTCCGATTACGTGAACGACACCCGAGAGATCCGTAAGAACCCGAAGGTTACGGCCATCAACAGCGCCATTGAAATCGACATGAGCGGCCAGGTCTGTGCGGATTCGATAGGCCAGAGGCATTTCTCCGGTGTCGGCGGCCAGATGGACTTCATCAGGGGCGCCGCTCTTTCTCCCGGCGGCAAGCCGATCATTGCGCTGCCTTCGACGACGCGCAAGGGGCTCTCGCGGATCGTCCCCCGCCTCCAGCCGGGTGCCGGTGTGGTGACAACGCGTGCCCATGTGCAGTACGTGGTGACTGAATACGGCATTGTCAACCTGCACGGCAAGAACCTCCGCCAGCGGGCTGAAGCGCTTGCCAGCATCGCCCACCCGGATTTCCGCGAGGATATCTGCAGGGAGGCACATGCCGTCTACGGGGCCTACAATAAGTCATCGATATGCTGCTAGCGCCCCTTGGCCGGCAGCGGGCGGCATGCTGATTCTGCCGTGCCTGTTTCAGTGTAAAGAGAAAGCCTTCTTCCCTGCAGTACGGGAAGAAGGCTTTTCTTGTTTGCATCCGGGGCGACGCCGGCAAAGGGCTGCGCCCTCCTGGCGCCGGTGTCTCAGGCGGGCTTGACCGCTTCGCAGAGCAGGTGGTCGTATTTGCGGACCATGCGCACATCGGTGAAGCCGATCGACTCGAGTATCTGTCGGTAGGCTTCCTGCGACTTGAACCCGAGCACGGAGAACGGCATGCCGGCGCCGAGGATGTAGTGGCTCAGGTAGTCGAAGTTGGGGTTCTCCCGGTCATCGACGATCATGTCGAGGATCAGGACTTTGCCTCCGGCCGGAACGGCGTCATAGGCCTTCCTGCACATCATTTCGGTCAGCTGTTCGTTTGCTGAATAGAGGATTCTGCAGAACATCACGGCATCGGCTGCCGGATAGGCATCCTTGTAGATGTCCACGGCTGCTCCGCGGAGCCGTCCCCCGACGCCCTGTGCGACGGCATTCTCATCGACCAGGCCGATGGCGCCGGGAAGGTTGAGGATGGTGGAGTCGAGCTGCGGATGCTTTTTCAGAAGGGCTGCGGAGATGTCGCCGATGCCGCCTCCGACGTCGACAAGGGTTTTGGTGCCTTCAAGGCGGGCCTCTTCAAGCAGGAGTTTGATGGCGAAATGGGCGTTGCTTCGGTGGATCTCCTCGAAGTACCAGTTGTCTTCGCGTGTTACAGGCGGATAGGGTACTTCGCCCTTGAAGTTGAGATTTCCCTTGACCGCATCGGCCATTTTCAGGTAGAAGCTGTCGGCAAGGTGCGCCATGGCTTTGGCCACCGGAACCATAAACATGTTGGGTTGATCGGCAGCGGGGACGAACATGGTTCTTGCCATCGGGGTGAGGTCCCACTGGCCGGCATTTTCAGTAGTTACGCCGATCTGGCGGAGAGCCTCAAGGAGCATGCCGAGCCTCGGGGGTACAGCACCTGCTTCTCTGGCCAGAGTTGCAGTATCTTTTGCTCCATCTGCAAGCAGGGCGAAAAGATCGAGTTCCAGGGCGGCCTTGAAACATCCGAATTCCACAAGTCCCTTGAAAATCAGCTCGTTGGCTCTGTGGTTTTGTTTCAGTAACGCTATTTCGTTCATGGTTGGCGTTATGCTTATTGTTGTAAGAAGGAGAATACCGAACACAGTAAAATTTAAATTTAGGCTAAATGCTGTTATGAAACAACTGTGCGGTGTTCAGCCTATGTGTTATAATTACGTTATGTGCGCTCTTTCTGGAGTGGACGGTGAGTTAGAGGAATGAGTCAAACGCGAACATAATCCAACAGGAGGTGGCCGATGCTTCCAACCCTTTCTGCATTAACCCAGTCCCAGATCGAGGAGATACGGAGTCTGGAGAGGGAGCTTGGCAAGACGATCCTTTCATTCTCCGGGTGCGAGGCATCCTTTGAGGAGCTGAGCCCGGGTGAGCTTGAGAGAATCCGTGAGCTTGAAGACAGGATCGGCACCATGCTGGTCGCTGTCAAGGGTGAGGACTGCCGGGCCTGATACCGATTACCGCAGCCATCCTTCCCGTCCGGCCGTTGTCCCGCCGGTAGGAGAAGAACATCCCTTCGTCCCTGAAGGAACAGTAGGGCGCATGCTCCACTTGCCCTCCGGCCACTCCCGCCTGCAGGAGCTGCATGCGGTTGGCCGCAGCAAGGTCCAGAAAGCGTTTTCCCTCATCGCCCGGAATACTGCATTCCTCTGGAAATGCCGCGGCAACTTCCGCCCCCACCTCGTACTCTTTTCCGCTGATCCCTGTGCCGATCCATGCTTCGCAGGATTCCGGCCGTGATCCGAACGCTTCCCCCATCGCATGCAGGGTCTTTACGGCTATCCCTGCGGCTGTTCCCTGCCATCCTGCGTGCGCTGCGCCGACGGCACGGTGTTCCGGATCATAGAGGAACACCGGCAGGCAGTCGGCGGTGAAGATGCAGAGCCAGAGGTCTTGGGTGTCGGTGATGAATGCATCGTAACCGCTGTGGCGTCCGGGCTGCCGGGCATGGAGCACCTCAGTGCCGTGAACCTGCAGGGATCCGACGGTCCGCGATGCATCGAAGCCGGCCGCTGAGGCCAGGACCTGCATATTATTCTGTACCCGCTGAGGGTCGTCGCGGGTGTTTTCCCCGAGGTTGAGGGATCTCCATGGGTCGGGGCTCAGGCCGCCCCGGCGCGTGCTCTGCAGTGCAAGGATGCCGCCGGAGCTGCCGAAGGTTTCGGGGGTGATGAATGCCGCATTGCCCTCATGGCGGAGATGCTGTTCCTGTTCCATAATTCAGTTGTGTATTTCCGGGGGTTGCCATGCCGTAGCCTTCCGCGTCCGGCCTTTGGGTGGAAAATAGCAATTTCCTGCAACGCGAATCTCCTTTCGCCTAAATGCACCGGGAGCTTCACGATGTCGGGCAAGAGTGTTATCTTCATGGACAGATGAGAGCTACCTAGTGCAACCAGAGGGGGGCCGGACGATGCAGAAGCAGGATGATGAGCGATTCCCGGACTATTTCGGCCGTTCTGTCCGCGCACTCTCGGACTATCTGGGCATCGGCCTGCAGATTGCCGTGAGCTTTGCCCTGTTTGTGCTGCTCGGCTACTGGGCAGACGAGCAGCTCGGATCCTCCCCCTTCCTTCTCCTGCTCGGCGTCCTTCTCGGCATGGCCGGAATGTCGCTTGTGCTGTGGAAGGTGCTCCGTGCAGCCAACCGCAAAGGGAGGCACCCCCGTTAACCAGAACCAGCCCCGGCGATGAAACCATTGTTTGATTTTCTGTTAAAGTTATGTATCTTGTCCGTCATTTTATGGGGGGTGATAGCCTACGGGCTTGCACCCGGCAGCGTGGATCTCCGCTCGGTTTTCATTGCCTGGGTCATGATCGTCACGAACACGCTTGCCGGCTACCTGCTCTTTGAGTACGCGTTTGACCGGGAATCGCAGGTGTTCACCAAAGTGGTGTTCGGCGGTCTCGTTGTCAGGCTTCTCGTCCTGATGGTCCTCGTCGCCCTCGTCATTCTGAGGGACCTGGCCGTCATCAACGATTTCGTGCTCTCGTTTTTCGCTTTTTACTGTATTTATGTGATCGTCGAAATCCTCGGCTACCAACGGAAGAACAAACAGAAAAAGAACGCTGCATGAAACGGGTCAAAGTCATTCAGATCAAAGGTTTTTTTAGGGTCATGGCGCTTCTGGCGCCACTTCTGCTGAATGCATACCTGCCGGTGCAGGCATCCGAAGAGCATGCCGCCCCGGTTGCCGCCGTCGTCGCTGCGCACGCTGAGGCCGCAGTCGACCCCGCCCTGGAGCCTGCTCACGCAGAGCCTGCCGGGCACGAAGATGAGAAGGCAGGCGACGTGATCATGCATCACATCCTCAACTCTCACAGTTTCTCCTTCGAGCCTTTCGGCACGATCCATCTTCCCACCCTTCCCCCGGTTTTCGGCATCGACATATCCATCACGAAGCACGTTGTGATGCTCTGGATCGTTTCGGCCATTCTCCTCGTCCTTTTTTCCTTTGTCGGCGCAGCCTACCGTAAGATCACCCCGAAGACCGCGCCTTCCGGCGTGGCCAACACCATGGAGGCGCTCGTCGAGTTCATCCGCCTCGACGTGGCCAAGTCAAACATCGGCCACGGCTACGAGGCTCATCTGCCCTATCTGCTGACGGTGTTCATGTTCATCCTGCTCTGCAACATCCTCGGTCTCATTCCCTACGGCGCGACGGCCACCGGCAACATCAACGTTACTCTGACGCTCGCAGTCTTCACGTTCTTCATCACCCAGGCCGCCTCTCTCAAGGCTCACGGGCTGAAAGGTTATCTCACGCACCTGACTGCAGGTACCCACTGGTCGCTCTGGATCATCATGATCCCGATCGAAGTGATCGGCCTCTTTACAAAGCCGTTTGCGCTCACTGTCCGTCTGTTTGCAAACATGACGGCCGGTCATATCGTCATTCTCAGCCTGATCTTCATCAGCTTCATCCTTAAGAGCTATGTCGTCGCGGCTGCAGTATCGGTCCCCTTTTCAATCTTCATCTACCTGCTTGAGATTTTCGTGGCGTTCCTGCAGGCCTTCATCTTCACCATGCTCTCGGCGCTCTTCATCGGGCTTGCCACGGCGCATGAGGGCGGTGAGGCCGAAGCGGCGCACCACTGAAAAGATGTCTGGATTATTGGGGAATAAGTAGTATTTTTCGGCTTTTCATCAACAGGTTCAATACTGCTAGTCAGCGTTAGCGAACAACTTAAAACAACAAACGGAGGTAATTACAAGATGGAAGGAATTGGATTGGGTTATTTGGGCGCAGGTCTCGGCGCCGGCCTTGCAGTCATCGGCGCAGGCCTTGGTATCGGTAACATCGCAGCTTCTGCGGCAGAGGGTACCGCCCGCCAGCCTGAGGCAACTTCCGATATCCGTACCACCATGATCATCGCAGCTGCTCTTATCGAGGGTGTTGCGCTGTTCGGTGAGGTTATCTGTGTGCTTCTCGCCCTCAAGTAAGCTTTTTCTAAGCCTACGAGAGCGACACAGAAGTCATCCCGATTGCGGCAGGGTTCGCCTCGGCCGCAATCGGATTTTATCAACCGTTAACGGTAAACATTGTCCATGCTTACGTCGGGAAACATCCTACTTGCCGGCAGTCTTCTGAGCCCTGAACCCGGTTTGATTTTCTGGACGACCATCACTTTCGTCCTCGTGCTCATCATCTTGAAGAAGATAGCCTGGGGTCCGATCATCAGTGCGCTTGAAGAGCGCGAGAAAGGTATCCAGTCTTCCATCGACCGTGCACACGGTGCGAAAGAAGAGTCTGAAGCAATCCTCCGCCAGAACAGGGAGTTGCTTGCCAAAGCCGATGCAGAAGCCGACAGGGTCATCCGCGAAGGCAGGGAATATGCCGAGAAGATCCGTGCGGAGATCACTGAAAAGGCTCATCAGGAGTCGCAGAAGATGATCAGTGCCGCAAAAGAAGAAATTGAGCAGGAGAAGCGCCGTGCGCTTGCCGAGCTCCGCAACGAAGTTGCAGATCTGGCCGTCCGTGGCGCTGAGAAAATTATTCGCGGCGTGCTGGATGCTGATGTGCAGAAAAAGGTCGTGGACAGCATGATCCAGGATCTTTCCACCAATCGTAACTGAAAACGGGCCTGAAATGTCAAGTGTAATTGCAAGCCGCCGATATGCTTATGCCCTTCTTAGCGCTGCAGACGAGGGCGGTTTCCTCGACGATGTGACGGCTGAGATGGAGATGATCGGCGAAACCCTTGCCGGTTCCCGCGACCTGGTCCGCGTGCTTGCAAGCCCGCTGATCAACGGCGACCGCAAGACACATATACTCGAAGAGATTTTCCGGGGAAGGGTAGGAGAACGGATGATGCGTTTCCTGTCGCTTATCGCACGGAAGAAACGGGCCGGAATCCTGCGCGGGATAGCCTCTGAATTCAAGGTGCTGCTCGATGAGAAGAACGGGGTGGTCAACGCCGATGTGACCAGTGCGACGGAACTCAGCGGGGAGCAGGCAAAAGAGCTGGTCAACGGACTTGCCGCATATACAGGCAAGCATGTCAGGGCCCGCATGACTCTTGACCCTGAAATGATAGGCGGCGTGTCAGTCCAGATCGGCGATACGATTCTTGACGGGAGCATCCGCCATCAGTTGCAGGTTCTCCGCCGGACCCTGTCAGTCGAAGAAGCCTGAGATAGCCGGGGGGGGCTCCCTCTCTGCAGCCGCAGCAGGCGGAATACGCATTCACAGCCTGCCTCGTGCAGGCTGTTACTGTTTTATAGAAGGTGCCGTCTGGCGCCGTTCCGGGGCTTTAGCTCAGTTGGTAGAGCGTCTCGTTCGCAATGAGAAGGTCAGGGGTTCGACTCCCCTAAGCTCCACATCCAGCCCTGCATACTTTTACAATGACACGGGACCATGTTCCGGACACAATTGCATAACGGAGTCACTATGGCGGTCAAGAAAATCCCGCAGGCTACATCCTTTTCAGGCATCCGTATTCTCCCGTTACTGTTGCTGCTCTCCATCACCCTCACGCTTGCGTCGTGCTCATCAAGCCGACCGAAGATGAGCGCCGAGGAGCAGGTAAGTGTTGCCTACAGGAATGCGACCGAACTCTATCAGAAAAAGGAATACGAGAATGCGGCGGCATCGCTTGAGCCGCAGCTGTTTGCCTCCCGCGCAACCCCGCTTGAGGATGATGTGCTTTTTCTTCTCGCGCAGTCCTACTATGCCTCCAAGCAGTACCTGCTTTCCTCCGACATGTATGATCGCCTTCTGCAGCAGGTACCCTCCTCTCCCTACCGGGAAGCTTCACGTTACATGCTGGCCAAGTCCTACGAGCAGCTTTCTCCGGCATACGAGCGCGATCAGGAGTATACCCGTAGAGCCATTGAGGCTTTTTCGGAGTATCTGGCCGAGTACAGTCTGAATGATGCCGCCTCGACTGCCCGCGATCTCGACACCTACAGCGAGCTTCTGAAGATCGATCCATCCCGTGCTTCCTACCAGCGTGGCTATGAGGCTGCAAAGCTGGCCATGGCCCGCCAGGACAGCGTTAAATATGCCTCTGCTGCGATTCCCGTGCTGCACGACAAGCTAGGTGCGGCAACATACTCCATAGCAACACAGTATGTGAAGCTGAAAAAGTACAAGGCGGCCGCCATCTACTTTGAGAACGTGGTGCGTAACTACGGCGATACCCCCTGGATGAAGAAAGCCCAGTCGGGCCTCGTCGAGGTGCAGGTCAAGCGTGGAAAGTGGTTCGATGCCCGGCGAGCGCTTGATAGCTATCTCCAGAGCTACCCTGAGGATCTTGAAGAGATGAAGGATCTGCGTGAGGAGATCATGCGGAACTTCAGCAATTCCTGACGGGTCTCCTTGTGCACCTTGCGGTTTTCGGCGGGACTTTCGATCCGCCGCATAACGGCCATCTTGCTATGGCGCTGTTTGCCCGGGAGCTCCTTCCTGCCGACCGTATCCTGATTTCCGTTTCAGACAACCCCCTTAAGCCCGCATGCGGCGCTTCCGACAGGCAACGGCTTGACATGGCTGAGCTGCTTTCCCTTGAAATCAACCGGACCGGCATGAACGCTGAAGTAACCGGCTGGGAACTGCAGCAGCCGCGCCCGTCCTATACCGTCGACCTGCTCAGATTTGTCCGTTCCTCTCATCCCGATGCCAACCTGACCCTCATTGTCGGAGAGGACAGTTATCAGGACTTCCCGCGGTGGAGGGACCCGGAGGGCATATTTGCGCTTGCAGATGTAGCGGTGTTCAGGCGCAGAGGAGAAGATGAGTCAGATGAGATTGCCGGAGACAGCCGGGTGCGATGCATTGCATTCGATGCCCCGGTATCCTCGACCATGGTGCGTGAGTTTAGCGCGACGGGCAAATCGTTGCGGGGGCTTGTTCCGGAGACTGTCATGCAGTACATCCTTTCCGAAGGGCTCTACCGCGAGGCGTAGCTGCCGGCGTATCCATACGCCTACATGGATTCCGGTGCAGAGATTCCGAGGATCCTGAATCCGTTCTGGAGTACCTGGCGAACAGCCACAGCAAGGAAGAGTCTGGCTTCTGCAATTTCCGGCTCTGCCTTAAGGATCGGGCACTCCTGGTAGAAGCGATGGAAGAGTTCTGCGATCGAATGCATGTAGTCGACCATCTTCTGCGGCTCAAGCATCCTGAACGCCGAGCGTGACGCTTCACCGAAGTCCAGAATACCGAAGGCAAGCTGCAGTTCTTCAGGGGTGGTGAGGCGCATCAGTACGCCCGGTTCGGGACGTTTCGCAGCATCAAAGCCTATTTCGCTCCAGGCCAGCCGGAGCAGGCTGCAGATCCTCGCATGGGCATACTGCAGGTAGAAGACCGGATTGTCCTTTGACTGCTTCTTTGCCAGCTCTACATCAAAGTTCAGGTGCGAGTCTTTGCTGCGCATGATGAAGAAGAGGCGTGTGGCATCAGGGCCGACGTCGTCAATGAGGTCGTCGAGCAGGTCGGCGTTTCCCTTTCGGGTGGACATTTTGACAGTTTCGCCGTTCACCGTCGTCGTGACGAACTGGTTGATGGCGATTCGGACATGTGCGGTATCGTGGCCGAGGATTTTCAGCGCCTCGAGAACGTCCGGATACTCGTCAATATGGTCTGCTCCGAACACGTTGATGATCATGTCAAAGCCGCGGGCATACTTGGTGACGTGGTAGGCAATGTCCGGCAGGCGGTAGCTTGGTTCCCCTGAAGATTTGATGAGCACCTTGTCTTTCTCCTGGCCGAGCTTTGTCGTGAGGAACCATGTCGCCCCATCGTATTCCCCGATGAATCCTTTCTCCCGCAGGCGGTCGATAACGTTCTGGTTGGGCGAAATGCCGTTCAGGTCGGCAGTGTAGAGGGTATGCTCGTTGAAGAACGAATCATGGACGATGCCGAGCCTTCCGAGTGTCTTTTGGATTGAGCTGAAGATGATGGATTCGGCTTCGCTGCGGAACGGTTCGATGGATTCCACATGAAGAAGATCTTCACCGTGCTCGCTGTGGATCTTTTCGGCAATCTCACCGATGTAGCCGCCCTTGTAGTGGGTGTCGGGGAAGTCGATGGTTCTGCCGCACAGTTCCATATAGCGGTACCGCACCGATTCGCCGAGAATCTGCATCTGTCGGCCGGCATCGTTGAAATAGTATTCACGGTTAACATGGTACCCCTGCGCCTCTGCCAGGTTGGCGATGCAGTCACCGAGGACACCGCCGCGCCCACGTCCTATGGTGAGCGGTCCGGTCGGGTTGGCGCTCACATATTCGACAATGGCGGTCTTTCCCTGACCCTCGCGTCCCTTCCCGTATTCCGCACCTTCTCTGAACACCCGTTCGGCCGACTGCATGATGAACGCCGGTTCCATGAAGAAGTTGATGAATCCGGGGCCGGCAACTTCTGTTTTTGTGACTGTCCCTTCCGGAAAGCGGAAATGGCCGGTAAGCTCTTCGGCCAGCTGGCGGGGGTTCCGCTTGAGTTCTTTTGCCGCAAGAAATGCGATGTTTGTGGCATAGTCACCGAACTTCGGCGAAGTTGGCTTTTCGATGATGATAGACTGGCCGGTAGTGACTGAGGCCGAGCGGAGGGCGTTCTGGATCTCTGCTACGAGGAATGATTGCATTGCTGGTGTTAAGCTGGATTCGATTGATGCCGGCCGGCGGCGAGCCGCATGAGCGCGAGGGGATCAAGGCCTGTGAAGTCGTCGATGACCCGGACCACGTTGTCAAACCCGGCAAGTTCAGTGGCGCTGTTCGTTGTGGTGAGGCCGACGGCGGCCATTCCGGCGCTTCTTGCCGCTTCAAGACCGGGCAGTGCATCTTCGAAGACGATGCATGAGGATGGAGGGGCGCCTACAAGTTCTGCTGCGCGGAGAAAGATATCCGGGGCGGGTTTGCCGTGGGGAACGTCATCGGCGCATACGATGGCGCTGAATGCATTCTCCAGCCCGAGAAGGCGGAGCACGAACGCAATGTTCTTAGGCCCTGCTCCGGTACCGATGGCCAGTTTGATGCCGTGGCTGCGGGCGGTGTCGAGAAAGCAGAGAAGGCCCGCCATCGGCGCTATAAGGTCACGCGACATGACACGGTAGAGGAAGTCCTTCAGCTCTGTAAGCTTTTCAGCCTCCTCGGCACTGATGGCCGGATCAAGAAAGTATCGGAGGACGTCATGGCCTTTCATGCCGGCGGTTTCCACCAGATAGCGCTGTGCGTCCATTCCCTCGAGTCCGTAGTCGCGGAACAGCTGTACCCAGGATTCGGCATGGTGGTGCATGTTGTCGGTCAAGACTCCGTCCATGTCGAAAATGAAGGCCTGTGTCGTGGCATGTTCCATTACTGTTCTCCCAGTTGCATTGCAGCGCGGACTTCCTGCATGGTCTCATTGGCAATCACTCTCGCTTTGTTTTCACCTTCAAGCAGGATCGAACGAACGAGCCCCGGGTTGCCTTCATACTGTTTTCTCCTCTCGAGGATCGGTGCAAGCTCTTCGGAGATGGCTGTGGCGCACATCCGCTTGCAGTCGACGCAACCGAGCGCTCCCGAGCGGCAGTCCTCTTCGATGCTGCAGAGCCGCTCGGGGTTGCTGAAGCGGTTGTGATAACTGAATACGGAGCATACTTCGGGTCGGCCGGGATCGTTTTTTCTCTGTTTCAGCGTGTCGGTCACGGCATTGCGCATCTTTTTCTGGACCTCATCGGGCCCGTCCGAAAGCAGGATGGTATTTCCGAGTGACTTGGACATCTTCGCCTTCCCGTCGAGGCCGACGAGGCGCGAGAATTTCGTGATTTTCGGTTCGGGCTCCAGGAATACTTCGCCTTTCGTCGGGTGCGGGTAGTGGTTGTTGAACTTCCTGGCGATCTCTCTGGTGATCTCGACATGCGGGATCTGGTCTTCACCGACGGGAACGACGCTTCCCTTGTAGAGCAGGATGTCGGCGGCCTGAAGCACCGGATAGCCGAGATGCCCGTAGGTAAGGGATTCCATCTGCAGATCGCGGACCTGCTCCTTCAGGGTCGGGTTCCGCTCCAGGCGGGCCGAGGTGATGAGCATCGAGAAGATGAGGAAGAGCTCTGTATGTTCCTTGACCTGCGACTGGCGGAAGACCGGGCTTTTTTCCGGGTCGACGCCTGCAGCGAGCCAGTCGGTGAGCATGTCGATGGTATGGCCGTAAATCTCGCTGGTGTCGAGCGAGGTGGTCAGGCTGTGGTAGTCGGCGATGAGAAAGCAGGTCTCATAGAGCCTTGAGCCGTCAGGGGCCCTGAGGTTCTGCTGTTCAATCCAGTTTTCAAGCGCTCCTGTGTAGTGGCCGAGGTGCAGCTTTCCGGTCGGCCGCATCCCGCTCAAAATCCTCTGTGTTCCCATAAAATGAATGTTGCCGCAACGGGCGGCAGTGCGCCTCCAGGAGGCTTGGTGGTGAAATTCAAAGAAGTTATAACAGTTCGGATAAAGATAAAAGGGCTATGTTTGTTTTTTGAGCCCGCTGCGCTATATTATGCAACTTGTTTCGATTTTCTTTTGTTGCATTCTCTTCACAGAAGAACATGTCGAAAACCTCTATTATTGGAGAGTAAGTCCTATACAACACTTGGTTGCCCAACCATGTCAGATCCGGAAGGAAGCAGCATCCGGCAATTCAGGTGTGTGATATAGTCAGCTTGCTCTCCTTTTTTTATTTGATCTTTTAATTTTTACTGAACAACAGGCAAGGGAGTCCGCCATGGCATCGGCTATCACTAAACAGGAACTGCTTTCCGATCAGGTAAAGCACATCGACATCAAAGAGACGAACGTCGTCCCGCTCATCGACCAGATGGCCGATACGGCCTTCCAGGCCCGCAATCTTGCGCGAGCGGCATCAATCGTCGACCGAATGCAGAAGGATCATGAGTGCGCCGTCATCCTTACGCTTGCCGGCTCGCTCATCAGCTCCGGCCTGAAGCAGGTCATCATCGACATGCTTGAGAACAACATGGTGGACGCCATTGTTTCCACCGGTGCCAACATCGTCGACCAGGACTTCTTCGAGGCTCTCGGATTCCGCCACTACAAGGGAACCCCCTTCATCGATGACGCCATCCTGCGCGACATGCATGTCGACCGCATCTATGACACCTACATCGATGAGGACGACCTGCGCGTCTGCGACGAGACCACAGGAAAGATCGCCGACTCCATGCCGCACGGTGCCTATTCCTCGCGCGAATTCATCATTGAGATGGCCCGGTACATCGAGGCGAACGGACACGACCGCAACTCCATAGTCTACAAGGCGTATGAAAAGGGTGTGCCGATCTTCTGCCCGGCATTCTCCGACTGCTCTGCCGGATTCGGGCTGGTGCACCACCAGTGGAACAACCCCGGAAGCCATGTCAGCATCGATTCGGTGAAGGATTTCCGCGAACTTACCCGCATCAAGATCGAAAACGACCGGACCGGCATCTTCATGATCGGTGGAGGCGTACCGAAGAACTTCACTCAGGATATCGTCGTCGCTGCCGAGGTGCTTGGCTACGAGGACGTTTCCATGCACACGTATGCGGTGCAGATCACCGTTGCCGACGAGCGTGACGGCGCACTTTCCGGCTCAACCCTCAAAGAGGCCAGCTCCTGGGGTAAGGTCGACACCGTCTTTGAGCAGATGGTGTACGCCGAGGCCACCATCGCCATGCCGCTCATCGCAGGCTATGCATACCACCGGCGCAGCTGGGAGGGAAAGAAAGCTAAAAACTTCAACGAAATGCTTGACCGCCAGCAGGTTACGGCATAGGAGGAACCATGAAATTTTTCATCGATACGGCAAACCTCGACGAAATCCGTGCAGCCGAATCGCTCGGGGTGCTTGACGGCGTGACCACCAATCCCTCGCTCATCGCAAAGATCGTAGAAGATCCGGCGTCCTTCACCCGGAAGGATTTCATGGACCACATAAAGCGCATCTGCGAGATTGTCGACGGACCTGTAAACGCCGAAGTGACTACGCTCGATGCGGCGTCAATGGTCCGGGAAGGTGAGGAGCTTGCCGCAATCCACAATAACGTGGTGGTCAAGTGCCCCCTCACCATCGATGGACTGAAGGCGATACGAAGCCTTTCTGAAAAGGGCATCCGCACCAACGCAACCCTCGTCTTTTCGCCTAATCAGGCACTTCTTGCCGCGAAGGCGGGAGCGGGCTACGTCAGTCCGTTTGTCGGTCGGCTTGATGACATCAGTACTGATGGCATGGCCCTTGTCGGGCAGATCGTCGAGATCTACGACAATTACGGGCTCATGACCGAGGTGATTGTCGCCAGCATCCGCCACCCGCAGCATGTCGTCGAGTCGGCTCTCATCGGCGCCGACATCGCCACCATTCCCTACAGCGTCATACGTCAGCTGGCAAACCACCCGCTGACCGATGCCGGCCTGAAGAAGTTCATGGAAGATGCCGCCGTCATAAAGAAATAAAGCAGCGTCGTTTGCATGGGCGGGCGTTCAGTCCCGCCCATCAGCGGTTCAGCACCTCGACCCTCACTTTCGCCGTCCCCTGCAGGTAGAACCCCAGCTGTTTTGCCGCCTCGGCACTCAAATCAATAACACGGTCATCGACGAACGGTCCCCGGTCATTGACCCTGACCACGATGGAACGGCTGTTCTCAAGGTTCGTCACCCTGACTACCGAGGGCAGCGGCAGGTACTTGTGTGCAGCGCTGGGTTCCGCAGGGTCGAAGGGTTCTCCGTAGGCGGTCGGCTGTCCGTTGTTCTTGTCAAGTGTTTCATGGCCGTACCATGAGGCTCTCCCCACCTCTTCATAAGCCGTAGCCTGCTCATAGCTCATCGGAACGTAGATCCTTCCGTCGATGACGTAGGGGGTGTTCTTCAGTTTCCCCTGCCGGTAGGCCTCTTCGGGTGAAATGCGCGGCAGACGTTCCCTGACAAACGATCCTCTGGAGGATGAGCAGGAGCTGAGGGCCAGCGTGAGGATGATGCATGCGGGAAACAGTGCGTTCGACTTCATCAGAGAGGGTTCCTGTCCAGACGCCCGAAGCGGTGCCTTGGGCGGATTCCGGGGGTTTCAGAAGATTCTACATCTGTCTTTTCAATATACGGGAAATTCCCCTCTACCCCATTATATTACCTTTAAAGGCATATGCCGGAACCCTTTCGGGCGAAGCTTGCCGGTCCGATTGTATTTATCCACGCAACCAAAGCCTGCCTGAATGGTAACCATACACGCCGGAACAGCGGGGCGAAGCCCCTTCGGGGTGCTCGTCATCCACGGGTTCACGGCGAACAGGGAGAGCGTCGAGCTCCTCCTTAAGCCACTTCAGAGCCTTGGCATTCCAGTTTCCATACCTGTTCTTGCCGGTCATGGAGGTCCTTCGCCCGCAGCCCTGAAGGGGTTGCGGTGGCAGGACTGGCTCAATGATGCCGAAGCGGCGTTCAGGGAACTCGCAGAGCGGGCTGACCGCATCATCGTGGTCGGCCACAGTATGGGTGCTCTGCTTGCCCTCAACCTTGCGGTTCGTCATCCCGGAAAGGTCGATGCCCTGGTTCTTGTTGCTACGGCCATTCGTCTGGTCTCAGTGCTTGCGCCGGGCCGTCCGCTGCATTTTGCCGCTTTTCCGATCAGCCTCATGGTAAAGCGGTGGGGCTTGAAGTCCGTTTTTGCCGATCCCGAGGGGGCGGTCTGCCGGGGGCATTACGAATGGGTTCCGACCGATGCGGTCCTCTCGTTTTTCCGGCTCATAAGAAAGACCCAGAAGCTGCTCGCTGCGGTGCATTGTCCCGTATTCATTCTTCATAACCGCAGTGAGAGCACGGTGCTTCCTGAAAGTGTCGGTATCCTCAACAGCTCACTCGGCACGCCGGATTCCGATAGATCGGTCCTATGGCTCAGCCGTTCAGGACATCAGGTGTTCTGCGATTGCGAGCGCGAGGATGCTGTCGAAGCAATCGTCCGTTATGTGTCGGGGCGGATGGGCCGCAGTGAAGAGCGTTAAGGTCAGTCCTTGCGTTCCCCTCAGGATTTAACGGGACTGTAACGCAACCGCATTGTTTTCTTTCCGGCCGGCATGGTATGTTCCCCCTAACCGATAACAATGCCGCCGCCATGATCCGCCCATCAGCCAGTATGCAGAGGACATGGATTACCCTCTCGCTCCTCCTCCTTCTCCTGCCGGGTTGTTCGGTACGCAACACGGCCATCGGGGATGCCGTAGAGACGTCTGTCCCGACAGCACCACCCGCACGCCATGTGTTTCTTTTCATTGGCGACGGCATGGGGCTGGCTCAGGTTGAACTCGCCCGTGCACTCCTCCCGGAGGGGGACTCGCTTGCGATGACCTCTCTGCCGGTCACTGGACTCGTCTCGACTCATGCCCTTGACCACTACATAACTGATTCTGCAGCTGCAGGAACTGCTCTGGCCACCGGGCACGGCACAATGGTCGGCACCATCGCCATGGGCAGCAACCGGCTCGACACCCTCAAAACCATTGTCGAAATTGCTGAGACTGCGGGTATGCGGACCGGCATCGTCACGAGTGTCGGCATCGACAATGCCACTCCGGCCTGCTTTTACGCCCATAGCCCATCGCGTACGCGCATTCACGACATTGCCAGCCAGATGGTCGGTAGCGGTGTCGACTATTTCGCTGGCGGATACGCTGAAGGGAACTTCCCTCTCATGCGGGCACGTGCAGAACTGGATTATGGTGACATCGATTCCCTGATGCTGGCCGGCGGCTACCGGATTGCAAGGAACGCCCGTGAACTGCGGGAGGTTCAGCCGGGCAAGCCCGTCTGGGCGTACGGTCAATATGGCCGGAGTGCTGCCATGGCTTTTGCCATGGACGCCGATTCCCGGGAGATGGATCTCGCGGCATACACCGGCGAAGGGATCCGTCTGCTTGAGAACCCGAAGGGATTTTTCATGATGGTGGAGGGCGGAAAGATCGACTGGGCCTGCCATGGCAATGATGCGGCGGCGGTGGCGCATGATGTGGCATCATTCGACCGGGCTGTCCGTCAGGCGCTCGCATTCTATCGAAGCCACCCCTCCAGCACCCTCATCGTCGTCACCGCCGACCATGAATGCGGCGGACTCAGTCTCGGCAACACCGCCGGCGGATACGAAAGCCGGCCCCGGCTGCTCCTCAACCAGAAGCTGTCGCTTGAGCGCTTCATGGATAAGGTTGCGCTGTGGCGGAGCGAACGGCGGGTCACCTTCCCGATGGCGCTTGACAGCCTCGAAGTGTTTTTCGGTCTCGGTTCCCCCCGTGACTCCGCGCTAGTGCTCTCTGCCCGAAACAGGCGGGAGCTGCAGGTGGCGTTTACATCCTCCATGGCTCCGTTCCCGGCCCCTGACAGGTTTTCTCCGGCTGTCAGCGCGATCCTGAATCGCCGGGCGGGCATCGGGTGGGGGAGCAGGGTGCATACTGCGGTTCCGGTCCCCGTGTTCGCGATCGGAGCGCATGCTGGGATGTTCAGCGGCTCCTACCCGAACACTGTTCTCGGTCAACGGCTTATGCAGGCAGCCGGGTTCTCCGGCGCTACGGACCCTCATCCCGGGGAATTTTCCCCCGCTCCGGCGCGTTCTGCACCATGATCCCTTTCAGGGTGCTGAAGCAACCGACAACACTATGAACAACCAGAAAGCCTATGGCAGACATTTCAACGACCTGGATGGGGCTTGACCTCCGCAGCCCCGTGATTGCAGCAAGCTCAACCCTTACGGGCAGCGTTGACAACGTGGTGGAGGCTGCGCGGTGCGGTGCTGGTGCCGTGGTGCTGAAATCGCTCTTCGAAGAAGAGATTCTTATGGAGAGTGCTGAAAACCTCGCCGGCAACGAGCAGCGCTTCTGGTACGGTCAGGCTGAGGACTACATCCGGGAATACTCGCGCGGCGACGCCCTCAACCGCTACCTCGCACTGATCCAGGAATGCAGCGATGCCGTTTCGGTTCCCGTGATAGCCAGCATCAACTGCGTCACTTCCGGCGAGTGGGTGTCATTTGCCCGTGAGATGGAGGGGGCCGGAGCTGCGGGGCTCGAGGTCAACATCTTCGTGCCACCTTCCGACACATCGCGAACCGGTGCCGAAAACGAGCAGATATATTTCGATGTGCTTGAGCGGGTGACGCGCTCCGTCCACATCCCTGTTGCCGCAAAGATCAGCAGCTATTTTTCATCCATGTCGGAAACGGCCGGCCGGCTGTCGCGTTCCGGCATCGGCGGCATGGTGCTGTTCAACCGGTTTTTCTCGCCTGACATCGACATCGAAACCTTCGCACTTAAAGCGGGCCCGGTCTTCAGCACCGCGGGCGACCTGTACCAGTCACTCCGCTGGATTGCCATGCTCTCGGGAAGGACGGGGTGCGATCTTGCGGCCTCAACCGGCGTGCATGATGGCGAATCGCTCATCAAACAGCTGCTTGCCGGCGCCAAAGCCGTTGAGGTCGCTTCAGTGCTCTACCGAAAAGGGTTCGAGGAGATACGCATCATGCTCGGCGAGCTCGAGGATTACATGGACCGTCACGGCTTTGCGAGGCTCGATGAATTTATCGGCCGGATGGCGATGGGTGCCGTCCAAAACCCTGCAGGCTATGAGCGCGTGCAGTTCATGAAACATTTCAGCAACATATCATGACTATTCGAATGACCATTCGACCTTCCCCATGCGTATTCACGACCTGAGTCATTCGATTGCCGAGGGCATGCCCCTCTGGCCCGCCTCTCCCGTTACCCGTGTGCGGGACGCGGCCGGGTACGGGACGGAGGGCTATCTGGAGCGGGAGTACTCGTTTTCCTCTCATGCAGGGACCCATGTCGACCTGCCGCTGCATATGCTGCCGGAAGGCCGGTCGCTGGACGCTTGCCCGCTGGAAGCGTTTGCAGGAAGGGGGTTCGTGCTGGACGCTGCTCCGGAAAACGGCGGGGTGGTTACGGCCACTGTCATTGCCGCCGGCGCTCCTCCTGAGGGGAGTTGCGATTTCCTGCTGATCCATACCGGGTGGAGCAGCCGCTGGGGCAGCCCGTCCTATTTCGAAGCCTGCCCGTATCTGCAGGAGGAGGCGGCGCTGCTGCTTGTTTCTAAGGGTCTTAAAGGCATCGGCATCGACTCCCCCTCAATCGATCCACCGCTCGGGGACGCCTACCCGTCGCACCGGATACTGCTCGGCCATGGGCTGGTGGTCGTCGAAAACCTGACAGGACTTTTTCCCCTCATCGGGAAGCGGTTTCTTTTTTCCGCCTTCCCGCTCAAGATCGCCGGAGCCGAGGCTTCGCCGGTCCGGGCCGCAGCGATCGAAGAAGAAGAGGGGGCCGTGTGATTATTTTATTGGAAGTCGGTACCCAGCGCGTTACCTTACCGCCCGAAGGCGAAGCCGCGTGGCACCGCACTCCGTTCTTTCCCATTCACTCAATTCCGGATCAACCATCATGCCGTTGAACTCGTCCATCGCCAGGAAATCCCTCATGGCTCTTGCAGGCCTTTTCCTTGCGGTCTTTCTTCCCGTCCATCTCGGAGTCAATCTTCTGCTTCTTGTCCAGGATGGCGGCCGGAGCTTCAGCGTTGCCGCAGAGTTCATGGCCACAAACCCGGTCATCCGTATTGCCGAACCGGTGCTGTTTCTGGGCTTCCTTCTCCACATTATCTACGGCCTCATGGTATCGGGCGCGAACCGTGCCGCGCGTCCTGTCGGCTACCAGCGTCCAAACAGCAGCGACACCTCGCTCCTGTCAAAATACATGTTCCATACCGGCCTCATCGTTCTCGTGTTCCTCGCCCTGCACCTTGCGGACTTCTGGATGCTGAAGGTCGGCCTCGTGGCTCCGCCCGAAGGCATTGACCGGCATGACTTCTACAGCCGGGCACTCATCCTTTTCCAGAGCCCCTGGTACTCGAGCTTCTACATCGCTTCGTTCCTCTTTCTCGGCTTCCACCTGAACCATGCCATCCAGTCGGCCTTTCAGACGCTTGGCGTGAACCACAGCCGCTATACTCCGGTGCTGAAGCTCGCGGGATCGGCATATGCCATCCTCATGACAGCCGGATTCAGCCTGATTCCTCTCAGGTTGGCCTTTTTCCCTTAACCCCCTTACCGCTACCGGTACCGCAATGACAAGACTCAACGCCCAGATTCCCGAAGGCCCCCTTGCTGAAAAATGGACGGCATACCGTTCGGGCTGCAGGCTTGTCAGTCCGTCGAACAAGCGCAAGCTCGACATCATCGTCATCGGCACGGGCCTGGCCGGTGCTTCGGCAGCCGCATCGCTTGGCGAACTCGGATACAACGTGAAGGCGTTCTGCTATCAAGACACCCCGCGACGCGCCCACAGCATTGCCGCACAGGGCGGCATCAACGCCGCCAAGAACTACCCGAACGACGGTGACAGCATCCACCGCCTGTTTCATGACACCATCAAGGGCGGCGACTACCGGGCCCGTGAGGCCAACGTCTACCGGCTTGCCGAAGTAAGCAACAGCATCATTGATCTCGCCGTCGCTCAGGGGGTTCCCTTCGCCCGCGAGTACGGCGGCCTTCTGGCCAACCGCTCGTTCGGCGGAGCGCAGGTGTCCCGTACCTTCTATGCAAGGGGCCAGACCGGACAGCAGCTGCTTCTGGGTGCTTATGGAGCTCTTTCCCGCCAGATTGCGGCCGGCACCGTCACCCTCTACAATCGGCGCGACGTGCTCGATACCGTGCTTGTCGACGGTCGGGCGCGCGGCATCATTGCCCGCAACCTCGTCACCGGAGAGATTGAGCGTCATGCAGCGCACGCCGTAGTGCTGGCGAGCGGTGGCTACGGCAACGTCTTCTACCTCTCCACCAACGCCATGGGCTCCAACGTAAGCCCGGCCTGGAGTGCATACAGGAAAGGGGCGCTTTTTGCCAATCCCTCCTTCACCCAGATCCATCCAACCTGCATTCCTGTCCACGGCGATTTCCAGTCGAAGCTGACGCTGATGAGCGAAAGCCTCCGCAACGACGGCCGCATCTGGGTCCCGGCATTAAAAAAGGATGTTGAGCGCCTCAGGAGCGGAGAGATCACCCCGGCCGATATTCCAGAGTCGGACCGTGACTATTACCTTGAGCGCCGTTATCCCGCTTTCGGGAATCTGGTGCCGCGCGACGTGGCATCCCGCGCTGCCAAGGAACGCTGTGATGCGGGGTTCGGGGTCGGCCGCACCGGCATGGCCGTCTTCCTTGATTTCAAGGACGCCATCAAGCGCAAAGGGCATGACACCATAGAAGCACTCTACGGGAATCTCTTCCAGATGTATGGCCAGATCGTGGCAGAGGATCCTTACCGGACTCCGATGATGATCTATCCGGCTGTCCACTACACGATGGGTGGCCTTTGGGTCGACTATGAGCTGATGACTTCCATTCCGGGCCTGTACGCCATCGGCGAGGCCAACTTCTCCGACCACGGTGCCAACCGGCTCGGCGCATCAGCCCTCATGCAGGGGCTTGCCGACGGGTACTTCATCCTTCCGGCAACCATCAGCAGCTACCTTGCCGATGAGATCCACACCCCCCGCATCGACCCCGCTTCTCAGGAGTTCACCCTTGCGGCCGAAGCCGTCCGTGACCGCCTGAACCGGTATCTTTCGACCGGCGGCAGCCGGAGCGTCGACCACTTCCACCGCCGTCTAGGGCGGATCATGTGGGATCATTGCGGCATGGCGCGCAACGAGGCAGGCCTCCAGCAGGCACTCGGGCTTATCGGAGAACTCCGCCGGGAGTACATGGAAGATGTTCGTGTGCCCGGCAGGATGGACCGCTACAACCCCGAGCTTGAAAAGGCCTGGCGGGTCGCCGATTTCATTGAGCTCGGCGAACTCATGGCCCGCGACGCTCTCATGCGCAGGGAGTCGTGCGGCGGACATTTCCGCGAAGAGTTCCAGACCCCCGAAGGGGAGGCCATGCGCAATGATGATGAGTATGCGTACGTTGCCGCATGGGAGGCTGCTGCTGACGGCGCGGAGCCCTCCATGCAGCGTGAACGCCTCGAGTTCAACGACATCAAGTTATCGCAGCGCTGCTACAAGTAACGGGGCGGCTTGCCTGTGCCCCCATCACCATTTCAACGACGGTCATGAACTACACTCTCAGGATCTGGCGGCAGGAAAACGCCGAAGCAAAAGGCGGCATGGTTACCTACAAGGTTTCCGGCATTTCCCCCGACAGTTCGTTTTTCGAAATGCTCGACATCCTCAACCAGCAGTTGATCGAAGATGGCCAGGAGCCCGTTTCTTTTGATCATGACTGCCGGGAGGGGATCTGCGGCACCTGCAGCCTCTACATCAACGGCCGTCCGCACGGGCCAGTGAAGGGTGTGACCACCTGCCAGCTGCACATGCGCTCCTTCAAGGATGGCGACACCATCACGATAGAGCCCTGGCGGGCCAAGGCCTTTCCCGTCGTCAGGGACCTTATCGTAGACCGCAGCGCGCTTGACCGCATCATCCAGGCGGGCGGGTATGTCTCCATCAACACCGGAGGCGTGCCGGACGCCAACAGCATTCCTGTTCCGAAGGAGCGGTCGGACGATGCTTTCGACGCTGCAGCCTGCATCGGCTGCGGGGCATGTGTCGCGGCCTGTGCCAATGCAGCGGCTATGCTCTTCATCGGGGCGAAAGTCTCCCACCTTGCCCTTCTCCCCCAGGGAGAGATCGAGGCGGAGCGCCGGGTCATGAAGATGGTGGAATGTATGGACGGCCTCGGCTTCGGCGGCTGCAGCAATACCTACGCCTGCGAGGCGGAGTGCCCGAAGGGAATTTCCGTCACGAACATCGCCATTCTGAACCGCGGGTTCCTCACGGCTACCCTCATGAAGCAGAAAGAAAAGCCCTCGAAGGGCGAATCGTTCTGACTCAATCCTTGACGCAGCGGACGGAAAAACCAGTCTTCTTGTTCGCCTTTCCGCGTCTCAAGGCGGCGTCGAAGTAGCCGATACTGCGGCTCCATGCGGCTTTGTCTGAGGTTTCGGTCGATGTCCAAAGCCGGTTGTAGCTGCCGGGTTCCATGAACTCCCCATCCGTATCACGACGCGCCCCGGCCGGCAGCAGACCGAACCCGATGGTGTCTTCCGCTCCTTCGTTCGGCTCAGCCCAGCCCTGGACAGCCTTCAGTTTCCCGCCGGCCTCCCGTTCGCCCCCGAGCAGTTCCGAGAGCATGCTCCATTCTGCATCCGTGGCCACATGCCACCCCTCGGGCGCCAGCCCCCTCGGGTCATTGACCGCATACCAGTTATACATTTTTCCATACTTCTTGCCGTTTTCCGGGCTGTTGCTGTTCCAGCACCAGGCGGGAGTGGCAAGCGCTGCCCACTCTGCCCCATCTCTGACTTCGGGGATCAGCTCACCGTTCCGGAACCGGGAGACCGACAGGTTTTCGGCAGTCCATGTCATGGCGCCGGCACGCACAATCCGGTAGCTGTTGCCGTCGATGTCGACGGCTTCCGGTGCCGGTCGGGAGCAGGCGGCAGTGAAGAGGATGATGGTCGAGAGGAGGGTTCTTTTCAGTATTCGGTGCATGGTCGTCATCGTGGTGTGTTTACGGTCATATGCCAACAATCAAGGATAATATAGGAATGTTTCGAATTCCGCCGTCCCGGATCCTTAGACTGCTGCCGGCTCTGGATTTTGCCGATAGGGACAATCTGCGTAGATTGTACGGTGATTGTCAATCAAAACCCCTTCAGCATGAAGTCCTCCATTTTCCGCATGCTCATGTTGAGCATCCTCGTTGCCGCTCCGCTCCACGCTGTGCCCACAGCAACCCAGCCTGCCGCCGGGGAAGCGGGCGTAGCGTTCCTCCCGGAAGAACTGGTCTGGGTGGCGAACCCGAAGCTTCACGGTCTTGAGACAACGGTGCTCGCCGGCGATCCCGCTCTTCCGGAGTCATACGCCCAGCGCATAAAGCTTGCCCCTGGTACCCGCCTGGAACCGCATTTTCATCCGAACCAGGCCAGGATGGTGACCGTGCTGAAGGGGACACTCTACTTCGCCTTCGGGGAACGGTTCGACAATGCCACCCTTCGCGCCATGCCTCCCGGCAGCTTTTTCACCGAGCCGGTGAGGGTGCCTCATTATGCCGTGGCCGGCAGTGAGGAGGTCGTGCTCGAACTCCACGCAATCGGCCCCGATGGAACGACTTACGTTGGAAACGAAGTCCACTGAGTTTCTTCTGCGGGTTCCGGGGCATGAAGCCGGGTGGATGCCCCTTTTGGAAATAAAAGGGAAAAAGCGTAATAGAATGCATCCGGGCGCCGAAGCTTCTGCCCCCAGCGAACTAAATACAACGTATGGAACTGCTCTTTCTCCTTTTTCTGATTCTGGTCAACGGCATGCTTGCCATGACCGAAATAGCCCTTGTCTCCGCCAAGCGCTCCCGGCTGGCAAAACTGGCCGAGGGCGGCGACCGCCCCGCCTCGGTAGCAATCAAGCTCGGACAGGAACCAATCCGTTTCCTGTCGACCATCCAGATCGGCATCACCTCCATCGGCATCCTCAACGGCATCGTCGGTGAAGGAGCTTTTGCCGTGCCGTTGTCGGCATGGCTCGTATCGCTCGGTCTGGATCCGGACATCAGCCGCATTTCCGCCACCTTTGCCGCGGTTGTCTCCATTACCTATGTCACCATCGTCATCGGCGAACTGGTGCCGAAACGTCTAGGCCAGTTCAATCCTGAAGGGGTAGCCCGCTTCGTTGCACTGCCGATGCTCACCCTCTCTACTGCCACCCGCCCGTTCGTCAGGCTGCTATCATTTTCGACCGATGCCATCCTTCGCCTGCTCGGAAAGAATCCCGAAGAGGTGCAGCGCGTGACTGAGGAGGAGATCCATGCAATGCTTGAAGAGGGATCAGAGGCCGGAGTGATTGAGCAGCATGAACATGAGATGGTCCGCAACGTTTTCCGTCTTGACGACCGCCAGCTCGGCACCCTGATGGTGCCCCGGGCCGACATCGTTTTCCTCGATGTACTCCGTCCCGTGGAGGCGAATATTGCGAGGGTGACGGAGTCGGAGCATTCCCGATTCCCTGTCTGCAGCGGCAGCCTGCAGTCGCTTCTCGGTGTTGTCAATGCCAAGCAGCTGCTCTCCCAGTCGCTTCGCGGAGGGCTGACGGAGTTCACTTCCCAGCTTCAGCCGTGCATCTATGTTCCCGAATCGCTGACCGGCATGGAACTGCTCGACCATTTCAGGACTTCCGGCAGCCAGATGGTGTTCGTGGTCGACGAGTACGGCGAGATCCAGGGTCTCGTCACCCTCCAGGACATGCTCGAAGCGGTGACAGGAGAGTTCGTTCCGCGCAACAGTGAGGATTCATGGGCGGTCGAGCGCGAAGACGGCTCCTGGCTCCTTGACGGTCTCATTCCGGTTCCGGAACTCAAGGATACGCTTGAACTCAGAAGTCTTCCCGAAGAGGAGAAAGGCCGTTACCACACCCTCAGCGGACTTATGATGTGGATGCTCGGCCGGATGCCGCAGACCGGCGACATCATGACCTGGGAAAACTGGCGGCTGGAAATCGTCGACCTCGACGGCCAGCGCATCGACAAAGTGCTTGCCTCGAAGCTGCTCCGTGATTCCGCTCTGGAGTCGGTTGACGGACTTAACCCTTTATCCTGACATGCACCATGGAGAACCACAGCGCTGACTGCATTTTCTGCCGGATCATTGCAGGCGAAATCCCTGCCGACATTCTCTACCGCAACGACCATGTACTAGCCTTCAGGGACATCTCCCCGGTTGCCCCGGCCCACGCCCTTATCATTCCTTTGGAGCACATCGCCTCCTTGAGCGATCTTTCGCCCGACCATCTCCATATTGCCGGCCAGATCATGCTCGCTGCCGGCAGGGTCGCCGACATTCTCGGCGTCAGGCAGTCCGGCTACCGTTTCGTATTCAACAGCGGACCCGATGCCCTGCAGAGCGTCTTCCACATCCACGGCCATCTTCTCGGCGGTACCGGGATGGGCTGGCCTCCATTTCCCGGAGCGGCCATTACGCACGGCGCGTAGGGATTGCGCTATTGCTAAAAGGCCCGGAACGTTTTTGTGTTCGCGCGCTGTTATTTATATTAAATCTAGATTAATTGACGCGCACGCGTTTTCATATGGAGTGATGTATATGCGTTTATCGGAACTGCAGGTTGGTGACAAGGCAGAAGTAACTGGCCTCAAGGTTGATGCCGCCGTCAGGCGTAGGATTATGGACATGGGGCTCATCAAGGGGACCCGCTTCAAGGTGCTGAGGGTGGCTCCGCTTGGGGACCCCGTAGAGATTTTCTTTAAAGGGCTCTATCTCACGATGCGCATCAGCGAGGCTGAAGGGATCATGGTGGAACGGATCGGAGGCGTCGGTGACGGCATGCCGATGCAGTCCGGAGGCCGTCGGCGCCATGGATCGGGAGGGGCGAAATGACAGCACCTAAAGAACTCTCCATTGCTCTGACCGGCAACCCCAACTGCGGCAAGTCGTCGCTCTTCAACGCCCTGACGGGTGCCCACCAGAAGGTAGGCAACTTCCCGGGCGTCACGATTGAAAAATACGAAGGATACCTCGACTACCGGGGATACCGCATAAAGGTCGTCGATCTTCCCGGTACCTACTCGCTCACCCCTTACTCCCCTGAGGAAATAGTCACCAGGCAGTACTTGATTGAGCAACGGCCGGACGTGGTCGTCAATGTCATCGAGGGCCCGAACATCGAGCGGAGCCTTCTGCTCACCACCCAGCTCATGGAGATGGAGGTGGATTTCCTTGTAGCCCTGAACATGATGGATGAGGTCGAGGAGCGGGGAATGAAGATCGATACCCGGCAGCTCCAGAAACTTCTGGGTTGCCACATCGTGCCGACCTCCGCCAAAAAGCGTACGGGCCTGGAGTTGCTGCTTGATCATGTCATCCGTGTCGGAACGGGAGACATTGCCATCCAGAAGAACAAGCTGTTTTTCCGTCCCGGCCTTGAAGAGCCCATCAACGAGATCTCGGAGCTGCTTGCACCTGAGCTGGAACTCGCAGCCTACAACAGTCGCTGGCTTGCCATCAAGCTGCTCGAGAGCGACAGGGAGGTCTACCGTGAAATCCAGCGCCAGCCGGCATGGGTGAAGGCCGAAGTGGTCATGCAGGGTGCGCTGAAAGATGCGCGGCGCCTCTACGGATCGGATCCAGAAGAGCTCATCAGTGAGGATCGGCACTCCTTCATCAGGGGTGCGATGAAAGAGTGCGTCGAGATGCCGACGGAAAAACGCACTTCGCTGACCGACTACATCGACATGGTCGTGCTCAACAGGGTGCTCGGTCTGCCCGTCTTTCTTCTTGTCGTATGGGCAGTGTTCCATTTTACCTTCTCTTTAGGTGCACCGGTCATGGAGTGGCTATCCTCCCTTTTCAGCTTGCTGGCGGTGGCGGGGGGGCGCTATCTTCCGGATGGCATGGTTCGCTCGATCCTGCTTGACGGGGTGCTTGCCGGAGTGGGCGGAGTGCTGGTGTTTCTGCCGAACATCGTTCTTCTTTTCATCGGGCTCTCGTTCCTTGAGGCATCCGGCTATATGGCGCGTGCGGCCTTTGTCATAGACCGGGTGATGCACCGGTTCGGTCTGCACGGAAAGTCGTTCATCCCGATGATTACCGGATTCGGATGCTCCATTCCGGCCATCATGGCCACCCGGACACTGAAAAGCCGTACCGACCGTCTTGCGACCATCATGATCATCCCGTTCATGAGCTGCGGTGCCAAGCTGCCGGTCTATGTACTGCTCTGCGGAGCGTTCTTCGCCCCCTCGATGGCCGCCAACATCCTGTTCGGCATCTATCTGCTCGGCATTGCCGTCGGGCTCTGGACCGCATGGATCCTGAAGTCGACGGTGCTGAGCAGCGACTCCGAGCCCTTTGTCATGGAGCTTCCTCCCTACCGCTGGCCGACCCTTGGGTCGGTGTTTTTCCAGGCGAAGGTGAAGGCGCTGATGTACGTGAAAAAGGCCGGGACCCTTATCCTTGCGGCAGTGGTCATTATCTGGGTCATGAGCAACTACCCCCGGAGCGCGGCCATCGAAGCGGGTCTAGAGCAGGCGCGCAGTGCGGTTGAAGCGGATGCAGGGCTCGGGGCCGCTGAAAAAGATATCCGCATTTCCACCCTTGAGCAGAAGGCCCAGAGCGAGCAGTTGGCCCATTCTCTGGCTGGACGTGCAGGCATGCTGATGGAGCCCGTCATCAGGCCCCTCGGCTTCGACTGGCGGATCGGGATCGCCCTTGTCACCGGACTTGCCGCAAAAGAAGTGGTCGTTTCCACCATGGCCACCATCTATTCACTCTCGTCCGATACCGATACCGGGGACCTGCAGGCGACCCTCAGGAACGATCCGGCCTTCAACCGGGCGACTGCTCTCAGCTTGATGGTGTTCGTGCTGCTCTACCTGCCCTGCGTTGCCGCCCTCGGAGTCATGAAGAAGGAAATCGGACGGTGGAAGCCGGTACTGCTCTATTCGGCGTACTCGCTTGGTGTTGCCTGGGTGCTTTCGTTCATTGCCTACCGGGGGGCTCTGCTGTTCCTCTAATACTGCCCACAGGGTCCGTCATCTAAGGGAATGGGACGCTGAACGAAAAAAGCCCGGAGAGAGCTCTTGCTCCTCCGGGCTTTGTCTGTAAGGGGGGATCGGCTATATCGTTGCCCTCTCCTGAGCCGCGATGCTTAGTCCTGTTTTTCTGCCACTGCCTCTTCAGGCGCTTCGACGGCTATTTCGACCATGCCGCTTTCTTCTGCCATCTGTATGATGTCGTCGACTGCCATCTGCATCGGTGCAGGGGTACCGTCGAGCATCATGAGGGTGACGGAGGGATGGGCTTTCCTGTGTTCTTCCATGACCGCCTCCCAGTGTGCCCGGACTCCTTCGTCAAGGGAGTTCCATGCCATCCGTCCCCGGCATTTCGGGAACTTCGAGCATCCGAGCCAGGGCCCCCGCTTTCCGACGCGGAGGTTCATCGGCGAGCCGCACTTCGGACAGGCCAGATCGGTCTGTACCGGAGGAATCTTCATCGGTTCGACATGCCGCTGTTTCGAGAGGTTGAGCAGGGTGTTGCACTTCGGGTAGCTGGAACATGCAAGGAACGGGCCGAGCCGGCCGTTTCGCAGGAGCATGTGCCCTTCGCCGCATGACGGGCAGAGGATGCCGGTATCCTTGGGCTTTTCGCGGTTGGTGCTGATCGGCTTGATGTTGCGGCATTTCGGGTAGCGCGAACAGCCGAGGAACTTGCCGCTCTGGGTCCACTTGACGATCATGTGCCCTTCGCCGCATTTCTCGCAGAGCGCCGCATCGCGGTTCTGGGGGATCAGCGGATCTTCCTTCCGGACGCTGAGCGCAGTTTCCAGCGGGCGATAGAAGCTGTCGAGTACTTTCTCGTACTCGTCCTCTCCGGCAGCAACCTTGTCGAGCTCACCCTCCATTTCGGCGGTGAAGTCTACGTTGAAGAGGTCGGGGAAGTTGGCAACGAGGATCTGCGACACGTCCATGCCGAGCATGGTGGGGATGATCTTCTTTTTCTGCAGCTCCACATAGCGGCGGTCCTGAAGGGTTGAGAATATGGATGCATAGGTCGAGGGGCGTCCGATGCCGTAGTTGTCGAGCTCCTTGACGAGGGTCGCTTCGCTGAAGCGCGCCGGGGGACGGGTGAAGCTCTGGCGGTTGTCGATTTCTCCGAGGCCGAGCAGTCCGTCCTTCTCAAGCTGCTTCGGGAGGCGCACCTCCTGCTCTTTCTCACCTTCGTCTTTCGTCGATTTCCGGGCTTCGTACTCAAGCTCCTCCTGGTCGTTGAACACCCGCATGAAGCCGGGGAAGAGCACCCTGCTGCCGCTTGCCCTGAACATGATGTCGCGGGCCGGATCACCGACGTCAACCCTTGTCTGCTCGATTTTTGCCGGAGCCATCATGGCGGCCACGAACCTCTTCCAGATGAGGTCGTAGAGCTTGAACTGGTCCGCAGAGAGATAGGACTTAAGCTGTTCCGGGCGCCTGCCGACGGCGGTCGGACGGACTGCCTCATGGGCGTCCTGTGCATTTTTACTTGATTTTGCCGCGCCGCCCCAACCTATGTACTCCTTGCCGAAGGCGTGTTCGATAAAGCTGCGGGCCTGTCCTGCCGCCTCATTGCCGATGCGGATAGAGTCGGTCCTCATGTAGGTGATGAGGCCGGTCGCACCTTCTTCTCCGAGATCAATGCCTTCATAGAGCTGCTGTGCGAGGCGCATGGTCTTTTTCGAGCCGAATCCCAGCTGGTTCGATGCAGCCTGCTGGAGGAGGGACGTGGTGAAGGGCAGCGGAGGCTTGCGCTGCTGGGTGCGCGGTGCGATGTCCAGAAGCGTATAGCTGCCTTTCTGTACGAGATCTGCCGCGGCTTCCGCCTCTGCCTGGTTCGAGAGTTCGGGTTTCTTTCCTTCGAGCTTCACCAGCCGTGCACGGAAGGTTTCCTTGCCCTCTGTGATGAAGTCGGCCGCAATGGTCCAGTACTCCTGAACCTCAAAATTGTTGATCTCCACCTCGCGCTCGCAGATCAGCCGCAGGGCGACGGACTGCACGCGCCCGGCGGACAGGCCGCGCATGACCACATTCCAGAGAAACGGGCTGACCCGGTAGCCTACGATTTTGTCGAGCCCCTGACGGGTCTGCTGGGATCGGACCAGCCGGTAGTCGATCTGGCGCGGCTCATCAATGGCTGCAAGGATGGCGCTTTTGGTGATTTCGTTGAACATCACCCTGAATACCGGTTTCGGCGTGCTGCCGATTTCATTGGCGATGTGCCACGCGATAGCCTCGCCCTCGCGGTCAGGGTCAGTTGCAATCAGGACTCCGTCGGCTTCCGACGCAAGCTTCTTCAACTGTCGCACCACCTTTTCCTTGCCGGGGATGATCTCGTAGCGAGGCTCGTAATGATTGTCGAAATCAAGCCCGATCTCCTTTTTGGGAAGATCCTTGATATGGCCTACCGAGGCGAACACCGTGTAGCCGTCCCCGAGGTACTTGTTGATCGTCTTAGCCTTGGAGGGCGACTCTACGACGATCAGGGTCCTGTTTCTGGCGGACAGTGCCGCTGCTTTTGAAGCCATTCGTCAGTCCCTGTGGTGAGAGCGTTGCAATGAATTTTTGAAAAAGATAGGCCTTGGTTGCTTAAAAACAAATTTCAGGCTACCCTTATATTTATTATTATACTGCCGCTGATCGGTGCGGAGGCACCCCTGGAGAGCCCGGATCCCGGAGTGGTCGATTGAAGCCCTGAAAAACCTGCGACATAACCCATACGACTCAACCCATAGACAATCGGCTGTTTCATGATGCCCTTTTCACGTCCTGCGGTCCTGCATCTCCTGTTTGCCCTGATTATTGCCGCATGCCTGCCGAAGCAGCTCTCTGCCGCCACCGCCCCTCCGTGGACCGTTTCTTCGGTTCCACTCCGCATCATGCAGGGCAATGGTGAGGGATACACCATAAAGGTGCTTACCCGCAAAGGTGCAGACGGCAGGATCCTTGTCGACCTTCAGTCCATGACGCGGGCCATGCGGCTCACCTACCGGACTTCGGCCGGGATGCTCTCGGCCGAAGAGGCCATCTCTTCACACGGCAGTGTCTGCACCCTCACGGCCGGCAACAGTTTTGCCCGCATCGTTTACCGCCGCGCTGCCGATCCGGCAAGGATTGTGCAGCTTTCCGCTGCTCCGCAGCTGCTGGACCAGCGCCTCTTTCTTCCCATAAGCCAGTCCGCCAGGATTTTTTCCATCTGGCTTGACCGCGATGTCATCTACAGCGCTTCCGAAAAGATGTTCAAGGTCTGGCTGCAGCCCCGTCCTCTCGGACGATCGGAAGCTTCCATCGGTACACTCTCCCCCACGCCCCCTCCTCCACCTCCGGCTTTTGGCCCGACGAGGATAACCGGCGTTGATGTTGAAGAACGGGCCAACGGTGCGATCATCTCGTTTTCCGCCTCCGGAGCACAGGCTTCGGCTGCGCTTTCGCAGCCCGATGCTTCAGGCAGGGCATCATTCGTTCTTTCCGGTGCCTCCGGCGATCCGGCCATCCTTAAAAAGATGTTCCCCTCGGGCCTTGTGCGTTCCGTCACGGCCGATCGCACTCCTGCCGGCGCACTGCGTTTCAGTGTGAGCTTCGACGGCCGCTCCGGTGTCGTGCGCTCGCTTGATTACCAGCGCGACCAGCGCAACAACCGCTACCTCCTCTATGTTCGCAGTGATGCAGACGTGGAGGCCATCCGCAGCAGGGAAAAATTACAGCGGATCGCAAGTGTGATCAGCCGCGATGTTGAAAAATGGAAACTCAATACCATCGTACTGGATGCCGGCCACGGTGGGCAGGATCCCGGGGCGGTAGGCTTGAAAGGGACCCGTGAAAAGGATGTCGCACTCAACATCGTCAGGGACCTCGGCAGCATCATTGCACGGAAGTGGCCCGATGTGGAGGTCGTTTATACCCGTAAAGACGACATCTTCATCCCGCTCCACGAGCGGGGGCGGATCGCCAACCGCACTGAGGGCAAGCTGTTCCTCAGCGTTCACTGCAATGCCAATGAAAACCGTTCGATACGGGGGCCGGAGGTATACATTCTCGGCCCGCACAAGACGGCCGCCGCACTGAAGGTCGCCATGCTTGAAAACGGTGTCATAAGTCAGGAATCGGACTACCGCGAGCAGTACCGGAACTTCAGTGACGAGCATCTCATCATGAGCTCCATGGCCCAGAACTCCTTCATCCGCCACTCCACAACTCTCGCCCGGGAGCTCGTAAAGCCGCTCGACCGTTCGACGAGCACGAATGGCCGGGCAGTCCGCCAGGCAGGGTTCATGGTGCTTTGGACTCCTTCCATGCCGAGCGCCCTTGTAGAGGTCGGCTACATCTCCAATCCCCGTGAAGAGGTTATTCTTCGTGACCGCCAGGAGCAGACCAAGATTGCCTACGGGATTTTCCAGGGCCTCCAGGCCTACCGGACCCAATACGAGGCATCACGCATGGCCTCCGCCCGTTAGATCGTATCCTTATTGCAAAGTTGTCAACCCGGTTGTACATTCAAGTTGACAACTTTGCCGCCTCTATGCACCTGTATGCACGATACTTCACTCCATATCCTCCAGCGCCTTGCAGCTTCAGGTACTTTTCTTTCGGGTGCGGAGCTGTCGGCGGAGTTCGCCATGACCCGTAGCGCTGTGTGGAAGCACATCCGTATGCTCCGGGCTGAAGGCTACGGCATCGAGGCCCGTACCGGTCTCGGCTACCGTCTCGCATCGATGGCCGGGAGGCCGCTTGGCGTGGAGGTCGAGCCTTGCCTTTCTACTGCCCGTTTCGGTCGACTGATTCACTGGCACCGGAGCCTCGAGTCCACGAACAGTACAGCCCGTTTGCTTGCAGCGGGGGGGGCAGATGAAGGAGCGGTCGTCGTTGCCGAAAGCCAGAGCGCCGGCCGCGGGAGGCTCGGGCGCAGCTGGGATTCTCCTTCAGGCGTGAACCTCTATTTTTCTCTGGTACTCCGTCCGCAGCTTCCGCCGGGTCGCATTCCCCAGCTGACCCTGCTTCTGGCCGTGGCGCTGCATCGCGCACTCACCCTGCTGGATGGAGAACTCCGGCCGGCCATAAAGTGGCCGAACGACATTCTCGTCGGTGGACGGAAGCTTTCCGGCATTCTCTGTGAGATGCAGTCGGAAGCAGATCGTGCACACTTCGTCGTGGCCGGCATCGGCATCAATGTCAATCAGGCCGGCTTTGAGGGGGAGCTTGATGGAACGGCCACCTCGCTACGGATGGAAACCGGCCGGACGATATCCCGCCCCGCCCTTCTGGCTTCGGTGCTGAACCATCTCGAGCCGCTCTACGACCGATGGCAGCAGGAGGAGGACGACCTCCGCTTCGTCCAGAAGGAACTCGAAGACAACGCCTTTCTTCAGGGCAGGACGGTGTCGGTCGAGCGTATGCATGGAACCCTTGAAGGCACGGTCACCGGTATCGCCCCGACCGGAGAACTCATCATCACAACCCCCGACGGTACCCCCTGCAGGGTGGCATCCGGCGAGGCCCGTCTAAGGAAATAACTTATGGAACACATGCAGTCCTCCACTATGGGCGTTCCGCCCCTTCATCCCGAAATCAGTGCGGCATACAGCGTGCTTGAGACCGGAGAGCCGATCGGCCGTGAAGCGGCCCTCATGCTTGCCGCGCTTCCCGGAGAGCACGCTCTTGACATCGCCTCCCTTGCCAACAAGGTTCGGAACCGCTGGGGGAAGGGCGGTGTGCATGCCTGTTCAATCATGAACGCGAAGTCGGGAGTATGTGGCGAAAACTGCCGGTTCTGCGCCCAATCCCGCCACAACCATTCAGACATCGAGGTTTACCCGCTCGTCGACGAAGATGCCGTGCTTTTCGAGGCGCGCGGCTGCGTAGAGCAGGGGGTGTCGCATTTCGGCATCGTAACGAGCGGTTACGGCTACCTGAAGATGAGTGATGAGTTCCAGCGGATCCTTTCCATGATCGACCGCCTGCACAGCGAACTCCCTTCGCTCCAGGTCTGCGCATCACTCGGCGTGCTCGGTCCCGATACCGCAAAAGCACTTGCCGGGCGCGGCATCGCGCACTACAACATCAATATCCAGGTGACCCCCGGCCGGTACGGCGAGCTCATTGCCGATACTCATGCCGTCGAAGAGCGTATGGAGACGGTCCGGCTCCTCCGCCGGAACGGCGTATCGGTCTGCTGCGGCGGTATCATTGGCGTTGGTGAACACATGGAGGACCGGGTGGAGATGATGTTCGCCCTCCGGGAGCTCGATGTATCGGTCATCCCCATCAACGTGCTCGTCCCGATCAAGGGGACCCCGCTTGAAGGGGCTCCGTCCCTTCCGCTCGACGAGATTGTGAAGACATTCGCCATCATGCGTCTGGTGCACCCCCGTAAAACCATAAAGTTCGCCGCCGGTCGGGAGACCGTCATGAAGGATTTCCAGGGCCTGCTGATGCTCTCGGGCGCTGACGGGCTGCTGACCGGCGGGTACCTGACCACCAGGGGACGGGAGGTCGCCGACGACACCCGGTTCAGAGCGCAGCTTGCAAGCTTTTCCTGAGGGAGCCGATGCAGTTTCATGAACGCATAACCGCAGAGCTCGGACAGCTGAAGGAACGGGACCGGTTGCGTGCAGTGCCAGAGGTAACCTCCCGAGATGGGCGCTTCATTTCAATCGGCGGCAGACGCCTCATGAACCTCTCCTCCAACGACTATCTCGGACTCGGTGACGACCAGGAGCTGCGCAGGGTTTATTTCGAGAGTTGCCGGAGTGGACTGCCGCCCCTCGGAAGCTCGTCCTCCCGTCTTCTGACAGGCAGTCACCCGCTCTACGATGAACTTGAGCAGGAACTTGCAGGCCTCTACGGGCGTGAGGCGGCCATGGTGTTCAACAGCGGCTACCACGCCAATACCGGCATCCTTCCTGCCCTTGCCGGGCGCCACGACCTTGTGCTCTCCGACCGGCTCAACCACGCCAGCATCATCGACGGCATGAAGATCGCCGATGCACGGTGGGAGCGGTACCCTCACGGTGACTATCTTCATCTCGAGGAGCTGCTTGAAGCGGCGCGCGGCCGGTACCGCCAGATCTTCATCATTTCTGAATCGGTGTTCAGTATGGACGGTGACCTTGCCGATCTTCGCCGTCTCGTGGAGCTGAAAAAGCGCCACGACGCCGTGCTCATCATCGACGAGGCTCATGGCACCGGGGTGTTTGGTCAGCGGGGGCTCGGGCTTACGGAAAACGAGGGGGTTACCGGCGAAGTCGACATCATCATCGGCACCTTCGGCAAGGCGTTGGGTTCCGCCGGAGCGTATGCAGTCATGGACCGGGTTGTCCGCCAGTACCTCGTCAACACAATGCGCACCTTCATTTTCACGACAGCCCTCCCTCCCGTGACCCTCGGCTGGAGTCTCCTGACGCTCCGCCGCCAGGTCGGGATGCAGGTTGAGCGACGTGCACTTCTGGCTCTTGCCTCCAGGCTTCGTAGCGAGATTTCGGCACTGGGGTTCGAGGTGCCGGGGGAGAGCCATATCGTGCCGGTTACGGCCGGCGCGGACTCCCGTGCCCTCAAAATGGCAGCGGCTCTTCGGGATGCGGGGTTTCTGGCCATGGCGGTCCGCCCGCCCAGCGTGCCTGAAAACAGCGCCCGCGTCCGCATCTCCCTCCGCTCCATTCTCGGGTGGGATGACATTGCCGGCGTGGCCGGTTGCCTTGGAGGGCTGCGGCGATGAAACACCAGTGGTTCAAACAGGATGGCGGAGAGGAGCTGGTGCTCTTCTTCAGCGGCTGGGGAACGGACGCATGCCATGCCGGGCGCCTCTTCAGGGACTCCCTTGACGATGGGTTCGGGGGCGACATGCTTGCCTTCTACGACTACACGGCACTCACTCCTGACATCGACCTGCAACCGGAACTCTCCCTGTACCGGCGCATTACCCTCATAGCCTGGTCCTTCGGTGTCTGGGCCGCCCGTGCGGTTCCTCTCCCCCCTATTGCCGCGGCCGTCGCCCTGAACGGGACCCTCTTTCCTGTTGACCGGCACCGGGGCATAGATCCTGAGATTTTCCAGGCCACGCATGACGGGTACGGAGAAGATGGCCGACGCCGGTTTGAGCGTCGGATGTGCGGCGGGACGGAAGTGCTCTCCCGCTTTAGCGAGTGCCCCTCCACCCGCACGACCGAAGATCAGAAAAATGAACTCTCGAGTCTCCAGTGCCTCTTCTCCGGTCCGGTTCTCCAACCGGGATGGGAGTACGACCACGCTTTCATCGGCGGGCGCGACGCCATTTTCCCTGCCGCACGCCAGGATGCGGCCTGGGACGCCACGCCCCGAACCCTGATTGCCGCAATGCCGCACTATCCTTTTTTCCACTGCAGAACCATCCGGGAGGTTACGGCATGGCAGGCTTGACCGACAAGGCTCTCGTCCGGGAGCGGTTTCGCCGTACCCTCGGTTCCTATGCCGGAGAGGCAGCGGTGCAGCGGGCAATGGCCCAGGAGCTTGTATCAATGGCGGCCCGCCATGCATCCGGGATCCATTTTGAGCGGGTGCTGGAAGTAGGCTCGGGTTCGGGCATGCTGACGGAGCTCATGCTTGAGGCCTTCAGCATCGAACGATACACGGCCAATGACCTGGTGGAGGAGAGCCGGGAGTGCCTGCAGGGGATCATGGACCGCCATCCGGAGGTGGTGTTCAATTTTCTCGGTGGAGATGTCGAATCCCTCCCCTTCCTGCCGGAACGAAGAGACCTCGTGGTCTCCAACGCCACCCTGCAGTGGCTCGACGACCTTGAGACTTTTCTCGGGAGGATCGCCGACTCGATGGCTCCGGGCGGGCTCTTTCTGTTCACCTCGTTCAGCAGTTCCAATATGCAGGAAATCGCCGCCATTCTCGGCACGGCCCTCACGTACCGTAGCATTGCCGAGACTGGCGAACTCTGCGAAAGGTATTTTGAGGTGCTTGAACTCCGTGAAGCTGAAATCACCCTGACCTTCAGTTCCCCTGAAGCGGTGCTCCGCCACATCAGCCGCACCGGCGTCAACGCTCTCGCCCGTAAGCCCTGGACTAAAGGGCGTCAAAAGGAGTTCTCGGACCGTTACCGCAGCATGTTTTCTCAGGCTGAAGGAGTGCGGCTGACCTACAATCCCGTCTACTGCTGCCTTCGAAAGCGACAGGAGGGCTCGCTATGAGCGGAACCGTCACGGTCATCTCCGGCATCGGCACCGGTGTCGGCAAAACGGTGGTTACCGGCCTGCTTGCCGGAGCGCTCAGGGCGGAGGGGCGGCATGCCATCACCCAGAAGATCGTGCAGACCGGCTGCATCGGCATGTCGGCCGATATTCTGGAACACCGTCGACTGATGGGGGTTCCTCCGGAGGAAGCCGACGATGAGGGCCTCACATGTCCCTGTTCGTTTCCCTTTCCGGCCTCTCCCCACCTTGCAGCCCGCCTCGCAGGAGGACGGGTCGACGCTGAGACGATTCGCGGCGCAACGGCCGCCCTCCGGGAGCGCTACCCCATAGTGCTGCTTGAGGGGGTCGGGGGACTGCTCGTGCCGCTTTCCGGGGAGCTTCTTTTTCTGGACTTCGTCGCGGGGGAGGGCTTCGGGCTCATCCTTGTATCGGGTCCCTGGCTCGGAAGCATCAATCATACCCTCCTCTCCCTCGAAGCCTGCCGCAACCGGGGCATTCCCTTGCAGGGATTGGTCTATAACCGCTACGGTGAAACGGACCCTTCGATTGGCGACGACACCCTGGATTACTTTCGCCGGCATCTCCTCCGGTCCGGTTCCGGAGCCGGCATCGTTGAGCTTCGGGGAGAGCCGGGAAGCCAGCGTTTCACTCCCGATCAGCTCAGGTGCCTCGGATTCCCAACCCGTTAACCCTTCAACCCGCATGCTGCAAGATTCCAGCCCCGTCGACACCGCGTTCGACCGCCTACATCTCTGGCATCCCTATACCTCCATGGCCGATCCGCTCCCGGTCTATCCCGTCCGCAGTGCCTCGGGTGTGAGGATCGAGCTCGCAGACGGAGCGCAGCTCATTGACGGCATGTCTTCATGGTGGGCGGCCATCCACGGCTATCGCCACCCCGTGCTTGACGAGGCGGTGCGGCGCCAGCTCGACCGGATGAGCCATGTCATGTTCGGAGGCCTGACCCACGAGCCGGCCGTCGAGCTTGCCCGCCTGCTCGTGGAGATTACTCCGCCCGGGCTGCAGAAAGTGTTTTTCAGCGATTCAGGTTCCGTTGCAGTTGAGGTTGCCCTCAAAATGGCGGTGCAGTACTGGGAGGCTCTCGGCCGGCCCGGAAAGAAACGGATGCTTGCACTTCGCGGGGGCTACCACGGCGACACCTTCGGTGCCATGTCGGTCTGTGATCCTGTGACCGGCATGCATGGCCTGTTCCGCGGGGCAATGCAGGAGCAGCTGTTTGCCGAACTCCCCGACTGTCCGTTCGAGGCCGGGTGCACGGACTCCGTCATGGCCGACATCCGAAGCAAGCTTGAAGAGCACCATGGGGAGCTTGCCGCCGTAATTCTGGAGCCGGTGGTGCAGGGCGCCGGAGGAATGCGCTTCTACTCCCCTCATTGCCTCCGACGGCTCCGGGATCTCTGTCTGCAGTATGACGTGCTGCTCATCTTTGACGAAATCGCCACGGGCTTCGGCCGGACCGGGAAGATGTTCGCCCTAGAGCATGCCGGGGTCGAGCCTGACATCATGTGTGTGGGCAAGGCGTTGACCGGCGGGTACATGACGCTTGCCGCCACGTTGACGACCGATGCCGTCGCCATGGCCATTTCTTCCGGCGAACCGGGCCTCTTCATGCATGGACCTACCTTCATGGCCAACCCTCTGGCATGTGCCGTCGGTCTGGCAAGCATCCGACTCCTCTGCTCACAGCCGTGGCAGCAGTCCGTCAAACGGATCGGGGCAGGGCTCCTTAGCGGGCTTGAGGCGTGCATGGAGCATGATGGGGTGGCCGATGTCCGCGTACTGGGAGCCATCGGCGTGGTGGAGCTCAAGCGCCCGGTCGATATGGCCACCATTCAGCGCGAATTCGTCCGGCGCGGTGTCTGGGTCCGCCCGTTCGGCCGTCTGGTCTATCTCATGCCTCCCTTCATCATTGATGACCCTGATCTGGCAGTCCTCTGCCGGGCGGTACGGGAGGTGACGGCATGAATGCAGCGCACTGGACCCGCCGCTATGATCCCGGCGTGCCGCACACCCTCCAGCCCTATCCCGAAGAGGGTCTTGTGGAGGTGCTCCGCCGTGCGGCCGCGGAGGCCGGCGATGCACCCGCTCTCTGGTTCAAGGGCAGGAGCATGACCTACGGTGAGCTGGAGCGGGAAAGTGACGCTTTTGCCCGGGGTCTGCTCTCTCTCGGTGTCCGTAAGGGAGAGCGGGTTGCCCTCCTCCTGCCGAACTCGCCGCAGATGCTCATCAGCGAGTTCGGTGTGTGGAAGACGGGCGCCGTTGCCGTGCCGATGAACCCTCTTTACAGCGATACCGAACTCGAACATGCCTTCCGGGAGTGCGGAGCTTCGGCGGCCGTCGTCCTTGCTCCTTTCTACACGAAAGTTGCAGCCCTGAGGGATTGCCGTACCGACGGGCCGCTCAGGCTCCTCATTCCTACCGGTATCGGCGAGTACCTCCCCCCGCTGAAGCGTATGCTCTTCACCCTCCTGTATGAGCGGCCGCAGGGTCACCGGGTCGATGCCCGGAGGGGGGATCCTCCGTTCCAGTCCATCCTTCGGTCCGGGCGCCATGGCGGTTCACTTCCGGTACCTCCCCGGTCGGATGAGCCAGCCCTGTTCCTCTTTTCGGGCGGGACGACCGGCACCCCGAAGTGCGTCGTCAGCACCCACCGCTCCCTTGTGATTTCCGGCATGCAGATCGTCACCTGGTTCAGTGTCCTTCTCCGGAAGGGCAGCGATCCCATCATGCTCAACATGCCGCTCTTCCATGTTTACGGGCAGGCGGGCATCATGACGGCCGCGCTCTCCGGCCGCCACCCTATGGCGCTGGTGCCGAACCCGCGTGACCTCGATGACCTGCTCTCGACCATCCGACGTGTACGCCCGTCCGTGCTTCCCGGCGTCCCAACCCTCTTCACCGCGCTTATCGCCCATCCGAGGGTCAAGAGGGATCCCGGCCTGCTCCGCTCGCTGAAGCTTTGCGTCTCCGGAGCGGCGCCGCTGCTGCAGGAGACGAAAGAGCGGTTCGAGTCGTTGACAGGCGGACGTATCATCGATGCCTACAGCCTCACGGAAATGACTCTTGCCGGGACATTCAGCCCCATCCTCGGCGTCTACAAGCCGGGCTCGGTCGGAGTGCCGCTGCCCGATGTGGAAGTGAAGATCGTGGACGAAGCGACGGGCGAGGGGCCGCTCGGGACGAACATGGTGGGCGAGGTCCTGATGCGCGCTCCGCAGATGATGCGCGGGTACTGGCAGAGGCCCGGGGAGAGCGGGGAGGCTCTGAGGGAGGGCTGGCTTCTGACCGGCGACCTCGGCTATATGGACGAAGATGGCTATTTGTTTGTTGTCGACCGGAAAAAGGACGTCATCAAGCCAGGGGGGTTCCAGGTATGGCCGCGTGAGGTCGAGGAGGTCATAGCCCGTCATCCAGCAGTTCTGGAGGTCGGGGTGGCGGGGGTTCATGATCCTCGCCAGGGAGAGGCGGTGAAAGCCTGGGTGGTGCTCCGGGAAGGCATGAGGCTTGAACTGGAGGAACTGCGGGAGCATTGCCGGCAGGATCTTGCCGCATACAAGGTGCCGCGCTTCCTTGAGTGCAGGGAGTCGCTCCCGAAATCACAGGTGGGCAAGGTCCTCCGCCGCAAGCTCAAGGGAGATGACTGAGGACGAACTGTTCCGGCTGCAGGATCCCGGCGTGCTCGCCATGGTCGGCATGCATGAGGGTGAAGAGCCCGCGGAGTTTGCGATGCGCCTGCACGGCCGCACCGATCTGCCTGTCCGGGTGATGGCCGAGCAGATCGCCTGCCGGAAAAAAGCTGCCGCAAAACTCCCCCTCCTCTCCCGAAGTCCCCTCCTCTATACTGCCCGTGCCCTCGAGCAGGCGTCGGAGGAGCGCGCCGCGTCGTATATGGCTTCACTCCTCAAGGGCAGGCGGGCGATCGACCTGTCGGGCGGGCTCGGCATCGATGCCTTTAGCCTTGCAGGATCGTTCGAAGAGGTGGTGCACGTTGAGCGTGATCCTGTCCTCTCCGCCATTGCCTGCCACAACATGGGGGTTCTCGGCCGCCGGAACGTGGAGTGCCTCCGGGGAGACGGTCGGGAGCGGCTCGCATCCTTCCCGGACGGCTACTTTGACTGGATTTACCTCGACCCGGACCGCCGCGAAGGTGCGCATCGCAACATCCGCCTTGAAGAGGGGTCTCCGGATGTCGTCTCCCTCCATGACTTCCTGCTCCAGAAGGCACCCGGTGTCTGCATCAAGGCTTCACCAGCCCTGGAAACCTCACGACTCAAAGATCGGCTGCCCTCGCTTGCATCGGTTACGGTGCTTTCGGTCGACGGCCAGTGCCGCGCAACCCTCCTTATCCTCCGTCGTCAAGCACCACTGGAAGTCGAGCGCCATGCGGTCTGCATCCGGGGTGCGGGCGAGGAAGCCCGGCGCTTCACCTGGCGGGATACGGGGGAGCGGAGGGTGTCGGATGCAGTAATGGAGTGGCTGCTGGAGCCTGATCCAGCAATCCTGAAAGCAGGGCTTGAAGGGGTGGTTGCCGAGACGTTCGGGCTTCTGTTCATCAATCGTTCGGTCGGCTACCTGACGGCCGCACACCGGCCGGAGGGGTTCCCGGGGCGGGTGTTCCGGGTGGTCGAGGCTGCGCTGTACAGCGGGAAGGGGTTCGGGAAGTTCCTGAAGCGCCATGGTATTGATGGCGCGGCCATCCAGCGGAGGGACTTCCCCCTTTCAGCCGATGCGATCCGGGCGCGATACCGGTTGAAGGAGGACGACAGGCGGTTCCTGTTCTTTACGCGCGATGCCGAAGCGCGGCCGCTTGCAATTTATGCAGTTACTCCGCCACGCGAATGTTCTGCAGTTCCTGCAGGGCAATGCCGTAGCGCAGACCCTGACCGCTGACCCGGATTTCGCCGAGGCCGAGGAGGCGCATCAGCTGGTGGAGGATGAGTGCGCCCATCGTGATGACGTCGGCACGGCCCCCGGAAACCCCCATGGCCAGAATCTCTTCGAGTGTGGAGGCTTTCAGCAGTTCCAGTATCCTGTGCACGTCGTCGTAGTGAAGCTGGTAGCCGTGGACCTTTTCCGGATTGAACTCCCGCATACCCTGCGCAAGCTGGGCAAGGGTAGTAAGGGTGCCGGCCACGCCGAAGACATGTTCGCGCGAGGCGAAAAACGGCAGGACGCCGCCTGTCAGCACCCGGTTCACCTCTTCCTTCGCACGCATGAACTCTTCTTCCGAGGGCGGCAGGGTGGAGAAAAAGCGTTCCGTGAGGCGCACCGAGCCGATGTCCATGCTGGTACTGCGGGAGACACAGGTGAGCGATCCCATTGAGAGTTCCGTGCTTCCGCCCCCGATATCGATTACCGTGAAGGGGTCGGGGACTTCCGTCATGCCGGCGACTGCGCCGAAAAAGGTCAGCCCGGCCTCCTCCTCGCCGGTAATGCAGCGGATTACGATGCCGGTCGAGCGGACGGTTTCGCTGGTGACCTCCATGCGGTTTTTCGCGTCGCGCAGTGCGCTGGTTCCGACGGCGATGATCCTGTCGGATTTGTGTTCTCCGGAAAGCGCGGCGTAGTCGCGCATGCAGCTGATAAGCCGCTGGCGTGCTTCGGGGTCGATGATTTTCATTTCGTCGACATGCTCGCCGAGCCGTATGATGGTCTGTTTGTGGAATACGGGTTCCACGGTACCCTTTTCCGCATCAAGGTCGGCGATGAGGAGAAGGGCGGTATTGGTTCCGATGTCTATGCAAGATACGCGTTCAGTCATGTGGTGATTAATGGGGTTGGTCTCAGGCGGTGCGGACGAGGCATGAGAGCCATTCATCTTCATAGATGGTCCGCACAGCTTCGCAGTCGAGCCGTTTCAGCAGCTTTTTCAGCCACGGCTCGTCGTAGACGAGGATGCCGGAAAGCAGTACCGTGGCACCCGGTGCATTGGCCCGGATGACGGGAAGGATCCGGTCGATTACATTCTTGTTGATGTTGGCGAGGATGAGGGTGTAGCCGTCCCTGAGGTTGACGGCGAGATCCTCTTCGGCGTCGAGCAGCTCGATCTGGATATCCCCGGCATTGTTTTCTGCAATGTTCTCAACAGCATTTTCTGCGGCCCAGGAGCTGTTGTCGAACGCCAGAATGGGACTGGTGTTGCCGAGTTTGCGGGCGGCAATGGCAAGCACGCCGGTTCCGGTCCCGATGTCCATGATCTTCTCATTTTCCAGCCCGAGGTCCTCCATCTGGCGGAGCATGAGGCGGGTGGTGGCATGGTAGCCGGTACCGAAGGACATCTTCGGGTTGATTTCTATCTGGATCTGCCCGGGTTTGGGTGCCGGCCCGCCCTTTTTCTGAACGATGATGAACCGGTCTGAAATCTCGATCGGCTTCAGATTTGCCTCCCATTCCGCGTTCCAGTTCCGGTCCGCCATGAACTCCGTGCTGATCGTGGGCGTTCCCCCGGGGAGGGCGGCAAGCGCAAGCTTCACGGCGGTCTCTTTTTCCTCTGACCACTCCGCTTCGGGGATGTAGGCCAGCAGTTTGCGGTCCTCCTCCTGGAAGTATTCAATACCCTCCATCGAGAGCAGGGCTATGGCCAGCTCGTGCTGGTCGGAGGTAATTGGTATCGACAGCTCGATATGGTGGTGCGTGCCTGGCATCTCTTTCTGGTGTCATGTGGGCTGATACCCTGCTGTTGCAGGGGGTTGCTCGATCAGTGGCTCAATATAAGACTTTCTGTCCTCAAAGATGTTTTTCTCATTTTTAAGCTATATTTGCCAGACCCGACAACCGACAAACCATTCCCAGAGAAACTTATGGCTGTAATGAAATTCGGCGGTACCTCGGTAGGGACCGCCAGGGCCATGCAGCAGGCCATTTCCATTGTTGCCCGCGAGGCAGAACTCTCTACGCCGCTCGTGGTGCTCAGTGCCTGCAGCGGCATTACGAACACCCTTCTGAAGATCGCCGACGCTTCCGGCCGCGGTTCTCTCGACGAGGCTATGGCGCTTGTCGGTGAGGTGCGCAGCCACCATATCGGTCTGGTCCGGGAGCTGATCCCTTCCGCTGAAAGCCAGGCGGTGCTCATCCCGCGCATTGAAGAGCTTCTCAGCCGTCTTGAGCTGCTCGTCAAGGGTGTAGAGATCGTCGGCGAACTCACCGAGCGTTCGCGCGACATGTTCTGTTCGTTCGGCGAACTGCTCTCCACCACCGTGTTCGCAGCCGCCATGCAGGCAGCCGGCCACCGGGCCGAGTGGGTGGACGTGCGCACCGTCATGGTCACCGACGACCATTTCGGGTTTGCCCGTCCCATCCTCAAAGAGTGCATGGCCAACACCGAACAGATCATCCGCCCCCTCCAGAGGGCGGGGACGACCGTCGTCACCCAGGGCTATATCGGCAGGACGGAGGACGGCAGGACCACAACGCTCGGACGTGGAGGATCTGACCTTTCGGCAGCTCTTCTCGGCGCCTGGCTCCACGAGTCGCAGATACAGATCTGGACTGATGTCGACGGCGTAATGACCTGTGACCCCAGGATTGTGCCGGAGGCCCGAAGCATAAGGGTGATGACCTTTTCCGAAGCGGCGGAGCTCGCCTATCTCGGCGCGAAAGTGCTTCATCCCGACACCATCGCCCCGGCAGTTGAAAAGAATATCCCGGTTTTCGTCCTCAACACCTGGCACCCCGATGCCAGGGGCACCGTCATCACCAACGATCCGGAGCGTCTGTCGGGAATGAGCTACGGGGGTCTTGTGAAGTCGATCGCCGTGAAGAAAGGGCAGTCCATCATCAACGTCCGCTCCAACCGCATGCTCGGCCGCCACGGGTTCATGAACGAACTGTTCAACGTGTTCGCCCGCTACCGGGTATCGGTAGAGATGATTTCCACCAGCGAGGTCTCCGTGTCTGTGACGGTCGAAGACGCGCCGTTCAGCCAGGAGCTGCTCGGGGAACTTAGGGAGTTCGGCCAGGTTGATATCGAGCATGGCGTGGCAACCGTCAGCGTCGTCGGCGACAACCTCCGCATGTCGAAAGGCGTTGCCGGACGGATCTTCGGTGCGCTAGCGGAAGTGAACCTCCGTATGATCTCCCAGGGAGCATCCGAGATAAACGTCGGCGTCGTTGTCGGTCTGCACGATGTGCCGGTTGCCGTGAGCGCGCTGCACAGGGAGTTCTTTTCCGGGGACGATGCGGCAGGGATTTTTGAGGTTCCCGCAGGGAAGGCCTGAAACGAAACAAAAAAGCTTAAGCCACATGGATTACAGGAAAGCAGGAGTCGACATAGGCGCGGGTGAGGAATTCGTCCGTCTGATCAAGTCAAATGTCCGCCAGACGTTCACCCCGAGGGTGATGACAGACATCGGCGCGTTCGGCGGATTTTTCGAAGCCGATTTCAAAGGGTATGAAAAACCGGTGCTGGTCAGCAGCATCGATGGCGTAGGTACCAAGCTGAAAATTGCCGTCGAGCTCGGCCGCTTCGACACCGTCGGCTCGTGCCTGGTCAACCACTGCGTCAACGACATTCTCGTCTGCGGAGCGCGCCCGCTCTTTTTCCTTGACTACTACGCCTGCGGCAAGCTTGTGCCTGCCGATGCGGCATCGGTTGTCGCCGGGATGGTCGAGGCCTGCCGCCAGAACGGCTGTGCCCTGATCGGCGGAGAAACGGCTGAGATGCCGGGCGTCTACCATGGTGACGATTTCGATCTTGCCGGCACCGTCGTCGGAGTCGTGGATCATAAAAAGATCGTCAACGGAACGGCGATGCGGGCCGGTGATGTGATGATCGGCCTTCCTTCAACAGGCCTGCACACCAACGGCTACTCCCTTGCCCGCAAGGTGTTCGAGGGTCGTATGCAGGAGCGCTTTGCGGGATTTGATTGTTCAGTCGGCGAAGAGCTGCTGAACGTCCACCGCTCCTACCTCAAGGTGGTCGAACCCTTTCTCGGCTCGCCGGATCTGCACGGCATGTCGCACATCACCGGCGGAGGCCTTATGGGCAACACCATGCGGATCGTGCCCGAAGGCCTGCAGCTTGACGTGCAGTGGGATGCCTGGCCGGAACTGCCGATCTTCGATCTCATCCGCCGCGAAGGCTCTGTTCCCGAAGACGATATGCGCCGGACCTTCAACCTCGGCATCGGCCTCGTCATGATTGTTGCGGGTGATGGGGTCGAGCGGGTGATGGCGGGCTTGAAATCTCAAGGTGAAAATGCGTACATTATAGGTCAGGTGAGCGCTGCCTGACAGGCGGCGCTGAAAATGCTTTATCCATAAGTACATCCGAAACAGCGAATATGATGACACTACTGGCTATTCTGGCGGTGAGCTACATCATCGGCTCCATTCCCACCAGCATCATGGCGGGAAAAATGCTCAAAAGAATCGACATCCGGCAGTTCGGCAGCGGCAATGCCGGCGGCACCAACGCATTCAGGGTCCTCGGCTGGAAGACCGGACTCTCCGTCACATTAATTGACATCGCCAAGGGCGTCATCGCCGCTGTCAGCGTGGTGGCCTTCTTCAGGATGCATCCCATCGGGGCCTATCCTGACATCAACGAAGTCGCGCTCCGCCTTCTGGCTGGAATGGCAGCAGTCATCGGCCACGTGTTCACCGTATTCGCCGGATTCAAGGGGGGCAAGGGGGTCAGCACGGCTGCCGGCATGCTCATCGGCATCGCCCCTGTCAGTATGCTGATCGTCATCGGCATCTTTCTTCTTACGGTCTGGCTTTCGCGCTATGTTTCCGTCGCATCCATCCTTGCGGCCATCGCCTTTCCGCTCATCATCGCCATCCGCAAGTATGTGTTCGAACTCGGCGGAGGTCTGGATTACTACATCCGCCTGTTCGGGGAGTCCTTCTCCTTCCATGACAGCCTCGATTACCATCTGATGATCTTCGGGCTCATCGTGGCTCTTGCCATCCTCTATACCCATCGTGCGAACATCCGGCGCCTTATTTCAGGCACCGAGAACCGCATCACTTTCGGAAAGAGCGCGTAAGATGGCGGTGCGTTGATGCATATCGCCGTCCTCGGTGCCGGAAGCTGGGGCACCACGCTTGCGGTCCTGCTTGCCCGGAAGGGTCATGCGGTGAAGCTGTGGGCCCACCGTCCGGAGTTTGCCCGAACCCTTCAGGCTGAGCGCGAAAACACCCGTTATCTCAAGGGAACCCTTTTCCCTGACTCTCTTGAAGTCGTAGGCGACCTTGACGGCTGCATTGCCGAAGCTGAAATGATCGTCACCGCAGTGCCTTCCCAGGCGCTGCGAGAAACCGCCCGCGCGTTCAGCAGCCTTCCGTTTCAGGGGAAAATCATCGTCAACGTGGCCAAGGGGATCGAGGTCGGTTCGGGAATGCGGATGACGGAAGTGCTGATGGACGAGCTTCCCGGGCTGCAGCCGGGACGGGTTGCGGCGCTGTATGGGCCGAGCCATGCCGAAGAGGTTGCCCGCGAGCAGCCGACGACGGTGGTGGCCTCCTCTCCTTCCATGGAAACCGCTGAAGCGGTCCAGGAGGTGTTCCATACGAGTAGGTTCCGCGTCTATGTGAACACCGACATCGTCGGCGTTGAGGTTGCCGGATCGGTCAAGAACATCATTGCCATCGCTGCAGGCATTTCCGACGGTATCGGCTTCGGTGACAACGCCAAGGCGGCCATCATTACCCGCGGCATGGCTGAAATATCCCGCCTCGCGCTGAAACTCGGCGGGGACCCCATGACTATTTCAGGGCTTTCGGGCATCGGCGACCTTGTGGTCACATGCCTCAGCCGTCACAGCCGCAACCGCTTTGTTGGCGAGGAGCTCGGTCGCGGCCGCTCGCTTGATGACATCATCACCCATATGAATATGATCGCCGAGGGGGTACTGAGTTCCAAGGCGGTCTACGCACTCAGCAGCAGCCTCGGCGTCGAGATGCCTATCACCCAGGCGGTCTATGAGATGCTGTTCGAGGCGAAGCCTGTCGAGCAGGCCATCCTTGATCTTATGACTCGCGAGCCGAAGCCCGAGCGCGACTGAAAGGTCTTCCTTTCCGCTGCTGTATACCGGGTCAGCGGGTATGGCGTTTTTCAGGATGCTCATGCCACACCATCAGCCCTTTTCCCGGTCCTGCCTCACTCCATCGGTTGCTCTGGAAGTCCAGACGCACCACGCTGCATGTCTCCATGGCCTCACCTTTCATGTCCCCGAGGCGGTTGGCGAGTTCCGACATGACGGGATTGTGACCGAAGAGCATCACGCTTCCGGCATCATCGGGCAGTGAACGCACGATGTCCAGCAGTTCCGATGCCCCGCCGTGGTAGATCTCCATGTTCTGAATGATCGATTCCGGCGGAATATCGAACACTCCGGCAAACGTCTCTGCTGTCGTGAGAGCCCTTACGGCAGGGCTCGTCACGAGCATATCGGGGCGCGGATCTCTCTCATGCACCAGCCGCGCCATGAAATGTGCCTCCGTTATCCCCCGTTCACTGAGCGTCCGTTCGAAATCCGAGGCGGCATCGGCGCTCCAGCCTGCTTTGGCATGTCTGACAAGGTAGAGTGTTTTCATCTGGCAGGGTGGGTTACAGTCTCTTTGAGTGTCATGATCCTCCGGTACGACTCCTCGATGCGAAGGGGAGAAATTATGCCCTCATCCACCATCCTGCGGATGATGCCTGATGCCTTTTCTGCGATTTTTGGGTCGTAGACGGCCGTATTGTTGGCAAACACAAGAATGTCAGCACCGGCTTCAATCGACAGGCGGACCGCTTCTTCAAAGCCGAAGTTCTGGGCAATGGCGCCCATCTGCATGTCATCGGTAAGCACCACCCCACGGAACCCGAGCTTTTCTCGTAGTAGGCCGCTGATGGTCGCCTTTGAAAGGGTCGCCGGATAGCGGGGATCGAGGCGGGCGTTGAAGACGTGGGCGGTCATGATGGCACCCTGATATCCATCAAGCAAGAGGCTGCGGTATGGTTCAAGTTCAATCTCGCTCCAGCTTTCCGTTACGTCGGTGAAGCCCAGATGGCTGTCCGAGGTCGAGCTGCCGTGGCCGGGAAAATGTTTCAGGACAGGGATGATCCCCTCGCGGAGAAAGGTCGTTGTGACGATGGCGGCCTGAGACGAGACGATGTCGGGGTCAGGCGAGTAGCTCCGCTCTATACGGCCGATGACGGGATTCTGCGGGTTGGTATCAAGGTCGACCACCGGCGCAAGGTTCATGTTGACTCCCATCGACTGCAGTGTCCGGGCAGTCACCTCCGCTGCAGCGAGGGTGCTGTCGGGGTTCCTGAGCAGTCCGAGGCTCCGGGCGCTCGGGCTCCGGGGGAACCCCCTTGCCGGCTTGAGCCTGCTGACCATGCCGCCTTCCTGGTCGATCGAAATGAAGAGCGGGACGGGGGAACGCTCCTGCAGTTCGCCGTTCAGCCGCTGAAGCTGTTCCGGGCCGGTTATGTTGCGAAGCGGGGTCCGGGACGGGACGTCATAGTCGAAGAGCACCACGCCGCCGATGCGCTGGCGGTCGATGGCGCGCCGTACGTCAGGGGCATCGCCGATGGTGGTGCCCCTGAAGCCCACCATCAGCATCTGGCCGATTTTAATGGATAGGCTGTCCGGCTTCGTTCCCGCTTCTGCGATGGGCGGTGGCTGGAGGAGGAGGGCGAAGAGCAGCAGCGCAAGAAAGACGGGGACCCTCTGACTCATGCGGCTTTCGTCGTTTTGAACGCCAGTTCTCCGTTTTCGAGGCTGATGGCCACCGCATCACCTTCCGAGACCGCCCCCGATAGAATCAATTCGGAGATGCTGTTGGTGATTTTTCGCTGCATGACCCGTTTCAGCGGCCGTGCGCCGAATGCAGGATCAAAGCCCGCTTCGGAGAGCCAGTCGAGGGCTTCATCCGTGATGGTGAGGGTGATGTGCTGGCGCAGGGCGGTGCTCCTGATGCCCTCGAACTGGATAAGGACGATCTTTTTCAGGTCTTCGCGTGTCAGCGGCTTGAAGAGGATTACCTCGTCGATCCGGTTGAGGAACTCGGGGCGTACCTGCTGCTTGAGAAGCGAGAACAGCTTTTCCTGGAGGCCTTCAAGCACCTCATCCGCCGGCTGGCCATCGATCTTTTCCATCTCGGACTGGATGAGCTGGGCGCCGATGTTCGAGGTCATGATGATGATGGTGTTCTTGAAGTTCACCGTATGCCCCTTGCTATCGGTCAGTCGGCCGTCGTCGAGTATCTGGAGCAGAATGTTGAATACATCGGGATGCGCTTTTTCGATCTCGTCGAGCAGCACCACAGAGAAAGGCTTACGGCGGACGGCTTCCGTCAGCTGTCCACCCTCCTCGTAGCCCACATAGCCCGGAGGCGCTCCGACTAGGCGGCTGACGGTATGCGATTCCATGTACTCGCTCATGTCGATGCGGATCATGGCGTCCTCGTCGTCGAAAAGGTAGTCGGCAAGTGTTCTTGCCAGCTCGGTCTTGCCGACTCCGGTCGGGCCGAGGAAGATGAATGAGCCGATGGGGCGTTTTTCATCGCCCATGCCTGCACGGGATCGCTTGACGGCTTCGCTCACCGCCCTGACGGCCTCGTCCTGACCAATCACCCGCTCGTGCAGTTCGCTCTCGATATGGAGCAGCTTCTGGCGTTCCGACTGGAGCATCTTGCTGACAGGGATGCCGGTCCATTTCGCCACAATCGCAGCGATGTCCTCGGCATCGATCTCCTCCTTCATGATGAGCTCGCCGGCCGACTGCTTCTGCTCGATCTTCTCCCGGTTCCGCTCGACCTCTTTCTCTATTTCCTTGATCCTTCCGTGGCGGATTTCAGCGACTTTTCCGTAATCGCCCCTCCGTTCATACTCTTCCGATTCGACCTTCAGTTCCTCTATCTGCGATTTGAGGTCGCGGGACTGGCTGATCAGCTCTTTTTCGCTGTCCCAGCGTGCCTTGATGCTCCGTTGCTCTTCTCCCAGATCCGCCAGCTGCTTTTCGATCTCCTGCAGCCGCTGCTTCGTGTCGGTGATGCTCATTGATTGCTGTGCGTTTGATTGCAGACTGTGAATAACAGAATATTGTTGTAAATTTAACGCTTATGGCGGCAAACTCACAATGCCCAAATGCCTTGGCGGGATTTGGCCGCCGTTACAATTCTTAACAGGCAGGATGATGCAAAAGTTCTCCATCGGCTCCATAGCCGTACCCGATCCCGATGTCCCGCTTTTCATCGCAGGCCCCTGCGTCATAGAAAACCGTTCAATGGCAGTGACGGTGGCAGAGGAACTGCATCATATCAGCCGTGAGCTCGGTGTCCGCTTCATTTTCAAGGGATCCTACCGCAAGGCGAACCGTTCCTCGGGTTCCTCGTTCACCGGCATCGGCGACGAGGCGGCACTCGAGGTGCTCCGCGAGATCGGCGATAGGTATGATATGCCGGTACTCACCGACGTGCATGAGACGAGGGACGTCGAGCTGGCCGCCCGGTATGTGGACGTGCTGCAGATCCCCGCGTTTCTCTCACGCCAGACCGAACTTCTCCAGGCCGCCGGTGAAACAGGCCTTACGGTCAACATCAAGAAAGGCCAGTTCATGGCCCCGCAGGATATGGCGCTTGCCGCCGCCAAGGTTTCTGCGACCGGTAACCAGCGCATCATGCTGACCGAGCGCGGGTCGAGTTTCGGGTACAACAACCTCGTCGTCGACTTCCGCGGGATCGTCAAAATGGCTGAATCCGGATGGCCGGTCATCTACGACGCCACCCACAGTCTTCAGTTGCCGGGTGCCGGCAACGGCGTATCGGGAGGGGAGCGGGAGTATGTTGTCCCGCTTGCCCGGGCCGCAGTGGCTGCCGGGGTCGACGGCCTCTTTTTCGAGGTCCACCCTGAGCCAGAAAAAGCCCTTTCCGATGCTGCCACCCAGCTTCCGCTGGGGAGCTTCCGACCGCTTGTCAAACAGCTGATCGACCTCTACCGGTGCGTGCAGCCGCTTCATTCATCCTAAATCCCCACTTCCTTGTCAGGTTTCCAGTATTTCGGGATGGAACCATCCCTGGCCGACCCCTCGTCGCGTGTCGCCGAAGCCCTCAAGGCAACCCGTGCGCTGATCCTTCCAGTCGATGGCGTGCTGAACGGAGGCCGCCTCACCTTCGACGGCAGGGGTGAAGAGCTCTGTTCGGTTTCCGTGCGTGACGCCGTTGCGATCCGGGAGGCTGTGCGTCACGGGCTCCTCGTTTCCGTGTTTTCGGAGCGCGCAGCCGAGGGGTACCGTCCGATTCTCGAAGGGCTCGGCGTACAGGACATCCGGCTCGGAAGCGCTTCATTCCTTGATGCCTACAAGGCGTTCATTGCCGCGCACGGCCTCAGTGACGATGCATGCGCCTGCATCGGCGACGATGTCGGCGATCTGGCGGTACTCGAGCGCGTCGGATTGCCGGTTACGGCCATCAACGGCGCCGACTGGTTGCGCAACCGTGTTGGCTACATCTCTGCGTTCGAGGGCGGCAGCGGGTGCGTGCGGGAGGTTGTGGAGATGATTCTCGGGAGTCAGGGTCTGTGGCCCTGGGTGGAGCCGTCTGCCGAAGAGGACTGAATCGATCCTGCCGCGGCCGGTTTCCCATTTTCTGGGTTGAGGGCAGCGGCCGTCTCCGAAAGCGAGAGAACCCCGACGATGTTCGTGCCGTGGTTCGGCTCGACATGCACGTCCCCCCTATACCCTGCAGCGCCGCCGGCGCGCACTCCCCCCGCCTGGAGGGCTCGCTCCAGTGCATCGATTTTTCCAAGGAGGCTGTAGGCCGCCGACTGCGGGGTCGAACACGACACCGGCGGATTGGCGGTTCCGTGCATGAAGTACCCTTCCGGCAGAGTCGCCTCTTCCGGATACCCGTGCCAGTGCGTCAAGGACGCTCCTGACTCTCCGAGGAGTCGAGCAAAGACCGGGTCGGGGAGGATCGAGAGGAGGACGGCCGCCACCAGGGCGTTGCCGAGGGCGTGGGCCAGAATGGTGAGGGTGTCGAAGGAGGGGCGCGGCGCCGGGCTCTCTTCACCGTGGGCAGGGGTTGAGATGTAAGCCCGCCCGTTCTCCATACCGATTTCCAGAAGGTCGCGCAGCGGCTCGACGGCGGTTTTCCTGCATCCCGACCGAGTTGTCAGTACCCGCACCGTCGGAACCTTTATCATATAGACCCTGCCTCCCACCCGCACCGGGACCCTGAGGCCGCCGGGATCCTTCACCGGCTCCATGCCGTAGGTATCTCCATATGCTACGGGCACTGCCGCCTCAACCCTCACAGGCAGCTGGCGGGCGAAGAACCCATAGCTCATGCCGCTCCGTTCATCGAGGTAGCGTCGGACTATCCGCCGGTAGTACCCGCTTCGGTATTCCAGGCTGTCGGTTGAGGTATGGGTGAGCAGCTCCGGGCTCCGCTCCCATAGCCGGCCCGAGCTCCGGAAATCCTCTGCTGCCGCGAGAAAGAAGGGCGAGCTTGTGTCGAGTTCTCCCTTCCGGAGAATGAAATCCTCCGGGCGCGGCGGCACGACCTGCGCCGTCAGCTTCGGCACCAGCGTACTCCGGACGTCTTCCACGCTGGGCAGCGGCGTGTGGAACTCGGCAACCCCACCGTTCATGGTGCAGATGGTCCAGGACTCAGCGGTAACGTAAATAAGGATATGTACCATATCGCGCGCCAGGCGCGCCACGATGGCATCAAGCCGCTCCTGTGCGCCCGACTGGCTGGAGAGTGGCGGGGGTTCGTCGTAGATGCCGACTATCATGTTGTTGTAGAGCGTCGAGACCCGGTTGATCGCAAGCTCATGGTCCGGAAGGACGCCGGGAGAAAAGACAACCCTTCCTGGAAGGATCCGTCCGTCGGCGCCCGATGCCGCTTCGGGACTTTCGACCTTGATGCCGAGCGCGTCAAATGCGCTCTGGAGACCTCCTGAGAATGCCTTCAGGCGCCCTGAGATGTGCGGCGCGGGGTGGAAGACCGGCCGGAGCCCCCGGCACATGGCCGTAAGGGTGAGCGGGGTGAGTGCGGGGATGCCCAGCATGGCTCCGAGTGAGGCTTCACTGATGCAGTTCATGATGGCAGGAAAGATGCCTACAGGCCGGAGTTGTGTTCGCGGCCCCAGAGCAGTTTGGTGCGGAGCACTTCGCAGTAGTCGCGGTTTTCGTTGGCCACCAGATTGATGAGGCGGATGGATTTCCGGACCGTCACGCGCTCCATCGGCTCAAGCATCCTGCGCAGGTGCCCGTCGCAGTTGAGCGGGAACTCGCCGTCGGGTGCTTCGACCGAGATTTCGATGATCTTTTCGTCGCTGATGACGATGGGCCGAACCGTCAGCATGTGCGGGCAGATGGGTGTGATGACGAACACGCTCGACTTCGGAGCGATGATGGGCCCTCCGGCCGACATCGAGTAGGCCGTCGAACCCGTGGACGTGGCGATGATGATGCCGTCAGCGCGGTAGGAGCTGAGCAGTTCGCCGTCGAGCTTGATGACGAAGGCGGGGATCCTCGGATAGGTTCCCTTTTCGATGACAACATCGTTCAGGGCAAGGAACTGCTCGTTCCGTCCGTCTGCGGGCACCGAGGCTTCGAGCTGCGTGCGCGTGTGGATGGTGTAGGTGCCCTTGATCACCTTTTCAACCGCGTCGAACATCTCTTCCTGGGTGAACTCCGTCAGGAACCCGAGATAGCCGACATTGATGCCGACGACCGGCTTGGTGACCGAGTGCTGCGAGGTGAAGAGGAGGGTTCCGTCGCCGCCGAGGGAAATGAATGCATCGCACTGGGTGTTGAGCTCTTCGATCGGGGCTGACAGCGCGCTCCCTATGCGCTCTGCCGAGAGGGTTTCGAAGATGTATCCGATGCCCTGCGCTTCAAGCCACGATACCAGTTTGCGTGCCAGCTCGAGGGCCCGCTCTCTGGATACGTTGATGACGATGCCGAATTTCATTTGCGCCATCCCCTTAACCGCATGAACTTGTATGCCTTGTTTGCTTGATTGAAGCGTGACTCCAGACTCTCATTCTCAAGATCGCGCACCTCCCATGAGAGCTCTACCAGCTTCGTTGCGAACACCTCAAGCGCGTCGGCGATGTTTTTGCTGTTGGTGCCGATGATGTCGCGCCAGATCTCCCAGGGGCTTCCCGCCAGACGGGTGAGAGAGGCGAACCCCGCACCGGTGCGTCGCAGTTCAGGAGAGCAGTAGTCAATGAGGACGGTTGAGATCAGCTGCGGGAGGTGGCTGATGCGCGCCATGATCCAGTCGTGCCGGTCGGGATCAATCATTACAGTGTCACCGGCTACCGATGAAAGCATATCCTTAAAAGCCTCAGCACGCATCGAAGTCAGCAGATCATCTTTATGGCAGAGGAAAATCGGCATATCTTTGAAGAGGTCTTCCGCGCTTTCACGAAAACCCTGCAGCTCCTTGCCAGCCATCGGATGCATGCCGATGAAGGGAAGATTGAGTTCCTCCGCTCTGTGGAAAATGTTGGCTTTCGTGCTTGATACGTCTGTAATGATGGTGGAGGGCGGAGCGAGGCGCGCCGCTTCGTCGAGCATTGCGATGTTGGCCTGGACCGGTGCGGCAAGCACCACGATGTCGGCGCTGAAAAGCTCTTCGCGATCTTCAACGAACCGGTCGAGACCGAGTATCCGGGCATCCTCTTTGTCGGTCTCGCTGAAAGATGGGTCAAATCCGGTGAAGACGATGCCCGTCTCCAAAGCAATGGAGGAGCGGCGGAGCGCCCGCAGCAGGGACATGCCGATGAGGCCGAGTCCTATGAAGGAGATGCTCTCGATGGGCGGTTTAACATTCATGCGGCAGGGCCTCCTATGCTGGCACGGCTTCCAGGTGCTTCTATCGGTACGCCGCTCCGGCAGAGCGGGCACTCTTCGGGATCGTAGCTCACCACCTCCATAGAGAGAACGGAGTACTGGTCGTCAATTAGGCGAACATTGCCGTTGCTGCGGTCGACCACCGAGCCCACCCCAACGGGAACTGCACCCGCGGCTTTCACCTGTTCGATGACTTCCAGCACGGAGCCGCCGGTCGTGATCACATCCTCCACCACGAGGACCCGCTCACCTTTTTCCAGGGAGAAGCCGCGGCGGATCGTCATTTTGCCGTCTTTGCGCTCGGCGAAGATGGTCTTGACTCCAAGCTGCCGACCGACTTCGGTGCCGACGACAATGCCGCCGATGGCAGGGGAGATGACGGTATCGATCTCCTTATGGCTGAAATGCCCTGCGATCTCCCCGCAGACAACCGTCAGGTGCTCCGGGTGCTGCAGCACTTTGGCGCACTGGAAATAGGTGTTGCTGTGCCGGCCGGAGGTCAGCTTGAAATGCCCTTCGAGCAGGGCGCCCGTCTGTTTGAAGATTTCTAGCATCAGGTGGCTGTTCAGATGGTGTGGAGGTGGAAAGAAAGATACGCTCCGGAGCGATTTGCCGCAGCTATTAACTCTAAGATACAGAAGCAGTTCCGAAATGCCAGACGAAAACGTCTTGTCCCGGAGCCCTCCTTCACCCCCTGTTTTCCTCAAGAAAACGGGTAAGGAGCACGCATGCGGCGGCGCTGTCCAGCCGGCCTTTCTCCCGGCGTACTTTCCGGCTTTTGCCCGAGGCGGCAAGGATTCTTGAGGCCTCTCTGGAGGAGTGCGACTCGTCGACCCGCTCCACCCGAAGGTCCGGAAACGCAGCCCTGAGCTCTTCGACGAACCGGTCAACTACGGCGGTCATGGCGTTTCCGCTCCCGTCATCGCAGACGGGGCTTCCCACCACGGCCAGGTCGACGGTGTCCCCCTGCATGATCCGGCGCAGTTCATGATGGAGCCCCCCGGGTTCAAACGTGCCGACAGGGCTGGCGAACAGCTGCAGCGGGTCCGTCATGGCCAGGCCGATGCGCTTCGTGCCGTAATCGATTCCGACGATGCGTCCTTTGGGTTTCATGCTACGGCGGCCTCCATGGCCGTTTTCTTCCGGCGGCGCTCAGAGATGATTATGTCGTCAGGTTTTTTGATCGTAAGTTTAGCGACAGCGTCCGGGAAGAGGTCCCGGCATTTCTGCAACATCTGGGAACGGGAGAGAAAAGCCATCATGGCAAAAGTTGTGATCATTGGCGCGGGCTTTGCGGGACATACCGCAGCCATGTACCTTGGCCGTGGCATAGGCCGGGAGCATGACATCACGGTTGTCCACAAGTTTGACTACTTCGGCTTCGTTCCCTCATGGGTATGGCTCGGCATTGATGCGGTGCGTCCCCAGAACACCGTGTTCAAGTTACAGCCGATTTATGACAAATTCAATGTACACTTCATCCAGGGCAGTGTAGAGAGTGTCCACCCGGACGAAAACCATGTCTTTCTGCAGCGGGCGGAAGGCGGCGTGGCGGAGCGGCTCGATTACGACTACCTCATCATCGCCACCGGTGCACACATGAACTACGAGGCGACACCCGGCCTTGGCCCCCATAAGCACACCGAGTCCATCTGCCACTTCGATACCGCCATACAGGCCCGGGACCGGTACCTTGAAAATGTCGAGCGCATGAAGCAGGGTGAACGTCGCCGTATCGTGATCGGCACCGGTCATCCTTCGGCGGCGTGTCAGGGTGCAGCGTTCGAATACATCACCAATATCCACCACGACCTCACCCAGCGCGGTCTGCGAAGCAGGGCGGACCTTGTCTACCTCACCAACGAACCCGAGATCGGCGATTTCGGGGTCGGCGGCATCAACGTGGTGGCCAAAGGCGGGAGGATCGCCCGCGGGGGTGATCTCATCGAGGACGCGATGGACGAGTTTGGCATTGAAAAGGCCGTAAGGAGGGGCGTGCATGAGGTTGACCGGAACACCATCTTCTGGGAGGATTTCGAGGGAAACTACGGAGAGACCGGCTATGATTTCGCGATGCTCATTCCCCAGTCGAAGGGCGTTACCTTCCCATTCTTCGACATAGAGGGCACAAACATCACCTCCAAAGTATGCAACCCCGCAGGATTCGTCCTGGCCGACGGCATTTACGGTCTCGACTATGACGAACTCCGCGAAACTCCCCACGCCTGGCCTGCACAGTATAACCATCCGCTCTACAGGAACATCTTCTCCGCCGGCATCGCATTCGCCCCTCCCGGGCCCATCTCCAGACCGCACGTAACAAAAAACGGCACGGCAATCATTGCCGGCGCACCAAGGACCGGAATGATTTCCGGGGTCACCGGCAGGGTTGTTGCATTCAATGTGATGGATATGATCCGGAAGGGCCGCATGACCCACCGGGAGCGGATGACCGAGATGCTTACCGTCTGCATTGCCTCTAACGGCAAGTCGCTCTGGAACGGCTCGGCCATCGTCATGATCATCTATCCGGTCGTTCCCGACCTGAAGCACTACGACAACCGCGAGGGGCGAGACATGTTCGTGACGAGGGTGGAGCGCGGTATCAGCGGAGCTTGGCTGAAGCAGATGGTCGAGACCACCTTCATGCACAAGTTCCGAGGCCGTCCCCTGTGGCAGTTCATCCCGGAATAACCAAACCGAACCGACCCATATGAGGCCCACCTCTTTCCAGAAAGCACTGATGCGCTGCCGCCTCTACCAGTTCTGGCGGTTCATCGTACTGAACATCAAGATCCTCAAGGCCGTCCACCACGAGAAGACCTCATAAGGAGAAGCGTGCAGAGTGGGATCCGTCAGGCGGGGCAGCGGATGGTCTGTAGAGCTCTGGCCAGCAGGCGGTAGGGTTCCATGGTGGCGGCCTTGTCGAGATCTGCCGCAAGGCGCGGCATCCAGCGGCAGAGGTGCTCCTTCATGAACGTTTCCGAGGCTTTACGGGCATCTTCTGCGAGGGTGCCGCCCATGGACTCTGCTGAGGAGAGGAAAGCGAGAAACTCGAACTCGGTGGCGATGTGGTCGATGAGGCCCGGCGCCACAGTCATCTCCCACTCACTGTATGCGGCCTGTACACCGATCGAGGCATCTCCGAGCATTCGTTTCTCGCGATAGACCGATTCATAGGGGACGCAGGGCGTGGTGGGGTAGCCGTTCAGGAACAGGCGGGTGTACTCTCCCTGCATCGCTTCGATTCCTTCACATGCAAACGCTGCGAGCATTTCGCCGAACACATCGGGGGCGTCCTTCAGTTCTTCCAGAGATGTTTTGAGCTCCTTGATGAAGGCCTCGTTCGGATAGGCGAACGAGCGGCTGAAAAAGCGGTAGGTGAGGGCCTGTTGGCGTGGATCTCGTGGATCGCCTGCATTGTTCATAAACGTTGTATCATAAAAGCCCGTCATGCAGTTGGATGCTGCATGACGGGCTTTCTGGTTGATGGTTGCGGTTCCTTCAATGCGGCTTACCAGGGGAACTGGAAGAGGCCGGCCTTGAGGACGTAGTAGCGGAGGAGGTAGCCGCCGAGGAGCACCATGACGCTGGCAATAACCAGGAGGTGCCCCGATTTCTTTGTGTGCTTGGCAAAGAAGATCCCGTAGGTTTCAATCGCGAGCGGCACGATGAGTCCGAAGATGAAGAACCCGATGATGAAAAGCGGGCTGTGGAAAAGCACCTGGGCGGACTCGCGGGCGCCGGTCGGAAGGAAGAGCGCGAAGTTGAAGTAGGCGCCGAGAATGATCAGCTCTGTCACGATCAGCATTGCGTCGAGTTCCTCAAGTTTTGCTATGATCTTCCATGACTCCTCGTTCTTCGAGAACGTCGAGAGCAGAAGGAGGAACGCGGCACCGGTCGAAAATCCGGAAATGACGAAGAGCAGCGGAAGTGCCGGCGTGTTCCAGAAGCTGATGGCCGGAGCTGCAGAGATGAGCAGGCCGGTGTAGATCGCCACAAGGAAGCCTGCAGCCGAGCCGGTCAGCGCTGCAAGCTTGTTGAAACGCTCCAGAAGATCAAGGATCCCTCTCGGGATTTTCTGTACGTATGGATTTATCTTCGGCCACACCTCAAGCAACGGTATCACATAAGCGATGGCCGATACGAAGTAGAAGTTGATGAAGATGACGCCCCAGAAAATCCATGAGCGCGGGTTGGTAAGGGCGTAGATGGCCTTCAGCGGCTGGAGCATGTCGGCAAGAAGGAAGACGGTTCCGAGAACCAGGAACCCGATCGACGACATGACGGCGACGGAGAGCATTTTGCGGTCGCACCCTTCGAAGAGGTGGATGAGGGCGCTGATGGCGAATGTGGCGCCACCCAGTCCGCCCAAGAACAGGTATGTGGCGATCTGCCAGTGCCATACCTCCTGATGAACAAAAGTCATAATGGTCCTCCTCCTAAACTATGATGGGATGTAATATACTTTCGGGGACGTGCCGAGCGACTGGTTCAGCGCCTGGGCTTTTCCGCTTGTTGCCAGCTTGTGCACCTCGCTGTTGGGGTCGTCGAGATCTCCGAAGATCCTTGTATTGGTAGGGCAGGTGCTGACGCAGGCCGGCTCACGCCCTTCCGAAACCCGGTGGTCGCAGAATGTGCATTTGTCGACATGCGGCTGCTTGTGGCTCGTGAACTTTCCGTAGAGCTCCTCCTCCTTATTGACATCCTCGCGGTCGTAAGCGTAGCGGGCATCGTACGGGCATGCGATGCAGCATGCGTAGCAGCCGATGCAGCGGTCGTAGTTGACCTTGACGATGCCGTCCTCCGTCATGAATGTTGCCCCTGTCGGGCATGCTGACAGGCAGGGGGTGTTTTCGCAGTGCATGCAGAGCCTCGGAAGCAGCACCCGCCGTACATCGGGAAATGTGCCCTGTGCTTTGTCTTCGACATGCGTCCGGAACTTCCCGTTCCAGAACGGCGTCTGGTTCTCCGCCGTGCATGCAGCCATGCAGGCCTGGCATCCGACGCAGGTCCGCATGTCCATTACCATTCCATATCGCGCCATAGGTGCTTACTCCTCCATTTAACTGTTGACGGGCGTGACGCTTACCGTAAATTCCTGTGACATGAACGATGCTGCGATCGGCTCTATGCTGTAGGGCATGAGCTCGTTCAGCGCAGTTCCTTTTCCGCCTGCGACCGAAAGCATCTTGTTGCGGCTTCCATAGGACGAAGGGAGGAAGACCGTGTCGGGACGGATCATCTCGGTCACGAAGAGCGTTGCCGTTACCTTCGGGCCGTAGCGGAGGTTGGTGACCTCCACCTCCTGACCATCCCGGAGGCCGAGGGCAAGGGCCTTTGTGGCGTTCATCCAGAGGCCCGTGAATGCGCCCTCTTTAGGCTTTGTCACTGCGGCAAGCACCGCGTTGTTGTTGTTGGTCGATGCGTGCGACACCACCGGGACCTTGCCGTAGGTGAAGTAGAACTCGTCGGCGTTCAGGGAGGGTTCGGGTGACTTGTCGCTGACGACCCGCGGAACGTAGCCGAGCACGGGGTCGAACAGCGGGGTCCTTCCGGCTTTCTCTCCGAATGAAGAGAGGATCGGGCTGAAGAGCTCGAGTCGTCCGGTGGATGTCGGTACGGGGATTTTGCGCGGCATGTTCATCTCTTCAACCACAGTATCGGCGTCTTTCAGCATGAGCAGTCCCTTGTCCATGATGGTTGCTTCAACCTCGGCGGCGCTCATGTGCTTGCCTGTCACATGTTCTGCAAAGTGGCCCATGGCTTCATAGGCGGTTTTCAGGAAGGCTTCGTTCAGCGGTTTGCCGGCTTTCTTTGCGGCTGCGATTTCGCGCTTCAGCATTGCATGATCAAGGCCCGCGTATTCTGCGATGCCGTGTATGTAGCTATCGAGCTTGCCCATCCCCTCGGCTATGGCGCAGAGGATGTCGGTCGTGTCGCGTGTGTCGTAGATCGGATCGATGGTCCTGATCCTGGTCGTGAAACCGATGCCGGTGTTCGGCCCGAGCGGGTAGAGCAGCGGCTCGTTGCGCTCAAGGTAGGTGTGGTTCGGCAGGATGACGTCCGCATAGAGCGTCGAGTCGGAGGGCAGTACGTCGACGGCCACCACGAGATCGATGTTCTTGTGCGAGAGGATCTCCTCCCACCGCTTTGCCGGGAAGTAGTGGCGGATCGGGTTGGCCGCGTTGAGGATGATGGCCTTGATGTTGTAGGGACGCCCATGGTACTTCAGTTCTCCCCTCACCGCTTCAAGCAGGCCGGTGTCGGCCATGGCGGGCAGGAACGCGGACTGCTTTCCTGCTTTCGCCTGCTCTTCGGCCCATGCGAACGAGAACGCCGGCATTCCGTGTTCCCAGGCTCCGGGGTTGGCGAAGATGTCAAGCAGGCCGTAGGCGAAGCCCATGCCGGGGCGTTGGACCGGCAGGAGGTCCTTGTCGCTCTTGCCCTGCTGCGTGTTGTGCCAGGAAACCTCGGCCTTGTGGTGCAGTTCGCCGTTCATCATCCAGCCGCCGGGACGGTCGATGCCTCCGACGAGGGTCTGGATGATCGCCTGCAGTCGGCGCTGGCCGATGAGGTGGTGGTATCGTGCTCCCATCCAGCCGGGATCGACCATGGCCGGACGTGCCTGGCCGAACTCGACGGCGATGCGTTTGATGGTGGAAGCCGGGATGTCGGTGATCTTCGATGCCCACTCGGGGGTGTAGGGTTCGGATTCCGCAATGAACCGGTCGAAGACGGTCGTGACGGGGCGTCCCTGCCATGTGAGGTTATTCGGGGCGTTGAGGCCCGGCTGGATCCTCGATCCCGATTTCGTGCGCTCGTTGGTGTTCGTATAGGCCGGGACGGCGCGGACCTCCTGGCTGATGAGGTCAAAGACGTAGTAGGCGGTGGGGTTTCCGTCCGCACCCTTATCCGCGGCCAGCTGCACGGCGCCCTTTTCGTCAACGAACGAAAGGAACGGGGCATTGGTGTGTTTGGACACAAAGGGCCCGTCATAGAGCTTCTCGCGGAGCAGGGTATGGAGCATCGCGAGGAAGAATGCGTGGTCGGTACCCGGCTTGACGGGGATCCACTCGTCGGCTTTTGCGGCAAGCTCGCCCATTCTGGGATCGAGGCAGACCACTTTGGCCCCGTTTTTCTTCGCCTGGCCGAACCGCACGGCACGGGCCGTCGAGATGGCAGCCACGGAGGCGTTGTTGAGGCTGAAGAGGATGTATCGGGCGTTTTCGAAATCGGCGAGGATCTCGTCGTGCACGTTGAAGTTGCCGGTCACCAGATCGGTGCCGAGATGGCCTGCGGTGACGCAGTGCTGAAGAGGAGATGCAACGATGTTGGGGATCCCGAGGCTCTGGCAGAACGGCAGGCTGAAATGCATGTAGGAGACGCAGGCCGTCCATCCGCCGACGAGGCTGATTTCCCATGGGTTGACCTTCTGCAGCTTGCCTATGATGTGGCGGTAGGCCTCATCCCATGTCGCCGCCCTGAAGTTCCATTCGCCCCGCTTGCTGCCCTCGACCCTGATGAGCGGCTGCTTCAGCCGGTCCGGATCGTAGGTCTGGTAGAGGCCGGCCTGACCGCGGGCGCAGATTTTGCCGCGGTTGAGGGGGCTTTCCGCATTGCCTTCGATCTTGACGGCGCGCTTCACCCCGTCGATCTCCTTCGTGGCAACCTTGATGTCACAGAACGAAGAACAGAAGTTGCAGATGCTCGGTACCCAGACAACTGTTCCCGAGACGGCTCCGCCTTGTTCGGGTGATCCAGCCTGCCCCAGGCTCCAGACGGGGCGCAACAGGGACATGCCCCCCAGAACGCCGGCGACTTTCAGGAACTGGCGGCGCGAAATAGTTTTGTGCATAAAATCTCCCCTTCAGACAGATGAAAAATTGCTGTGATTTCCTTGAAGGAATCGATGGATCGATGAGAAATCGAGGATGGCGTTTGTGCCGGCCTGACGGTATTCGAGTGCATGGAAAAGGTTGCAATATAACCCTGCCCGACCGTTCTTCCAATTGTTAAATCCCTCCTCCGAGCCGCCGTCAGTGGCGCTTCGAGCCCCACGGGCGTTTTTTCATAATGGCGGCAAATGTGTACATTTCATTCTGGTAACCAGTCAATCAGTCACACTACAGACATTCGTGCATGAAGCCGCTCTACTATTTCGTGTCCGCAACCCTTTCGATCGTGCTCTCGATCCATGTCTTCATTTTCGGCACGGCTCCCAACCACGAACTGATCGCCATTTTCATCGGTCTCTGGGCTCCGACCATCATTGCCGTGGGCATCTTCAATACCCTTCTCGGCATCCATGATGAGATGTGCTGCGCGCACCGCCGGATAGAAGACCGCCAGAAAGGGGGCGATGAGCATTAACCACCCCTTGTCCGTCCTGCTGGTAGGGGCGGGCGGCTTTCTCGGCACGGTGGCTCGTTACCTCGTGGCGCTTGCCTTCAGTCCGGCATCGCCTGGCTTCCCGTTTGCGACCTTTTCGGTCAACATCGCCGGTAGCTTTCTTATCGGCTTCCTGAGCGAGCTTGCCGTCTCCACTACGATTGTGTCCCCCGAGGCGAGGCTGTTTCTGGTGACCGGCTTCTGCGGAGGCTTTACCACGTTCTCGTCTTACATGTTTGAAGGGGCCACGCTTGCCAGAGATGGTGAACTGTTTTATTTCAGCCTCTACCTTGCCGGCAGCATCGTCGGCGGGTTTGTTGCGCTCTACACCGGCATCATTGCCGCCAAACCTTGGTCATGATGGAATTCAGGAACAGTGAAATGCTCAGGATCTTCCTCGGCGAGCAGGTCCGCCTCGGCCACCGGCCGCTCTATGAGGAGGTTGTCCGTGAAGCCCGCCTGCAGGGCATGGCCGGCGCCACCGTACTGAAGGGGGTACTCTCGTTCGGCCACGACATGGAGATCCATACATCGAAGATCATGGAGCTCGCAGAGGATCTGCCGATGGTGGTGGAGATCTGCGACACTCCCCAAAAGATCGACACATTCCTGCCTGTGCTCGAGCAGATGGTCCGCGACTCGGGCGGCCGCATCATGGTTTCGAGGGAGGCGGTCCGTTCCTCCATCATCGGCTGAACCTTCGGCTGTACACCATCGCGTTTCCTTTGCCTTCGGGCAAATAAAAAAGGAGGCCTTTGCGGGCCTCCTTTTTCAATGTTCCGCCTTCACGGACCAGTTGTTCGGATCAGTTATACGGATTAGTTATCCGGACCGGTTACTTTGTTGCGGCCTGGAGCGCGACGTAGTTCGCCTTGACCGTCTTTTCGAGGTCGGCATCGGTGTGCATCGTGCTCGTGAACATCGCTTCGAACTGCGAGGGAGCGAGATAAATGCCCTGCTCGAGCATGGAGCTGAAGTACTTGCCGAACTTTTCGGTGTCTGCGGTGATGGCGCTGTCGTAGCTCTCCACCGGTGTTTCGGTGAAGAACAGGCAGGCCATGGAGCCCACGCGGTTCTGAACGAAGTTCAGGCCGAGCTTCTGCATGTTGTCCCTGAATCCCGCTTCGAGGAAGGCGCCCTTGCGATCAAGTTCCGGGTAGGGGTTCTCTTCCATGAGGATTTTCAGGGTTTCGATGCCGGCGGTGAGTGCGAGCGGGTTGCCCGACAGGGTACCGGCCTGGTAGACGCCGCCGAGCGGGGCTACGTTCTCCATCAGGCTGCGCTTGCCGCCGAATGCGCCGACGGGAAGGCCGCCGCCGATGATCTTGCCCATGGTGGTGAGGTCCGGGGTGATGCCGTAGAGTTCCTGCGCACCGCCGAGGGCTACGCGGAAGCCGCACATCACCTCGTCGAAAATCAGGACGATGCCTTCGCGGTCGCAGAGATCGCGCAGCGCCTGGAGGAACTCTTTCTTCGCAGGGATGACACCGGTGTTGCCGGCGACCGGCTCGATGATGATGGCTGCGATGTTGCCCTTGTTCTCGGCAACGAGGAGTTCGACCGACTTGATGTCGTTGTACTTCGCGTTCAGGGTATCCTCGGCGGTTCCCTTGGTGACACCCGGGCTGTCGGGGGCGCCGAGGGTCAGGGCACCGGAGCCTGCCTTGATGAGGAAGCTGTCGCCGTGGCCGTGGTAGCAGCCTTCGAACTTGATGATCTTGTCGCGGCCGGTGCATCCTCGGGCAAGGCGGACGGCCGACATGGTGGCTTCGGTTCCGCTGTTGACCATGCGGACCATCTCTATGGATGGCACGATTTTGGTAAGGAGCTCGGCGATCTCGATTTCCATCTCGATCGGGGTTCCGAAGCTGGTGCCGATTTTGGTGAGGGTGTGCTCAAGGGCTGCGGTGATCCTCGGGTGCATGCTGCCGAGGATGAACGGTCCCCATGATCCGACATAGTCAAGGTAGGTGTTGCCGTCCACATCGGTCATGTAAGCGCCCTGGCCCTTTGCCATGAAGATGGGGTTGCCTCCAACGGATTTGAAGGCCCGGACCGGCGAGTTGACGCCTCCGGGGATAAACTTCTTTGCCTTTTCAAAGAGTTCGGCTGATCTGGTGTGTGTCGGCATGTCGGTCAATACGTTTTTTGATTGGACGAGACGAAGTGGAAAAATGAAAATGTAGGGTCAAGATAGGAATACTCCAGCAGATATAAAACCCCAAATCCCGCTGCTCATTCCGCGAGGAGCTGCGAGATCACGGCAAGGTTTTTCTGTCCTCCCGTGTGTTCCAGATGGTGCCGGCAGTATTCCTGGAGGAGGGTTCCGCAGAAGAGGGCGGCGCTTCCCTCCGGGATGCCGCTTCCCCCCGCGGCCGATTCGGCGGTGGATGTGCGGGAGAGGGCGGCGAGCAGGTCTGCGGCTTCGGGGAGAATCGGCCGGACGTTCCTGCCGTCGGTGCAGGCGGTGCCCGGAAGGGCAAGGCCTCCGGGGTTCATGACGAAGAGGAGTTCGCCCCGGGGGCCCCCGGCCGCGTCCGCAGCTATCTCCCTGCCGCTGAAGACGCAACGGCAGAGCTCCGGGGCGAACCCCTGCAATGAAATGAAGCGGAGCAGGAACCAGGCATAGAGTGTCCGGTAGGCGACCCGCTCCCTGTTGAGTTCAAGGAGAGTCGACTCCAGAAGGCTGAAAAGCCGTGGGCTCCTTCCGTCATGTTCAGTTGTCAGACGTACCAGGTCTATGATCCGGTAGAGCACCCCGAAGCGTTCGATGTCGGGTCCGGGCACCATCGGGCATGAGACGAGGCTGCCATCGCTTATGAGCTGCACTTCCCGTTCGGGCTTCCGGTAGAGGACGATGTCCAGGACGTTGCCGGCGGAGAAAATGCCCGAGAGGCGGTTTTTAGGATTGCGTCCCCCCTTCAGGATGCAGGCCAGCCTCCCGAACTCGCGGGTGTAGAGGGTGAGGATTTTGGACTGGTCGCGGTATTTGATCTCCCGCAGCACGACCGCCCGGGTTTTGACGATCAACGGAGCCCCTTTTTTATTTTTTGAAATATCCCTATATACATTCACAGGCCCTTCGGCAGCGAAGGAGCCTTTCCGGATGCCTTTCAACCATAATGTGCTCGAACCTATGCCTACCTATCAATATCGCTGCACCAGCTGCGGCCATGAACTTGAAGTGGTCCAGAAAATGAGTGAGAACGCCTTGAAGACCTGCCCTGAATGCGGGAAGGATGCGCTGGAGCGCGTCATCAGCGCAGAGGGCGGTTTTGTGCTTAAGGGGTCGGGTTTCTACGGCACCGATTACAGTGCAAAGAAGTCCTCCTGCTCCGATTCGTCATCATCAGGCTCCTCCTGCTCGACCGGGACCTGCCCGTTCGCGAAGTAAGCCAGAGTTTCCCTTCCGTCGTCTGCAGGCTGCCGGCAACCGGCATGCTGCCGAAAGCCTTCCCTTTACGGAAGGCTTTCTCTTTCAGGCGCCTCGGCACCCTTGTCCACGGTCTTGATGCCTGCGGCCGTTCTATCCCCGGCGGCCTGTTTTCCGAATGGTCGCTCGTCTTCCCGCCATTTGAATTTCGGGAGGTTGACCGATCCGCGCAGCTCGGGAGGGTATTCAGTTCCCTCGGCATTTCCGGTGACATTCATTTTCTTCAGAGTGCCTTCCTTGAAGATCATCTTGATTCTGTCGCCGCTCGAGTAGTTGATGCCGCTCAGCTTTTTCGCGCCATCGTCCGAGCCCTTGCCCTTGTCACTGCTGTTGCCTTTCCCGCTGCCGTCCGGCTTCTCCATGCCGTCGTTGTCATAAATATGGACTAGGCTTTCGGCTTCTTTGGTCACCGTGACCCCTTTTACTTTCGAGTCATCTCCGATGAGCACCACGATATGGCGCCCGCTGAGCTGGTCATAGCCTTCCGGGTCGGCCGTCAGCGTGTCGCGTGTGGCGTAGAATGCGTGGCCGTGCACCTGCATTTCGTCGATTTTCTGTTTGCCGCCACCATCTTTCGACGGTGCATTCTCATCCACAGGCTTGAATTGGATCCGCAGGATGTCTCCGCTGACCTGTTCGTTGTAACGCCACCCGATGGCGTTGTCGTAGAACCAGAGGCGGTTTTCCTGGTTGTTGAAGACTGCTTTTCTGGACCGGACCATCATGGAGTTGTCCAGCATCCGGCCGCGGACGTTGCCATGGAGTTCGCAGACGTCGGTGGATGGGTGGAAGACCCCATCGTCGCCGAAGATCTCTTTGGCGCCATCGGAGATGCGGACATGGCCGTTCATCACAATGCGGTCCTGTCCCTCATAGTCGGTGGTGCGGTCGCAACTCAATGTCAGGTTGTCCTTCTCGAACAACACGTTGCCGATGGCCGCGCGGAAGCTGCCGCCGGCATCCTCGCCGCCTTCGATCGTGTCGGCGTGGCGGAGAATGATTTTCTTTTTCTCCGCATGAGCCGTATTATGGTGCAGGCCCGGAAGCGGGGCATCCTGAAGCAGCAAGATGCTTGCGGTGAGGATGAGCAGTCGGCCCGGTCGTGTCATGGGTGCGTGATTGTTGGGTGCCTTGAAAAAAATCAATGTCTCTTGTTTTCTTAATGTACTAAAGGTTTCCACGCTGTGAAAAACATACTCCTTGCCGCCGGCGGCCATCGTGGCCTGCTCGTCTCCGGCCCCCTGTTTGCTGCTCTTGAACAAAGCGGCTCGTTCAACGTCTCTCTCGTGTCGTCGGAGCCGCCCACTGCCGACATGGCATTATGCTTCGGCTTTACAGCGGCAGCTTCGAGGGTTGTCGACTGCGGCTCCCCGTGCACGCTTGCCCGCTCACTTGCCGCGATGGACGAGGCCATCACCGCTGCAGGGCCGGACCTCGTCATTGTGTGCGGTTCCGATGCGCCGGCCCTCGGCGCCGCTCTTGCCGCTGCCGAACTCGGCCTGCCGGTGGCATCTTCCGATGCAGGCCTGCGCAGTTACGACCGCGGGGAGGTTGAGGAGATCCGCAGAATGCTCATCGATACCGTCGCCTCGATGTACATCGTCAGCGAGCACAGCGGGGAGTACAACCTCATCAACGAGGGGATCGCCGAAGAGGGGGTCATGTTTGCCGGGAACCTCGTCATCGATGCCCTCCGTGCTTTCATGGAACGTGGCGGTGCTGCTCCTCTGGCCGCTTCACTTGGTCTCAAGCCGAAACAGTATGCCCTCGTCCTGCCTGATGAAAACGGCGGCAACGGGTTCGAGGATGCCCTCCTCCTGATGCTGGCCGGGCTTTCAGCCGCAACCGACGTCCTTGTCATGCTGCCGGACGGAGCTCCTTCCTCGGCGGTGCTCCGGCAGCGTCTGGAGGGGATGGCGCGGGTGCATGTGACCGAGCTTCCGGCTTATGGCGACCTTCTAATCCTGCTCCGCGATGCATCGTTGCTGCTTCAGGGAAGCGGTGTACTTGCGGCCGAGGCAACGGTGATGAATGTTCCGTGCATGACCATGCGCGAGCGGACCGAGCGGCCGTCCACCCTTGAGATCGGAAGCAACGTCCTTGTGGGGCTTGATGTCGAGGAAGCTTCTGCCCGGATGCTCGAGAGCCTCCGGGTGAAGAAGGATGAAGCGCGGCGTTCGAAGATCCCGGAAAAATGGGACGGGGCCGCGGCCTCAAGAATCAGCGCCTGGCTCGAAGAAAGACTGGACGATTGACGAGGAAAAGTTCCGGATTGACGCTTACCCCGTAGAGGTAGACGCCCCAATGCAGGTGCGGGGCGGTCGAGATGCCGGTGTGACCGACCGTTCCGACCTGCCCGCCTTTTTCCACCCGCTGCCCCTCCTTTACACTGATGGAGTCGAGGTGGAGGTAGACCGAGGTCACTCCCTGGCCGTGGTCCAGAATGACGGTGTTTCCGTGGACCTCGAATCCTTCCGGGACGGTGCCGGCCAGCACTACCCTTCCTCCTGCGGTCGAGTGGACCGCCGTTCCCTGTGGTGCTGCGATATCGATCCCCTTGTGGTAGCTGGTGGCGGGTCCGCCGTTGTACGAACGCTTCAGGCCGAACAGACTGCTTGTCTCTCCCTTGCAGGGACGTATGAACCCCTCAGCGAACAGGCGGTCCGGCGTGATGGTCATGAGGGCGGCTTTGACCCGCGACTTTTCAATTGCGGTGGCATGCAGCGACGACTTTGAGGGGCTGAGGGTGATGTACTGCACCTTCAGCCCGTTTGGTTTTACGGTGACGGGCAGTTCACGCCGCCGCTCACCTGCCGAAACGGTGAGGGAGTACCTGCCGGGTTCGCTGAGGTTTTCAACCGGTACCAGCGCCTGCCATGACCCGTCCTCCTGCCGGAACATCGGCCACTCTTTCTCCATAAAGCTGACGACGGGCGCCGTTTCGGTACCCCGGGCATCAACGGTGACGAATCCGCCCTGTACCAGGCTGTTGCGGGCGACATCCACCTCCAGCGTGGTCCGGGCGAGGACCGATGCGGCCACTATGAGTAACATCGGCGTGAGCAGGGCGAAGGTGCGGAAGATGGGGCGGAACGGGTGCATGGTCTCTGGAGTTTTCAGGTTCGTTTCACGTTCAGCTTAAGGTTCGTCGAGTTCGACATCATGAAATATGGAGCCTCCGGTGGAGCTTACAACGAGCCGCCGTTTCCGGAGTTCTGCCATAAAGCAGCCGTCGTCACTCTGTGTGCCGCGGGCGAAAAAGGCCGGCAGGACGATGTAGTGGATTCCGCCCTCCGCGCTGTATCCGCCCGGGTGGTAGTGCCCGCTGATGCAGGCCTTCACTGCGGGGGCAGCGGCTAGGATGTCGCGGATATCGCCGTGGTTCCAGAGGATGCCGTGGCGCTCGTCCGTGGTTGCGGGATGGAGCGGGAGGTGCGATAGCACGAAGGCCGGCATCCTCTGTTCTCCAGCCAGCCGAAGCTCTTTCTGGAGCCAGGCTTTCTGGCGTGACCCGACAGCTCCGCACCACGGCTGGTAACCCGGGGTTTTCCTGAAGTGTTCCAGCATAGCCCGGTCTTCCTCCGTTCCGGGCTCACGGAGCAGGCTGACCTCCATGCCGTCGAGCACGAGGAACAGAACCCCGCCCTCCGTGAACGAGTACCACGGGTGCCGTAGCCCGAAGGCCTGCTGCAGGACTGCTGCCGGCACTTGAAGGCAGTGGTTGCCGATGACGTGGCGGACCGGCCCCCGGAACTCCCTGAACGGGCCGAGTGCCTGCCGGAGCTCTTCGGGGGCGTGCTCCGGGGTGCCCTTGATGAGATCCCCGAGCTGCACCAGAAATCGGGCACCACGGCGTCCTAAATCCTCCAGGCAGTGCCGGAGATCGGCTTCGTCACGATGTGCGGCGCGTGGGTCCTCCGTCTGGAAGTGGACGTCGGTGACGATGCCGAACCGGAGGGCCCCTGCGTGTTCCATCAGGTGCCTCAGTCTCCGAACTCGGAGAGGTACTTCTCCATGAAGTCGTCGATATCCCCGTCCAGAACGGTTTCCACGTCGAAGCGCTCGTAGTTGGTGCGGTGGTCCTTTATGCGGCGGTCGTCGAGCACGTAGCTGCGGATCTGGCTTCCCCACTCGATTTTTTTCTTCTTTCCTTCCACCTCGCGTTTCCTTGCATCCTCTTCCTCGCGCTGGCGCTGGTAGAGCTGGGCCATCAGCATCTTCATGGCGCGCTCCCTGTTCTGGAACTGCGAGCGTTCCTGCTGGCAGCCGACCACGATGCCGGAGGGGATATGCTTGATGCGTACGGCGGTTTCCACTTTGTTGACGTTCTGGCCGCCTTTGCCGCCGCTGCGGAAGGTCGAGAGCTCAAGGTCCTCCTTGCGGACCTCGATTTCCACGTCGGGCGGAGCCTCGGGGTAGGTGTAGACACTGGCGAACGAGGTGTGGCGCCGGGCATTCGAGTCGAACGGGGAGACCCGTACGAGACGGTGTACGCCGTTTTCCGCCTTCAGGTAGCCGTAGGCATAGGGTCCCTGTATTTCAAGGGTTGCGGTCTTTATGCCGGCGCCGTCACCCTCCTGATAGTCGTCGGTATAGACCTTGAATCCCTTGCGCTCGGCCCACCGCATGTACATCCTGTAGAGCATTTCGGCCCAGTCCTGAGCCTCGGTGCCGCCGGCCCCCGCATGGATGGTGATGATGGCGTTGCCGGGATCGTCCTTGCCGGAGAGCATGTTCTTGAACTCGATGGCGGCAATTTCCTGCTCAATGGCGTCAATCGATGCTGTCAGCTCCCGTTCGAACGACTCGTCTTCCAGCTCGTCTGCGATTGCAAGCTCATCGCGGCAGGATTCAGCCTTCCCTGCGAGCTTTTCGTAGCCCTCGACCCAGGAGCGGTTTTCGTTCAACTCCTTGAGGACAGCGTGTGCGGCTTTCTGGTCGTTCCAGAATTCGGGGTTTCCGGAAACCTTTTCAAGATCCTCTATTTTCTCTTTGCGCTGGTCGACGTCAAAGATACCCCCGTAACTGTTCCAGGCGCCTGTTGATGTCCTGCAGTCTTTCTTTTTGTGGTTCAAACATGATGGTGGTTGTTTGTTGCGGGGGCTGCTGCGCTCCCTGTTGTGTGGGTGAAAACGGAAACTCCCATAAAAGAAGGATTTTTTTGCCGGAATGCAAAGCGGGCCGTTTTCCAGGCGCTCAGGAAATTAGCGGAGTTCGCTGGCAAAAAAGTATGGGAGTTTTCCTATTTTCCGGTTCAGGCCGTAATAAAGTTTTCATACGGCAGTGCCGGCCCCCTCCTGCCCGCCCCGAGGGCGGGCTTTCCCTCCGGGGAGTCGCTGCTGCCGCACCGCCGGAATGTACCCGGCCCACAACAAGATCCAAGTCCACGATGAAAGACACCTTCCTCCGCTCCGCTCCCCTCTGCTCACCCAGGGAGTTCGATGGACGGCAACGGGCCGTTATTGAGCATGTTTCTCCTGAAGCATACGGTGGATGCCATCCCGCAAAGGCGGTTGAGGGCGGACGGGTGCAGGTTGAGGCGGACATTTTCGTCGACGGCGCCGACATGCTCCGGGCTGAAGTGTGTTTTCGCCCTGCGGGAACGGCTGACTGGGAATGCTCGCCGATGGAGCCGAAGGACAACGATCGCTGGGGCGGCTCGTTCAATGTCGGCCGGCCGGGCCCCTATGAATATACGGTCCAGGCATGGGTCGACCATTTCAGCACCTGGCGAAGGGGACTCGTGAAAAAAATCGAAGCGCTTCAGGACGTTGCCCTCGACCTTGAAATCGGCGCGCTTCTTGTTGATGCGGCCGCCGGCCGCGCCGGTGCGGCCGACGCAAAAAAACTCAACGCATCTGCCGCAGCCATCCGCGCTAAAGGGCGCGCCAAGGGTAAGGGTGTCGATGCCGCTCTTGACGCGGCCCTCGCGATCCTCATGGAGCGGAACCCCGACCGTTCGGCGGTTTCGGTGTATGACCGGGTTCTTCCGCTTACTGTCGAGCAGGAGAAGGCCGGGTTCAGCACATGGTATGAATTCTTCCCCCGTTCATGGGGTTCCGTTCCCGGAAAGCACGGCACCTTCCGCGACTGCATGGAGCGCCTGCCCTTCATCGCCGGCATGGGGTTCGATGTCGTCTATCTTCCTCCCATCCACCCGATCGGCACCACGAAAAGGAAAGGAAAGAACAACGCCCTCAAGGCGGAGCCCGGAGAACCCGGCAGCTGCTGGGCCATCGGCAGCCCCGAGGGAGGACACAAGTCGGTCCATCCCGAGCTCGGCACCATCGAGGATTTTACGGCCTTTGTCGCTGCGGCAGGAGCCGAGGGGATTGCCGTTGCGCTCGATATCGCCTTCCAGTGCTCCCCCGACCACCCCTGGGTGCAGGAGCACCCCGACTGGTTCCGCTGGCGCCCGGACGGCACGGTGCAGTTCGCCGAGAACCCCCCGAAGAGGTATGAGGACATCCTTCCGATCGATTTCGAGACTGCCGACTGGCAGAACCTCTGGATTGAGCTGAAAAGCATCTTCCTGTTCTGGATCGGAAAAGGGGTGAAGATCTTCCGCGTCGACAACCCGCACACCAAGGCATTCGGGTTCTGGGAGTGGGCCATCGCCTCCATCAGGGCGGAGCATCCCGATACGGTGTTCCTCGCCGAGGCATTCACCCGCCCGAAGCTCATGGCCCGCCTTGGCAAGATCGGCTACAGCCAGTCCTACAGCTACTTTACCTGGCGCAACACCAAGCATGAGCTCCAGGAATATATGAAGGAGCTCACCACGCCTCCGCTCAGCCAGTTCATGCGGGCGAACTTCTGGCCGAACACCCCCGACATCCTCCATGAGGAGCTGCAGACCGGCGGCAGGCCGAAATTCATCATCCGCATGGTGCTTGCCGCAACCCTCTCGTCGAACTACGGCATGTACGGCCCCGCCTATGAGCTCTGCGAGCACCTGCCGCCGGCACCGGGCAAGGAGGAATATCTTGATTCGGAAAAGTACGAGATCCGGGAGTGGGACCTCGACCGCCCCGGCAACATCCGCGCCGAGATCACCCGCATCAACCGCATCCGCAGGGAGAATGCCGCTCTGCAGCAGACCCCGTCCATCTCTTTCCTCACCATCGAAGACTCACCCGGCCACGAGAACGATTGGCTCATGGGCTACGTCAAGCAGTCCGACGATGGAGGGAACATCATTCTCACCGTCGTCAACCTCGACCACCAGCGGCGCCGCAGCGGCTGGATGCGCTTTCCGCTTGAGCAGTTCGGCCTCTCCCACGACCACGCCTTCAGGGTCGAGGACCTCTTCAGCGGCATGCAGTATGAGTGGAGGGGGGAGTGGAACTATGTGGAGCTTGATCCCTCAATCATGCCGGCGCATGTGTTCAGGGTGAGCTTCGGCTGAAAAATTTTGTCGATCTGAAAATTCAATCACTTTACCCGTTCAACCCCACCATGTATCAACCTGAACCGCTCTGGTACAAAGACGCCATCATCTATGAGGCGCATGTCAAGACGTTCTACGACAGCAACAATGACGGCATCGGCGATTTTCAGGGGCTCCGTCGCAAGCTTCCCCATCTGGAGAGCCTCGGTGTAACCGCCATATGGCTGCTTCCCTTCTACCCCTCTCCGCTGCGCGATGACGGATACGACATTGCCGATTACATGACGGTCAACCCCGACTACGGGACGCTGGACGATTTCAGGGAGTTCCTCGAAGAGGCCCACAGCCGCGGGCTGAAGGTCATCACCGAGCTGGTGGTCAACCATACCTCAGACCAGCACGCATGGTTCCAGCAGGCACGCAAGGCGCCGGCAGGTTCCCCGGAGCGGAACTTCTATGTGTGGAGCGACGATCCCAACAAGTATTCCGAAACCCGCATCATCTTTCAGGACTTCGAGGCCTCCAACTGGACATGGGATCCTGTTGCCGGCCAGTATTACTGGCACCGGTTCTTCCACCACCAGCCGGACTTGAACTTCGAGAACCCCGATGTCCAGCAGGCGCTCTTCGACGTGCTCGATTTCTGGCTCGGCATGGGTGTCGACGGCCTCCGGCTCGACGCCGTCCCCTATCTCTACGAGGCTGAGGGCACCAACTGCGAAAACCTTCCCGAGACCTACGAGTTCCTGAAGAAGCTCCGCCGCCATGTCGATGAGCATTTCCCGAACCGCATGCTGCTTGCCGAGGCCAACCAGTGGCCCGAGGATTCCGCAGCCTACTTCGGCAATGGCGACCAGTGCCACATGAACTTCCACTTCCCCTTGATGCCGAGGATGTACATGGCCCTTGCCACCGAGGACCGGTTCCCCATCATCGACATTCTCGAGCAGACCCCGGAAATCCCGGAGGGCTGCCAGTGGGCATCGTTCCTGCGCAACCATGACGAGCTGACCCTCGAAATGGTGACCGACGAGGAGCGCGACTACATGCGCCGCGTCTACGCCAACGACCCCAAGGCGCGCATCAACCTCGGCATCCGCCGCCGCCTGGCTCCGCTCATGACCAACGATCGCCGGCGCATCGAGCTCATGAACATCATGCTCCTTTCGCTTCCCGGCACCCCGGTGCTCTACTACGGCGACGAAATCGGCATGGGCGACAACTACTACCTCGGTGATCGCGACGGTGTGCGCACCCCCATGCAGTGGAACAGCGACCGCAATGCCGGGTTCTCCCGCGCCAACCCCCAGCAGCTGCTGCTGCCTGTCATCATCGATCCCGAGTACCACTACGAGGCGGTGAACGTCGAGGTGCAGGAGAGCAACGTCAACTCGCTGCTCTGGTGGACCCGCCACGCCATCGCCACCGCGCGTCGCTACAAGTCGCTCAGCCGCGGCTCGATAGAGTTCCTGCAGGTCAGCAATCCCAAGGTGCTCATCTTCATCCGCCGTTACGAAGACGAGACCATCCTGTCGGTCATAAACCTTTCGCGCAACGCACAGGCGGTCTCCGTCGACCTCTCCGCCTTCGAAGGCTACACTCCCGAAGAGGTGTTCAGCATGAACCGCTTCCCGAAAATCCGTCAGGCGCCCTATATGCTCTCGCTCGGCTCCTATGGGTATTTCTGGCTGAAGATGGTGCCGGATACCGCCGATGTATCCTGCCGTCCCGGTCTGGAAACGGCGTTCGCCGAAGTGTATAACTGGCCTGCGCTCTTTGCCGGCAGAAGCCGAGAGAAGCTTGAAAACTCGGTCCTGCCCTGCTACTACCAGGCTATGCGCTGGTTCGGCGGCAAGGCGCGCAATGTCCTTCGCATTTCGATCGTCGACACCATTCCGGTTGAGGGTATGGAGCATGCCAAGCTTCTCGTCACCGAAGTCCGCTACTCCAGCGGAGAGAACGAACTCTATCAGCTGCCTGTCAGCTTCGTTCCACTGGAGGAGGTATCGCCTTCCGACGACAACTTCTACCGGAGGGTCATCGGCCGCGCCGTTGTCGGGGAAGTGGACGGGTACCTGTGCGACGCTACCTACGAGAACGCGTTCCTCAGCCGCCTCTTCAGCATCATGGTCGGCGGTGAGCAGTGGAAAGGAAAGGCGGGTATTGTTTCCGGCATGAAAGGATCCGCTCTCGAAGTGTTCCGCGACGTGACGGACGGGTCGCAGCCCGAACCCTTCCTCATGGGGGTCGAGCAGACCAACACCTCAATCCGCTTCCACGATTCGCTCTGTTTGAAGCTCTACCGCCGGATCGAGAAGGGCGTTTCTCCCGAAATCGAGATGTGCGGCGCCCTGACGGAAAAAACCGGTTTTGCAAGCCTCCCGAAATACCTCGGTTCGCTCAACTACGATCAGGGCCGCAATGCCGGTTACTCCATCGGCATCCTGCAGAATTTCGTGGAGAATGAAGGTGATGCATGGCAGCTCTCCCTCGGCCAGGTTGCCCGTTACTTCGGAGACGTACAGGCCAAGGTTGGCGCCGGCATCGAGCTTCCGTCCATGCAGCAGCTCAGCGGCAGCCCCGTCGAGGTCCCTGAGCTCATGCATGAGCTTATCGGTGGAGCATATCTCGGCATGATCGAGAAGCTGGCCGAGCGTACCGCTGAAATGCACCTCTCGCTGGCCTCGCTTGACGCCGACCCTGCGTTCGCCCCGGAGCCCTTCACCACCCTCTACCAGCGCTCAATCTATCAGGCGATGTGCGAGCAGGTAAAGCGTGCCATGATCCTCATCGGGGAGCTTATGCCTTCGATGGAGCCGGAACAGCGTGAGCTCTGCTCGCTGCTCGTCAGGAACCAGAAGGACATCCTGCAGCAGTTCGAGCCGGTCCGCCAGGAGAAGATCGATACCCTGAAAATCAGGATCCACGGCGACTATCACCTCGGCCAGGTGCTCTTCACCGGCAAGGACTTCGTCATCATCGACTTCGAGGGCGAGCCGGCCCGTCCGATTTCCGAACGCAAGATCAAGCGCTCGGTCTTCCGCGATATCTCCGGCATGCTCCGTTCATTCGACTATGCGGCCTTCCATGTGCTCCACCTCAACGAATCGGTTGTTCGCGCTGAAGACCGTCACCAGATGGAACCCTGGGCCGACCGCTGGAGCAATGCCGTCGGGCAGCACTTCCTCGACTCCTACTTCAAGAGCACCGAGGGCAGTGCCATCGTCCCTGAGGATCCCCGTCAGCGGGAACACCTGATGAACGCCTACCTTATGAACAAGGCGGTCTACGAGCTCAACTACGAGCTCAACAACCGCCCGCAGTGGGTTGGTATCCCGATCAGGGGCATTCTGAAGATGCTCGATATGTAAGGGAAACAAAAGAAGAAGGGGCCGCAAGGGATGCGGCCCCTTCCTTTTCAGGGTGGTAACAGAAGATGTGCATGAGGAAATGGTGAACGAACACATGATCCCGGTTACGATCGGCGGGCGCACACTGCTGCGCCCTTCCGGGGCCCCGACTCCAGCGGGGTACCTGGTCGGCTTTCACGGGTACGGCGGCACCGCAGAAGATGAGCTCCGCCTTCTTTCCTCCATTCCCGGGAGCGATCGATGGACTCTTCTGTCCATCGAGGCGCTCCATCCCGTCATCTTGCGGGACGGCGGACAGGGCAGCAGCTGGATGACTTCCCGGGACCGGCTGCGGCGGATCGAAGAGAATGTAGGCTATGTGGACGGGGTGCTTGACGCACTTGCCGCCGGGGGCGGCGCTTCCGGTACGATTGTTTTCCATGGATTTTCGCAGGGCGCGGCGATGGCTGTAAGAGCCGCTCTTCATGGTCGCCGCCCTCCGGTGGCCGTGATGCTGCTTGGCGGCGACATCCCTCCCGACGCAAAGGGGCTTGGTGGGATGGGGCGGGTGCACCTTGGCCGCGGTTTCAGGGACCGGTTGTATACAGAAGAAAAATGCAATGAAGATAGACGCCGGCTCCGGGATGCAGGTGTGAGGGTGGATTTCTCTGCATTCATCGGCGGGCACGGCCCCGGGGTAGAGTACCTCCGGTCAGCCGGGGCGTTTCTCTCCGGGTGTGTGCAGGGCTGAATCCGGCCTGAGGGTATTTTTTGCTTCCCGCCAGAGGGTGTCGAGTTCTTCGGGTGTGTGGTCCTGCCAGCTGCGACCTGATGCCTGAACCCGATCCTCGACGTTCTCGAACCGGCCCATGAACTTGTTCGTAGCCTTTCTCAGCGCATCTTCCGGGTTGGTGCCGATGAAACGGCTGTAGTTGACGAGGGTGAAGAGGATGTCGCCGAACTCCTCTTCCTGTTCTCGTGGGCCCTGAGCTTCCTGCAGTTCCCGAACCTCCTCTGCAAGCTTCTCAAGCACCCCTTCGCCACTCGGCCAGTCGAAGCCGACCCCCGCAACCTTTTTCTGCACCCGGTAGGCGCGCAGCAGCTCCGACATAGCCTTCGGTACACCCTCAAGCAGGCGCTTGCGCCCCTCCTTCATTTTCAGCGACTCCCAGTTGCGAAGCACATCGCCCTCTGTTTCAGCGACAGTATCGGCGAACACATGCGGGTGGCGGTGGATCAGTTTCCTGGAGAGGCCGTCCATCACCTCGTTGAAGGTGAACTTCCCCGACTCCTCGCCAAGCTCGGCCTGGAAGCAGACATGCAGAAACAGGTCTCCCAGCTCTTTTTTCAACTCCTCGTCATCATTGCCGTCGATGGCGTCCACCAGTTCATAGCTCTCCTCAAGAAGCAGGTGCGCGAGCGACTGCGGTGTCTGTTTGCGGTCCCAGGGGCACTCCCGGCGAAGGACCTTCAACAGGCTGAGTACCCGGTCGAACTGTTCGGGGAGGGTGCGCTGGCGAACGGCGGTGATTTCAGCTTTCAGGGATTCGTTGGGTGTATGTTCATCCATGATGCGTGGGGGATTGATCGGTTTCCTTGACTTTGGGGTGAAGTTAGCAATTTCCTCTGAGCTATTGCGTATACTTGAACTGATCCCCCCTTGCATAATGCGATTGGAGAACGACCATGGAAATCAGGGATGCAGGAATCGTTGTTACCGGATCAAGCTCCGGAATAGGGCTGGCCCTTTCGGAAGCCCTTGTCGAAAAAGGCGGGAATGTCGTAGGGCTCAGCAGGAGAAAGACCCTTATTCCGGCCGGGTCGGGCGGGGGACGGTTCCGCTCCTTTCAGGCGGATCTTTCTCTCCCCGAGGATATTGCCGAGGCGTTTCGCCGGATCCGCGAGGAGGGCCCGCCGGTTGACGTTCTGGTGAACAATGCCGGGTGGGGTGAATTCGGTGACATGGAAGCCCTCCCGCGAGAAAGCTGGGAGGGGATGCTTGCCGTCAACCTCGCAGCTCCGTTTTTCGCGATTCAGGAGGTGGTCACTGCGATGAAGAAACGGCGCCGTGGCATGATCATCAACATTGCCTCGATTGCCGGCAAGCGGGGCATCAAGGGGGCTGCGGCATATTGTGCCACCAAGTTCGGTCTCGTTGGTCTGTCTGCATCGCTGAAGGAGGAGTTCCGGGAGCATGGCATCAGGGTGTCCTGCATATGTCCCGGAGCCGTCGATACTCCGTTTTTCGATACGACCAGCATACAGCCTGAAAAACGCATGGACACCATGGCCGTTGTCAACGCCATCATTGCCGCAATAGCTGCGGATGATGATATCCTGCACGAAGAGCTCATCATCTGTCCGCTCTAAACATTAACCCTTCAATATCCTCTTGAAGCCATGCCTGCATCTGTCGTACTTCAGCAGCCCGATATCCCGATAGCCGCAATCGCCACGCCGGTGGGGGTCGGGGCGCTCGCCATTGTCCGGATGAGCGGGAAAGGCGTCTTCGGTATTGCTGACAGGGCGTTCAGGAAAAAAAGCGGGAAGGCGTTCAGTTTCGAGGCGGCTGAAGGGTTCACTGCCCATGTGGGTACGCTTTTTGATGGTGAGGGGATGGTCGACGAGGTCGTTGCGCTCGTCTTCCGGGCCCCCTCGTCGTTCACCATGGAGGATATGGTCGAGTTTACCTGTCATGGCGGGCCCGTTGTGGTTCGCCGGGTGCTCGCCGCGCTGCTTGACGGGGGGTGCCGGCTCGCCGAACCCGGAGAGTTCACCCGGCGCGCCTTCCTCAACGGCCGCATCGACCTTTTGCAGGCCGAAGCCATCGGCGAGATGATCCACGCCCGTACCGATGGGGCATTCCGCACGGCCGTGACGCAGATGCAGGGCGGCCTTTCGCGCCGCCTACTGGAGATGAGGGAGGGGCTCCTGCAGTCCTGCGCCCTCCTTGAGCTCGAACTCGACTTCAGCGAAGAGGACGTGGAGTTCCAGAGCCGGGAGGAACTCAGGGGCGAAGTTATCCGGCTCCAGACGGAGCTTTCAGGCCTTGTCGATTCCTATCAGCATGGCAGGCTGCTCTCGGAAGGGGTCTCTACCGTTATCGCCGGCCGCCCGAACGCCGGCAAGTCCACCCTCCTCAACAAGCTGCTCGGAGAGGAGCGCTCCATCGTCAGCCACATGCCGGGCACTACGCGGGACTATATCGAAGAGTGCTTCGTTTACGACAAGACCATGTTCCGACTTACCGACACCGCCGGCCTTAGGGAGTCAGAGGAAGATGTGGAGCACGAAGGCATAGAGCGAAGCTACCGCAAGATATCCGAGGCGGATCTCATCCTTTACATGCTCGATGTGTCGGGGGAGGGGTTCCGTGAGGAGGCTGTGTCTGCCGCGGCGCTCTGCGCCGGGCACCCTGAAGCCCGGATGATCCTCCTTGCCAACAAGACCGATCTCGTAAAGGACTCCGCCCTGCGAATTGCTGCCCTGGAGACTGCCGCAGGCAGCCCGGTCGTTCCCATGGCGGCACGGAGCGGCGAAGGGATCGAGGAACTCAAACTCCTTATGGCATCCATGGTCGAAGGGCTCGACAAGCTCCATGAAGCCAGCGTGCTCGTCACCAGCCTCCGCCACTACGAGGCCCTCCGCAACGCTTCGGATGCACTCCATAACGCCCTCGGACTGATAGAGGGCGGTGAGGCTACAGAACTTATCGCCTTTGAGCTCCGTTCCGCACTCGATTATGTCGGAGAAATCACGGGAAAGGTTGTCAGTGAAGAACTGCTGAATACGATATTCGGGCAGTTCTGCATCGGAAAGTAGGGGGCGATGTCCTGCTTGAGCGTGTTGTCTTTCGGCAAAGAATGGCCTTATGTTTTTTGAGTGTGTCGCGTCGACCTTGTTTTCAGCTTTGAGCATCATTTGTGATGAAGGAGCAGGATGCCAGGGGGAAGATCCTCCTCTACAGTTCCCCTGATGGGAGCCTCACTCTCGATGTTTGTCTGGAAAAGGAATCGATATGGCTCATGCAGAAGCAGATGTCGGTATTGTTCGAAAAGAATGTTAGAACCATCAGCGAGCATGTCGGCAGCGTATTTCAGGCTGAAGGGCGGCGCGGACCCTTCGTGAGCATGTTGTCCGGGGTTATACCCTTAACCAGGCCCGTCTCAAAGAGCTCAACCGAGCATTAAAGCTTATTGTCTATACGGCTCATCGCCGCACTCTCGAGGTGGATGAGGCAAAGGCTCTGCTTGCCATCATCGGTGATTACAGTCGGGCGCTCGGCTTGCTTGATGATTATGACCACCAGCGGGTAACCCTTCCTGAGACAAGCGGCATGGTACTCATGCCGCTCGGTTATGAAGAGGACCATCGGGTGGTCGACCGGTTGCGTGGAGCCTTCGCTGAATCTGATAGTAGGAAAAGGAGAACCTCGTACGCATCGTGGTTCATCTGCTCTCCTCCTGAACTGCTCCGGTTTGGCGGTGAGGGGGGCGTAAGATCTTTGCAATACGGTTTTCAGGCGGTTCTGCATGGGTAAGTGAGCGGCTGCTGAGAGCGTATGCGGCCTTGGGTGGTGCGGCGTTCATACCGGCGTTCATACAGAGCCGAGACGAAAGAGGCTTATGCGGTTGTATTTTTGTATTCCCGATACCCCGATCCTATCATCCGGAATATTCGAGGTTTAATTCCTGATTCCCCCGACTTTTTCCGCATACGCTTATGGGCGCTTCACTGCTCTATCGGCAGCTGCTTCAGGCCTGCATCGCAGAGGCTTTGGCCCCCTTTGTTGAGGGCCGGAGTGTTCCCTCCCTCAGTCTTCCGGTTTCGAGTGAGAAGCGTCGCATGCGGAGGCTGCAGGATTTTATCCGGGCACAGCCCCGCATCCTACATGCCGTTCAGCAGGTTGTGCACCTCCAAAAGGCCGGTGTCGATGCTGTGGTTCATTTTGACCGCCTTGTTGAAGGTCACATGCACGATCCTGTCGTTGTCGAGGCCGATCATGATGCTTTTCTGGTCGTTCAGGAGGGCGTCAACGGCGGCGATGCCCATCCGTGTGGCGTTGATCCGGTCCCTGGCCACGGGGCTTCCGCCACGCTGGATATGGCCGAGGATCGAGATGCGCACATCGAGGTCGGGGTGATCCCTCTGGGCCTGTTCGGCGATGTGCAGGGCGCCCCCGGCCTCGTCGCCTTCGGCCACCATGACGATGCCGCTGGACTCCTTGTCGCGGTATCCCTTCTCCAGGAATTTCTGCAGTTCGTCGTGCTGGGCTTTCGATTCGGGAATGAGGATGACCTCGGCTCCGCAGGCGATTCCGCCGTTGAGGGCGAGGAGGCCGGCTTCGTGGCCCATGACCTCGATGAAGAAGATCCGTCCGTGCGAGCGGGCCGTGTCCTTGATTTTGTCGACTGCGCAGACCACAGAGTTCAGGGCCGTTTCATAACCGATGGTATAGTCTGTTCCGTACATGTCGTTGTCGATGGTGGCTGGAATGCCGACGAACGGGATGTCGCACTCCTGCGACATGACCCAGGCTCCGGTGAACGAGCCGTCGCCGCCGATGACGATAACGGCGTCGATGGCCGCGGCCTTCAGCTGCTCCCCGGCCTTGCGGCGTCCTTCGGGCGTGCGGAATGCTTTGCAGCGGGCCGTCTTGAGCATGGTTCCGCCGAGCTGCAGGATGCCGCTGACGTCCGATGACTGCAGAGGGAGGAACTCCCCATCAATCATGCCCTGGTAGCCACGGAGGATGCCGACGGCCTCCCGTCCTGCGGCTATGGTTGACCGGGTTGCCGCCCTGATGGCGGCATTCATGCCGGGCGCATCGCCCCCTGAGGTCAGTATGCCTATTTTTTTGATTCTGCTCGACGTGAATGAAAGTCCTTCGTTATCGTTATTGCGTGTCATTGTTACATTGAGAAGTGAATTGTGTGCTCCCCCCGGAGCATGCCGCAGGTCTCTCGAGACCGGCGGGTTTCTGGCGTTTGACGATGGGGAGGGTTTTTACATGCAATAAAGTGCATTAATTACATTGTAAACGGAAATAAGGACTATGTCATCATCTGAGAGCGAAGGCCGGCATGAACCGGGATGCCTGGAGTGCGGAACCCTCAACTGTTACCGGCGTGAGGGCGAGTTCCCTCCTTTCTGTCCGGGAGAGGCGCTTGATGAGGCGGCTCTCGGCAGAGCTCTTTCGGAGTATGGGGGAGACGGCACCGATGCCCGTGTGGCCCATGCTGCGGCGGAGGTCGAAGGGTTGTTCTATGGGAAGCTGACCCGTGTGGAGGAGACGGTGGAGTTTGCGAGGCGCATCGGGGCTCGGAAGGTCGGCATCGCCACCTGTGTGGGGCTCATCGGGGAGACGCGCCTGTTCGGCCGGATCCTGAAGGCGAACGGTTTCGAGTACAGGGCGGCGCTTTGCAAGGCGGGGTCGGTGGATAAGGCTGACATAGGGATAGATGAGGAGTTGAAAATCAGGCCGGGCAGCTTCGAAGGGGCCTGCAATCCTCTCCTGCAGGCCCAACTGCTGAACGGGTGGAAGTCGGACCTCAACGTGGTGGTAGGTCTCTGCGTGGGGCACGATGCGCTGTTCTGCAAGCACTCTGAGGCTCCCGCTACAACCCTTATCGTGAAAGACAGGGTGCTCGGTCACAATCCTGCAGCTGCGCTCTATACCAGCGCATCCTATTATAAACGCGTGATGGAGGAGAGGCCGAAGTGAGTCTCAGTCGAGGGTTTCGATGCGTACCTTCGCTGTTCCGCTTCTGATGAGGCCGATCTCTCTTGCAGCCGCCGGCGAGATGTCGATGATCCGTCCTTTGCGGAACGGACCCCGGTCGTTGATGCGTACGACCACCTGTTTTCCATTGCGGAGGTTCGTGACCCTTACGCTGGTGCCGAAGGGGAGGGTGCGATGCGCGGCTGTGAGTTCCGCGCCGTCATGCTTTTCGCCGCTTGCAGTTCTCCTTCCGTTGAAGCGCAGGGCATAATAGGACGCTCTGCCTTCGTCAACGAAGGCTGCGGAGGGTTGCGGCCCTGTCATGGATGTATCGGCCACCAGCTCGGTTTCAGCCTGAGCAACGGGGCTGGCCGTGACGAGAAACGTCGCGGCAATGAGTCTTTTGAGCAGTTCCTTTGGTGCCATGGGGGACGGCTGGATTGAGGTGCTCCTGCAGTTTCCTCTAATATAGGTAATTACATCCTCACAGCCCCTATGCCATTATGAAGGGTTCTCAGCCGTTGAATGATGCTTCCGGGTTGGATTCGAAGGCCTCGAGCTTCACTTCGCCGGTGCCCGGCTTAATGAGCCCGAGCTCACGGGCAGCTCCGCGCGAGAGGTCGATGATTCTGCCGTTGACATACGGGCCGCGGTCGTTGATGCGGACCATGACCTCTTTGCCGTTTTCCATGTTGGTGACCCTGACCCAGGTGCCGAAGGGCAGGGTGCGGTGCGCTGCTGTCAGGGCGTCCATGTTGAACCTTTCTCCGTTGGCCGTCATGCGTCCGTGGAAGCGGTCGGCATAGTAAGATGCCAGGCCTTCAGTAACGAGAAAGAGTCCGTTGTTGCTGTCAACTGCGGTATGTTCCGCCACAGCTTCCCACTCCGGAGTTGTTCCTCTGTCGGTGCGGGGGGATTGGCTGGATACCTGGAGGGAGCTCTGGCAGGATGTGACGGCCGTAATTGCCAGAAGGGTCAGAATTGTGGGGAAAAAGAGCTTTCTCGTGCCCATAGAGCGTTCATTTATGTTCGCGTTCAGCCTCCCTCATTTGTTCGGGGAGGCCCCATTTATGAATAAAAATCAGATTCGTATCCATTCGTTTCCGTTCAATCAATATACGACGGCTCGACCCATATGTCCAAATTGAGCGAAATCCCCTGTTTTTATAGGCTGTTTGGGCGGTTTTGTGCGGGTCTGCGGGCTCCGGGTAATGGGTGCTTCTTTTTATTTTCTGCTTTGTAATTGAAAGCTTTTGGACTGAAAAGGGCGTATTTCAATCCTTTTTTATGAATACTATTCATCAGCATCGGCAGGCATCGGGGGTCGCAACTCAGGTGCCGGGGATTGTTTGGTTTGGCAACTATTCCCTATATTGACACCTGCATAGATCTGCTTATGCATTGAATGTTACCGTATGCTGACAGCTAGCTTCGCTTCATCAGTCCCGCTCCTTTGCAGCGTCGACCATCCTGCATGGCGCAATTGCCGTATGCCGGACATCTCCATGTTATTGCCGGCTCATCACAGGCCGTCGATCGACGACCGTTTCCGCATGACAGGCCGAGGGCCTTTCGCGGCGGTACCCCCCACTTCTATTTTCACGAATGAGCATTTCATCCAAGACAGAAGACTCTGATATACGCAGTTCCGTGATGACCGATCACGGTCCGTCCGGCATGAAACGGCTTGCGGGGCTCTCGCTTGCCGCCCTTGGCGTGGTGTTTGGTGACATCGGCACGAGCCCGCTGTACGCCGTCAGGGAGTGTTTTCACGGCGAATACGGCATCACGGCTTCAGCCGGCAACGTGCTCGGGGTGCTCTCACTCCTGTTCTGGGCACTGGTCCTCATTGTCGGGCTGAAGTACCTGACCTTTATCATGCGGGCTGACAACGACGGTGAAGGGGGCATCCTCGCCCTTACCGCCCTGATCATCACCCATAGCCGAAACCGTGGCTATGAACGCTGGCTTCTCGTCGCAATAGGGCTGTTCGGCGCATCGCTGCTTTACGGGGACGGGATGATCACCCCCGCCATCTCCGTGCTCAGTGCCATCGAGGGGCTCCAGATCATCGCGCCTGCCTTCCATGAAATGGTCATCCCTCTCACCATGCTGGTGCTTGCGGGACTCTTTCTGTTCCAGCATAACGGAACGGCCCGCGTGGGCGCACTGTTCGGCCCGATCATTCTGTTATGGTTCATTGCCATCGCCATTCTCGGCATTATCGAGATCGTCAAGTACCCGCAGGTTCTCCAGGCCATGCTTCCCTGGCACGGGATCTCTTTCCTGCTCGGCAACAATCTCAAAGGGTTCACCGTGCTCGGTGCGGTATTCCTGTCCGTGACAGGCGCAGAGGCCCTCTACGCCGACATGGGGCATTTCGGCCGACGTCCGATCCGTATTACCTGGTTCCTTCTGGTGCTGCCTGCGCTGCTGCTCAACTACTTCGGACAGGGCGCCCTGCTGCTGTCTTCTCCCGGCGAGGCGCACCATCCCTTTTACGGGCTGGTGCCTTCATGGGCCATGATTCCGATGGTGCTCCTTGCTACATCGGCCACCATCATCGCATCGCAGGCCTTGATCACCGGAGTGTTTTCGCTCACCCAGCAGGCCATACAGCTCGGATACCTGCCGCGTCTTACGGTGACGCACACCTCGGCGCGCCATATGGGTCAGATATATGTGCCGGCGGCCAACTGGTCTCTGATGGTTGGCACCATCGGCATCGTTGCATGGTTCGGTTCATCCAGCAAGCTTGCCGCGGCGTATGGTGTGGCGGTGACGGCAACGATGCTGATCTCCACCATCCTTTTCTACTATATTGCCCGCGATCTGTGGAAATGGAATCCGGCCGCACTCAACGTCATGATCACCTTTTTCGCCGCAATTGATCTCTCCTTCTTCGGTGCCAGCATGAGTAAACTCTTCCACGGTGCCTGGGTACCGCTTGCGGTTGCCCTCGTCATGTTCACCATCATGAACACCTGGAAGCAGGGCCGGAAGCTGCTCATGCGTCAACTCCAGGACCGCACCCTCACCGTCGACGAGTTCATCAGGAGTCTTGCCCTCCAGCAGCCGCAACGGGTGCCGGGCCAGGTGGTCTATCTCACTGCGAATCCCGATGTGGTTCCAATCGCGCTCCTGCACAACCTCCGCCACAACAAGGTGCTGCATTCCGAGGTTGCACTGTTCCATTTCAGTAACGAGCGTGTGCCGCGGGTTCCGAACAGCCGAAAGATCGAGGTCGACCGGCTGGGTGACGGATTCACCCGCGTGATTGCCCGGTACGGGTTCCTTGAATATCCCAATATCAGTCAGGTGCTGGCACTCGCCAACCAGCAGGGCCTGAACTTCAAGCCCGAGGGCATCAGCTTCTTCCTGAGTCGCGAAAAGATCGTTGCCGGCGAGAAGACGAAGATGTTCCCTTCACGCAAGAAGCTCTTTGCCCTCATGGCCCGCAATGCGCTGAGCGCGACAGCATACTACGACCTCCCGTCCGGCCAGGTTATCGAAATCGGCGTGCAGGTGCAGATATAGGCAACCTGACTCTCATGTTGCATGGTTATTAAAAGTGTTATATTCCAGAGTAGTTCAACCCTGGATTGAAAATCGGCCCCCCGGGCCCAAGGTGACTTCATGACTCCCAGCAGTATTCCCCATCCGGTTTCTTCACGCAATGGCTTCAGTCAGCGCCTGAGGGAGTATATCCTGAAGAAGCACGGTTCAGTCAACGCGTTCTGCAAAGTGGCGGGCATCAAGTATCCCGCCCAGATGACCCCCTACCTGAAAGGCCGCTGCCTTCCCGGCAAGAAAATGCTGGCCCGCCTCGCGAAGGACGGCGCGGACATTGAGTGGCTGCTCAGCGGTCATTCACCCGCATCTTCGTCCGATCCGCTCGGCAACGCACTCCTGCTTTCCCGCTACCGAATGGACATTGAGGGCCTGCTTCGCCAGGTCCGTATGCATATGGGGCGGTACGGAGGCATGTACAAGCCGGTTATCGAGGCATATGCCGTGCTCGACCACGCTGCCCGCATCGTCGAGTTGACGGGATCCATCGAGAAGTTTCTGGCCTATGAGAAAAATGCGCTGCATAATGCACGTCTCGACAGCATCATCCATCCCGAAGACTTCCCCGATGTGGAAAGCGCGCTCAGGGAGGACGGCCCGGACGACGGCATATTCACCTTCAACTCCAAGTTCCTGACAGGAGGCGGGGCTTACGTGGATGTGGAGTGGAGCCTCTATGTGAAAAGCCGTCCGATGTCCGACTTGAACGAGTATGCGATGATCCTGCGTAAAAGCTGCTGAGTTCCTATCAGCCTCGACCGAGTTTTCCCCTTCCATTGCTTTCCTCCCCATGGGCTCGCAGCCCCGCAAAACAGGCCGTTTTGCGGTGGTGTGTTTTTTTGTTACTATATAGGTTTTATAACTACAATCAGTTTCAAACTGCCGGTCGATGATGCCGGAAAGGAGGTCGAGATGATCAGTTTCAGGGTTGGCGACACTATTGTCTATCACAAAGCGAAAATCTCTTACAGCCCCGGCCCTCGGGCGCGCCAGGTATATCCGCTTGCCCGGGGAGAAGAGTACCATTACGTGGTCGACAAGTTCTGGACTGTGACCGGCGTCAACGGCGACGGCACCATCGACGTAGTGACCCGCACCGGCAAGACCCACCGCCTGCCTGCCAGCGATCCGAACATTTCACGGACGCATCTGTTCCACCATCTCGTGTACAGGAAGCGCTTTCCTGTGCTGTCCAGCAAGAAGTAGGGACCGGCTCAGTCCTCGGCCTCACCTGCCGGTTCGTGCCCGGCCCGGAGGTGATGCGCCTCGGTTTCATACCACAGGGGCCTTTCATTCCGCAGCATGCTGACGACGACCTGGAATTCCGCAGGGTCGCTGAATATATGGTTCTCTATCAGCTGGCTGCCTGAATCATACAGGGCGATTCGCCCCGTATGGTTATGCAGGTTCCATCTGCTGTAATAACTGGCAACAAGGATGTTGGCCATCGTGAGCTCCGTCTCTGTTAGTTGTGGCTGATGAACCGCGCGCGATGCATGGCGGTCCAGCTTTTCGTCGCCTTTTTCCCCGACGGCAGCGTTGTCGTCGGGGAAAACACCGCGTCGGTGAAATCTGCGTCCATGACATTGGCTCCTTCCAGATCTGCCCCGTCGAGGTTTGCGCCCCGGAGGTCGGCATCAAAGAGTGATGCGCCTGCAAGGTCCGCACCCTCAAGGTTCGCGCCGCTGAGGGTCGCTCCGTAAAGCATGGTTCCCCGGAGGTTTGCGCCACTGAGGTCCGCATCCTTCAAAAAAGCCCTGTCCAGATTCGCTCCCTCAAGGCATGCTCCGCCGAGCTTTGCTGATTTAAGGTCGGCTTTTTTCATGTATGCGTTCCTGAGGTTTGCACCCCTCATGTCGGCATTGTCAAGGGTTGCTCCGTTGAAGCTGCTCGCTCCGAGGTCGGCCTGGCGGAGGTCGGCACCTTCCAGCGAGCTGCTTTCAAGTTTTTCCTTTTTCAGTTCGACCTTCATTGCGGGATTGTCCTTGCGCATCCGGTTCCATGCCTCCACGTCCTCAAAGAGAAGTTCCTGCTGCTTCTGACCAGCGACGGCCGGTATGGCGGCATCTTTTGCGGCAGTTCCTGCTTTTGGCGCTGCTGGTGGGAGATATTCAACGGCAGGTTTTTCAATCCAGGATGGTGTGGTGCGCGGAGCCTCATTGACGAAGCGGGCGCGGTTGCGGGTGCACCAGCCGGCATCGGCACGGGCGCCGGAGGGCAGGATGGTGTTTGCCGACAGTGTCGCCCCCTCGAGGTTCGCATTCGGCAGGAACGTCGCCCCCGAGAGGTTCGCCCCGCTGAGATCGGCTCCGGCGAGATTGGCTTCGAAGAGTACGGCGTTCGAAAGGTTGGCACCCGTCAAGTCGGCTTTTCTCAGCGAACTCCAGCGAAGGTTGGCCCCGAGGAGGTTCGCGCCCCTGAAACTGGCGCCGTTCATGAACGAGCTTTTCAGGTTGGCCTTCACGAGCCAGGCTCCCGTCATGTCCGCGCCCTTCATGTCGGCTTTCCTGATGAATGCCATGGCGAGGTTCGCCTCCCGGAGGTTCGCTCCGTTCAGGTTGGCGCCGCTGAGGTCGGCACGGATGAGGACCGTGCGGCGGAGATCCGCTCCCGCAAGTTCGGCATCCTCAAGATCGGCCTTGTAGAGGTCGACCGGGGCACCATTGGCAGCGTTGCGCATGCCGTTCCACTCGGTGAGGCTTCCCTTCAGTGTCTGGAGGGCCTCACGCTCAAACGCAGGAGCGCCCTTCGGTGGGAGGATGAGGACAAGGGTTACACTGAGTACCCACTTGAGGAGCTGAGGCTTCATGGCGGCTTGGTCTGGTTTGATGCTGTATGAAGGAAAAGTAATGAATTCATGGCGCCGTACGAAACTTTTGGCTGAGCCCGCTGCGTTAGTTACTGTAGAACTTCTGTAATTATAAACCAAAGGAATACAATGGATAGCAGGGATCTTTTCAGCGGCAGGGTGCTTGTTGCGGGAGCAAGCGGCCGTACCGGGAGTTGGGTCGTGAAGCGGTTGCGGCATTACAATATTCCTGTTCGTGCGCTCGTCCGTTCACTTGAGCGGGCATCGGGTTTCGACGCCGACGTGGAGATTGCTCTTGGCTCACTGCAGGACCGGGCCGCACTCGACAAGGCGGTGACGGGTTGCACGGGGGTGATTTCGGCGGTCGGCTCCAGCGCCCTCACCGGCGATGCGTCTCCATCTGCTGTGGACCGCGACGGGGTCATCAGGCTTGCTGACGCAGCCCTCTCTGCGGGGGTGAAGCATTTCGGGCTGGTAAGCTCGCTTGCCGTAACCCGCTGGTACCATCCGCTCAACCTGTTCGGTGGAGTTCTTTCCATGAAATTTGCGGCCGAGGAGCACATTCGAAAGATCTTTTCCCAGAACGGCAGAAGCTACACCATCGTGCGGCCCGGCGGATTGAAGGACGGGGAGCCGCTTCAGCATACTATGGTGGTGGGGCAGGGTGACCATATGTGGTCGGGCTGGACAAACCGTTCGGACGTGGCTGAACTTCTCGTTCTGTCGTTATGGCTGGATAAGGCCCGGAACCGGACCTTTGAAGTTGTGAGTGGTGAAGAGCAGGTGCAGGACAGCCTTGAGTACTGTTACGACAACCTGTCCTGACTGAGGCATATCGTCGGGGACATATGGAGTGCACTGCTGTTGCCTGCGGCACAAAAAGAAACGGGACCCTGATCGGGTCCCGCGGTGTTTCCTGCCTTTCGGCTGTAAGGCCGGCCTCAGTCGTTGAAGCGGCTTACGACGTCTTTATCCGGTCTCGCGTATCCGGAAGCTTCCGGTGACGAACCCCTCAGGCCCGCTCCAGCTCCGCTGCCGCCGTAGAGATAGGGGTAGGCATTGGCGCCAAGCCGCTTGGTGGTTTTGCCGATGTTCTCCAGAGCGTCTCCGACCACCCACCAGTGCCCGTCGATGAACACCTCAAGAAGCCTTCCGTAGGCTTCTGCTCCCTGTACGAATGCGCCTGTGCTGCCGTTCATCGCTGTTGTTTCCTCTGAAATGGTTGGTATCGCCGACCGATAGGGTCGGTAGTATCGCTTACTTATAATATCGTAAAAATATCGGTTATCATCAAAACCTTTCCCCGCGCCCCGTCTTTTAGGCCCTACTCCATGAACTTCAGGCTGAGGAGCAGTTCCTGTGCACTGAAGGGCTTTTTCAGGGTGACATTGGCTCCGAGGGCGTCGGCCAGGACCAGATAGTTTTCAGGGCCGACCTTCCCGCCGCCTGACATGGCTACGATTTTAAGCTCCGGATGGCTCTGGCGTGCCTCCATAATGGTTTCAATGCCCTCTTTTTCCGGCATGATGAGATCGGTGACCATCAGTTCGACCTCCGGGTGCTGGGCCAGCATCTGCAGTCCAGTCTTGCCGTTGTCCGCTTCAAATACGTTGTGGTGTTCCCGTGTCAGGGTCGTGCATATGAATTTTCTGACGGCAGCATCGTCGTCAATAACCAGGATGTTCATGTTCATTGGGGCTTATTTGCTGAAATGACTTCATTGATTGCTGCTCCGAGTTCGCTTCGCTGGACCGGTTTTTTCAGGAACTTCGTGATGCCGTAGCGGTTGAGCGGCGAGGTGAGTTCGATGTCCTTGCCGTAACCTGTCAGGAGTATGACAGGAATTGAGGGATTGAGCTTGTGGATGTTTCGTGCCAGCTCGATGCCGGTCATCTCCGGCATGGTCAGGTCGGTCAACAGCAGATCGAACCGGTCAGGCTCTTTGCTGTATGCCTCGAGGGCGTTGTGGGGGGAGTTGAAGCATGCGATGCTGAAACCGAGTTTCGGGATCATCTCCTGCATCAGCTTGACGGTCGCCACTTCGTCATCGACGAAGAGGATGCGCCCGATTCCGCCCGACATGGGTTCCTGCATCGGCTCCTCATGGATCTCCTCGTTGATGACCGGCAGGTAGACGTGGAAGGTGGCTCCGATTCCGGGCTGGCTTTCAACGGTGATTTCGCCATTGTAGCTCGTGATGATGCCGTGCACGACCGACAGGCCGAGCCCGGTGCCCTTGTTGACCGATTTCGTGGTGAAGAAGGGCTCAAAGATGCGCTCCATCGTGGCTTCGTCCATGCCTGACCCGGTATCGGTAATGGAGAGGTGGATGCAGTTCAACTGTTCCAGGCGGGGGAACATTTTCAGTCGTTCGCTCCCGGGAGCAATCTCGCCGAGTTCAAGGGAAAGGGTGCCGCCCGACTGTTCCATCGCCTGGAAGGCGTTGGTGCAGAGGTTGACGATTACCTGATGGATCTGCGACGGATCTGCCAGAATGTTTCCGCATTTCTGGTCGAGATTCCTCTTAATGGTGATGGTGCTGGGAATGGAGGGCCGGAGGAGTTTGAGGGCTTCGGTGATGATGGACTGCATGTTGACCGCTGTCGCTTCGCTCTCCTGGGCCCGGCTGAATGTCAGGATTTGCGACACAAGGTTCTTTGCCCGCTCGGCAGCCTGAACGATTTCCCTGAAATAATCCCGCAGGTGGTTCTCCACCGGAACCTCAAGCGCCCCCATCTCGGCGTATCCGAGCACCGGGGTGAGGATATTGTTGAAGTCGTGCGCGATGCCACCAGCCAGGGTGCCGATGGTTTCGAGGCGCTGGGTGTTGCGGAGCCTTGACTCAAGCTCCCGCTTGTCCTCCTGTATCCGGACCCGTTCGGTGATGTCGAACAGGATGCCGTCGATGCCGTTGAATGTGCCGTCTTCCCCGAATGCCGGCGTGCGGCGGTCCTCGATCCATCGAACGGTGCCGCTGGCGGAGATGATCCTGTATGTGAGGGTTTCTGAGGTGCCGGATTCTCCGATGGTTCGATTCGATCCGAGAACGGCTTCCAGGTCGTCGGGGTGGATGATGGAGGGCTCGTTGAACAGCTCTGCCTCGAACCGCTCTTTTGAGAATTCGTTCTGGAAGTCGTCAACCATCGAGAGAATGACGGTTTTTCCCTCCCGGTTGATGCGGTAGACCGCGCCCGGGATGTTGTCGATAAGTGCCTGGAACTCGCTGACCAGACGTTGCTGAATTGCGATGTTGCGCAACGCGTCCTCGGCCTGTTTCAGGTCGGTAAGATCGATGGCGATGCCGCGTATTCCCTTGATTACGCCCTCCTGCATGATCGGCGAGCTGTAGAGCAGCATCGGGATCCTGCTGCCGTCTTTTTTTGTTGCTCCGTATTCGGTGCTGTTTGCCGGCCGCTGCCCCGCCAGCATCTGGCTCATGTTCAGCAACGCCCGGTCGCGTTCTTCTGCCACGGTGAAGCGTGCGACAGGGAAGTTGTCGGCAAACTCCTCCTTGGTGTAGCCGAACACTTCCGTTGACTTGTTGTTGCTGTAAGTCACCATGCCCTGCCGGTTGATCTCGAAGAGGGGCAGCGGCAGGAACTCGGTCAGCTCCCGGAAGCGTCGTTCGCTTTCCATGAGGGTCTCTTCTGCCCGCATCCGTTCGGACATGTCGCGGCTGGTGCCGAAGAGCACCGGGCGGCTGTTCCATGTGCCGGGCGTCACCCGTGTCTCAACCGGAATGAGCTCGCCGCTTTTGGTTCGCAGCGGCACGAGGCATGCATCCCCTGTTCCCTTGAGCATCGCCGTGATGTTGGCTTCGGCCTCTTTCCGCTGTTCCTCGGGGTGGAAGTGGAGCACATGGCAGCCCTGCAGTTCGTCGGTCGAATAGCCCAGCCGCTGGCGGACCGTTTCGTTGGTGTGGATGACCAGACCATCCATGTCGACGATGAAGAGGAAGTCGTCAATGGTGTCGAAGAGTACCTCGAAATTGGTCTTTGCTGTCGCGATTTCCTCTTCATGCCGGGCCTGAATGATTGCCGCGCCGATATGGGCGGTCACGGTTTCAAGCGCCTTGCGCGCAAACCCGGGGACCTGGCTGATGGTGTGCGATGCAACGTTGAGGCTGCCGATCACCTCTCCCTTGTAAATGATCGGGATGATGGCGATGGCCTGGAGGTTTTCGGCACCGATCTCCTTTTTTCCGTACTCAGGAGCCTGCTGAACTGCTGGTATATCGGTTTTCCCTCCTGGATGATCCGGGCGTTCTCTGAATCGAAGGGGTAGCATGCGGCTTCACGGGCGAACGCGTCCGGGAGTCCTTCATGGTAAGCGAGGGTGATGGTCTTTTCGTTCTTGTTGACCAGGTAGACGCCGCCGCAGTCCATGCCTGAGACCGACATGGCCGCATGGAGAGAGAATGCGAGGGTCTCCTGGAACGAGGTTGAGGTGTTGAGCTTGATGGCAAGGTCGAGCTCGGCCTGGATGCACTGCTCGGCACGCTGGCGCTGGAGGGCATTGGCGATGATGCCGCCTGCGAACTTGAGGATGGAGACGGTGTCCGGCTGCCACTCCATTTCGCGGTGTACGGTGTCGAAGCCGATGTAGCCGAACGGGATCGCCCCGGAAGTAAGCGGAATAACGATCAGGGACTTGATGTCCTGCGCTTCGAGGATATCCCGTTCGGCCGAGGCCTCCAGAGGCAGCTCTTCGATCCGGGGCAGGAGGATGGACTCATTGCGGTTGATGCGCTCCATCCACCAGGGGAAGATGTCGGTCGGCAGGCCCTTCAGTGCATCAATCTGCGGTTCGGTACCCTCAGCGCACCACTCGTGGGTGTTGTCCATGAGCTGCAGGTCGTCGCTGAACTGAAAGACATAGCTTCTATCAGCGCCGACAAACTCACCGATGAGCTGGAGGATGCTCATGATCATGCCGTCGATTTCCTCAAAACCGAGGCTGATGAAGCGGTTCGACAGGGCGGTGATCAGCCGCTCGAACCCGATGTTCCGGGTGAGGGCTTCTTCGGCGGCTTTCCGTTCGGTGATGTCGTGGTGTGAGCCGACCATCCGGATCGGCCTGCCCTCACAGTCGCGCTCGAACACTTTGCCGCGTGCCACGACCCATACCCAGCGGCCGTTACGGTGGAGCATGCGGAGCTCAACCTCATAAAGCGGGCGTTTGCCTTCAAAGTATTCCTGAAGCACCCGCTCCGACTGCTCGAGATCGTTCGGGTGGCAGCGTTCGTGCCAGGCGTCGAGGGTGAAGTGGCCGAGCTCCGAGAGAGTGAATCCGATCATCTCCGCCCACCGCTCGTCGACCCTCAGCTCCCCCGTGGCGATGTTCCAGTCCCAGGTCCCTGTCCGGCTGGCTTCAGCGGCCATTTCAAGCGTCTGGCAGGCGTTTCCGTCGCAGGTCTGGGCCCGCAGGAGCTTGAGCTCCATCCGCAGGCGTTCGTTCTCGCGTCTCAATTGTTCGTGTGCATGTTCCATGCCATTGCCGTATGGGGATTTAATAACCAATGTAGCAATACCCCCACTCAAAAGAAAGCGGACTTCAGCTTACTCTCGGGGGGTGTTTTCTCTGCTGCCCGAGCTCTCCCGACGGAAAGCGTCGGCTGCGTGGACAATGAGGATGTTGACGGCGGCCGAGAGCAGAATGTACCAGGTCCAGGCGAGCCCTGCGGCGTCAAGGGCGAAGACGGTGCCCATGCCGGCAACGAGGCCTGCGGCAAGGCTCGAGGGGTGGAAGCTGCAGCGGCCGGTCGAGAGGAGGAAGAGCCCCAGCAGCCCTCCGTAAGTGTAGGATGCGATTTTCAGCCCGACCATGATGATCGCCTTGTCGCCCTCATTGAAGGCGAGCGCGATGGCGATGAGCACCCCTGCCCATCCGAGGCTTATGATGCGTGATGTCCGGAGCGAGGCATTCCCTCCCATGATGTCGGTGACGGTGGAGGATGCCAGGGAGTTGATGGAGGATGCAATGGTCGACATGGCGGCTGAGAGGATGCCGGCAAGCAGGAGCCCCTTGAGGCCCGGGGGGAGGCTCTGGACGATGAACGTTGCGAACTCCCGGTCCTGCTCCCGCGGCGCGCCGCCAGTGAAAACGAACATGAGCGAGCCGGCAAGAAGGAACACGGCGAACTGGAGGAACACGAAGAATCCGCTGCCGATGAGGGCTTTTCGGGCTGCACCGAGGCTGCTGCAGGCAAGAACGCGCTGCACCATCATGTGGTCGACTCCGTGCGAAGCGAGCGAAAGGAACATGCCACCGATGAATGCGCCGCCGAACGCCATGGGATCAAGGAGGATGTTTCGGTCGAAGTTGAACATCTGCAGCTTCCCTTCAGCGCCAAGCGTCTGGAGCGCTGCGGGGATGCCTCCGTCGATGTGGAGGCCTATGAAGACGATGGTGATGATGCCGCCGAGCAGGTAGAGGGCAAACTGGAAGCTGTCGAGCCAGGCGACTGCCTTCAGCCCACCCGAAATGGTGTAGATGAGGGTGACGGCGCCGATGATCAGCACCGAGAGCGGCATGCTCCAGCCGGTCACGACTTCCACCACCACCGCGGTGGCAAGGAAGCGCACGCCGTCGCCAAGGATGCGTGTTACGAGAAAAACCACGGAGGCGAGGCGCTGCATGCCCCGGCCGTAGCGGGTTCCGATGCTCTCATAGATGGATGTTACCCCTTCTCGGAAATACATCGGCAGGAGCAGGGCGCTGACGAGGATCCTGCCGGCGATGTAGCCGAGCGGGAGCTGCAGGAACGACCAGTCGCCGCGGTAGGCAAGTCCCGGAACACTGACGAAGGTAAGTACCGAGGTTTCAGTGGCGACGATGGAGAGCATGGCCACCACCCACGGAAGACGGTGGCTGCCGAGAAAGTAGTCGCCGGTGCTCCGGTTGCTTCTTCCCTGCCAGAGACCGAAGATGGTGTTGCCGAGAAGAAAGACGACGACGATTGTGATGTCAAGGGGCTGCATGGGCGGAAGCTTGTCGTTTCGGCATGGAGTGTCAGTGGCCGTAGATGTGGAATGCCTGTTTTTCGGCGCTGAATGCTGCTTCGTCGGCTCTCCATGAGTCGATGATGGCCTCAACCGGGAGGTCCTCTTCAATGGAGGTCCGCACTGAAGCGTTGCCCGCAAGGAGATCGAAGGCGGGAACGGTGTCGTTGAACTCGTACACCCCCCGGAGGAAGCGGACATCACCGGGGTATAGCCGGTGGAGCGCAGCGGTCATGGCCACGCCGGTTGCGAAGGGGCGGAAGCTCCGGAGGTCGCTCACCTGCAGGGCGATCCCGCCCACCGCTTCCCCTGCAAACTTGTGGAACCCCGGACGGAACCAGGCCGGCCGGAACACGATTCCCGGAAGGTTATAGGAGCGGCATGCTTCAGCCAGCGCTTCGGGATGGACGAACGGAGCGCCGGAGAGTTCGAACGGGGTCGTCGTCCCGCGGCCTTCCGACACGCTGAGGCCCTCGAAGAGGCACATGCCGGGATAGACGGCGGCAGTCTGGACGGTCGGCATGTTCGGGGACGGGGGGACCCATTGCAGACCGGTATCGCCGAAGAGCATATCGCGCCGCCATCCCTCCATAGGGACCACGCTGAGCTCCAGATCGAGCTTGCGGTAGTCGCGGTAGAGGTGGGCGAGCTCTCCGGCTGTGAGGCCGTGGCGGACCGGGACGGGGAAAATGCCGACGAATGAGCGGAATGCAGGATCCAGCATGGGGCCTTCGACGGCTGTTCCCCCGAGGGGGTTCGGGCGGTCCAGCACCATGATTTCGATCCCCATGCCGGAGACCGCCTCCATGAGGAGTGCGAGGGTGTTGAGGTAGGTGTAGTATCGGGAGCCGACATCCTGTATATCGAATATGATCAGGTCAAGGTCCGGAAGGAGCTCCTTTTTCGGGATGAGGGAGTCGGCGGTGCTGCCGTAGAGGCTTGCCGTTTCACATCCGGTTTCCGGTTCGAAGCCCACCGCCACCTGGTCCTGCTCGATGGCGAACAGTCCGTGTTCTGGGGAGAAGAGCCTCCGGACGGGGATGCCGCGCCTATTCAGGGCGTTCCAGGAGTACTCGAACTCCCGGGTGAGGGATGTCTGGTTGACGAGCAGGCCTATGGAGCGTCCGCTTATGCCATCCGGCTCTGCAAGGAGCCGGTCAAGTCCAGTCAGTATCATTGATTCTGCTCCATGATGATGTTCCGGGCTGCAGGTTTTGGTTTGACGAGGGTTGCTCCGTACTGGTCGGCAACCGAATCCTCCACCACTGTGCCCGCTTCCACCACCGTGCCGGGCAGAAGGACGGAGCGTTGGACCCGGCACCCCTTGCCGATGACGCACCCGCTTCCGATGACGGAGTGCGTGATGGATGCATCGGATGCGATCCGGGCATCGGGTGCGATCCGGTGCGGCCGCATGCCCAGCGCATGCTCTAAGATGGCGCCGAGGCGGTCCGGAACGGCCGGGGTATCGAGGTTCGCCCGAAGGTAGCTCTCAAGGGTGCCGATGTCCTGCCAGAGGCCCCGGTGCGGGTGGTATCCGAGCGTGTTGCGCTCGACGAGGCCGTAGAACCCTGTTTCGACGATGCTGGAAAAACCGGTCTCGAGGTGGCGGAAGATTTCAGGGCTGAAGACGGCGCTTCCGGTGTAGATGAATGATGATTCAATGCCGGTGCCGCGCCGGCCGGCGAAGTCCCTGACGAGCTCGCCCTCTATGCCAACCATGCCGATTGATGCGGCCTCGGGAGTTTCATACAGGCAGAGCGTCCCTGCTCTCTGCGAGCGGCGGTGCTGTTCGATGAGCGCCCGGAAATCGATGTCGGTGATGATGTCGCTGTTGACGAGCAGGAAGTCCCCGCCCTTCAGCAGGGGTTCGCACCGCTTCAGTCCTCCGCCAGTGCCCAGTATCGAGGGTTCTTCCGAAAAGGTGATGCAGAGGCCCGGCAGGCGGCTCTCTTCGATGAAGCGCCGTATCTGCTCGGCATGGTGGTGGATATTGCAGATGATCTCGGTGATGCCTGCCTGCTTAAGGAGCGCGAATGTGTAGAAGAGGCCCGGGATGTTCATCACCGGTACCAGCGGTTTCGGCAGATGTTCGGTAAGGGGGCGGAGGCGCGTGCCGAAACCGGCCGCAAGAACAAAGGCTTTCATCTGCCCTCTCCTTCCAGGACGCGCTGGAGGATCCGCCCGGCGCCCTGCAGTTCCCGGTGCCGTTCGATATAACGTGGCAGGTAGGCGAGGGTCGGTGGTATGGATGCTTCGAACGAGGCCTTTCCCGGCTGTTTCATCTGGAATGCAAAGGTTCCGAGCGCTTTGATGTTCCGCTGGAAGGCCATGATGTCGAACATGCGGAGGTAGCCGTCGAACCCTTCTCTATGGATGCCTGCCGATGCCAGCCCTTCGTGGTGGAGGCGCTGGAGATCAAGGACGAGTTTGTCCGGGAGGCGGCTGTAGGAGTCGCGCAGGAGTGAAGCGGCGTCGTATTGTGAGAGGCCCATGCGCGCGTCCTGGAAATCAATGACTACCGGCCTGCCCCGGTGGATGAGAATGTTGCGGCTGTGGTAGTCGCGGTGGTTGAGCACAAACTGCTCAGGACGGACAAGCAGTCGGGCGATCGCTTCGAACTCCATCCTGAGGGCAAGGGCATCGCCTTCGCTGAACCAGTCGCCGAAGTAGCCGAGGATGGCATGCTCGATGAAGAAGTCAAATTCGAACATGAGCTTTTCCATGTCGAACGACAGTGAGAAGGGGACGGGTTCGGTACTCCGGGGGATCCTCTGGATGCGGATCATGAGTTCTACGGCATCCTGGTAAAGCAGGGCCGCTGTTTCGGGCGAGGCGGCAGCGAGGGCATCCTGCAGCTGGAGGTTTCCGCAGTCCTCCTGCATGATGAGGCCGCTTGTGCTGTCGGCCGAAACGATTTCCGGTACCGGAACCGCGTGGGCGGAAAACAGCCGGTGCATGACGAGGAACGGGTAGCCTGCTGCATCACGGCCTTCGAACAGCGGGTCGTAGCACGCGATGAGGGTGCGGTTCGGGGTGGCAGCCCTGAAGTACTGGCGGCTGGAGGCATCCCCCTGAATCCTCGTGATGGCGGCTTCGGATCTTTCATCCCTGCCGAGCATGTTCCTGATGCGGTCCTCGATCATTGTGGTTCCAATATGGTCAGGGCGTTCCGTGAGGCAAAAAAAAAGCACCTTACGCCTGTAGCGTAAGGTGCTTGTCTAAGGACAGGTGAACTTACTTCTTCGGCGCGATTGCGGCGGAGACGTTCTGGAGAACCTGGTTGGCGGTGTCAGCAAGGTTGCCGATGAGGTCGGTTGCAGTCTTTGCAAGCGGCTCGGCAGCGTTGGTGATAGCCTTCAGGCTGTTGTTGATGAGGTCCATCTGGAGCTGGAAAAGCTTGCCGGCAGTTTCGACAAGAGTGTTCACAGCGCCTGCGACATCGATGTTTGATCCGTTTGACATGGCGTGTATTGTTTTGGTTTTAGAAGAGTTAAGGGAAAATATCCGGTAAAATTACCTTATCCCGAGCAGTAATAATAAAAAGCTAACTAATTTTCCCGAGATAAAAAAATGGAAAATGGGACGGAAGCCACGGGCGCTCAACGCGTTATAGCGTTTTTGAGGGCCCCTGATTTTTTCCTATGAACTTGTTGAGCAGGAGAACAATAACGATGCCGCCGAGGAAAAATGCGATCGGAGCGACGATTGCGGTGTAATTGAACGTTGTTTCGAGTGTCGGTTCCATTGTCTTCCTGTTCGTGGTGGGGATAATCTTTTCCAATAATAATAAAAAACCTGTAAATAGGTACTATTGCGGGCATCGGTTTGCCTTTTCGAGGGTGCTGGTTTCCCCGTCCCTTGCGGGGAACTCTTCGCTTCGGGGCGTGGTTCATCTCGAGTATGATGCTGCCGTTTGGATGTAGCCGTTCCCGTGCCGGCGGTGCTTCTCAGTACATTATTATATAAGAGTAATACGGACGCCCCCTTCTTTGTTGGCAGCGGGGTCGGCCACAAGACCAGAACTGCATTATTATGGAGGTAGTCGGCAAAAGCAAGGCGAAGATCGTCATCGAGTCCTGCCTCAGGGACTCGTCGACATATTTTTCAGACCATGAGCGCATCATCCGCTGCAACCCCTACTGCACCCATGTGGTGCACATGCCGGAAGATGGTATGTACAAGTGGGTGTTTCAGGTCAAAGACCCGCGCAACAACCCCATCGTTGCGGTGTTTTTCGTTCGTCAGATCGAGGAGGACGGCAACTTCCCCTCTCCGCATGCCGGCGAGGCGCCGGGCGGCATGACCGGCCGATGCATACGCTGGGTGAGCGCGGACAGTCCTGAGGGGGAGGAGTTCCCCGAAGAGGCGAATACGTTCGTCGGGCGTACCGATTCGAAAATCTGCCTGTACCACCTCGCCGAGGGCCGTACCGAAGTACACTTCGAAACCGACATTGTCATCGACTTTGAACTTTCGTTCCCTCTTAACATGATGCCCGAGGGGATCCTGAAGTTCATGACCGAGGCCGTCATGTCGCAGATCATGCAGCAGGCTACCGAAAGCATGCTCGCTCAGGTGCAGTCGGATATCTGCTGCAGCGATGCCGAGCTTGAAGCCGGAGGCGGCCGGGTCTGAGTGATCAGGAAAATTTGCACCGTACCCCTTTTTTTTGTATTCTTGATACCCGTACTGGGTAGGGGTATGCCTTGCCTTAATCGGGAACAACCAGGTGGAGAGCAGTCATGGACGAAGATGTGATACTCAGGCTGAAGAAAATGGGCGGTCAGGTCGAAGGACTCATCCGCATGCTGGAGCGGGGTGCTTCCTGCGAGCAGGTCATTACGCAGTTCCAGGCGGCCAAGGCGGCACTTGACAAGACCTTTTCCCTGGTGCTCGAGCGCAACCTCAAGGAGTGCATGAGCCAAGACGATTCGAAAAATGTCGAAAAGATTCTCAAACTGATTTCCAAACAGTAATAATACGATGAAGGTATCCAAGGCGCTCGCCGCTTTTCTGGTTGCGGCATCTCTTTCAACCCCTTCCGGGGCGGAGGCTGCGGCAAAGACGCTGAAACTTTCCCTCAAGGAGGCCATCTCGATGGCCCGCGAGAACAACTCCACCATCAAGGCGGCCCGGAGCCGCGTGGACCAGGCCGAAGGGCGGATCGTGCAGAGCCGCAAATCCTACCTGCCAACCGTTACCCTTTCTGAAAACTTCGTACGCACCAACGATCCGCTCAATGTGTTCGGCATCAAGCTCATGCAGACAAATGTTGTTGCAGGTGATTTGTTCAATATGAATACAATGGCGGTGAGCGATAAGCTCAACGAGGCCGATCCCATCAGCGACTTCAACACATCGCTGCAGCTCATGCAGCCGATTTTCAACCGTGATGGCGCAATCGGTCGCGGCATGGCCAGGAAGGCCAAGGTCGCCGAGCAGTACATGACCGCGCGTACTGAAGAAACTATTGAGCTCTACGTCAGCAAGGCCTATTACGGCATGATGCTGGCCCTGCGCAATATCACGGCCATCGACCAGTCGATCGCCACCATGCAGCGCCACAGCAGCGAAGCCGGCAGGGCATTCAATGCCGGCATGCTTCCCAAGTCCGACAAGCTCTCCACCGATGTCCGCCTGGCTGAGCTCCGCGAGCAGAAGCTGATGCTTCAGGACGGCGTGAAGGAGGCCAAAGACGCCCTTCGCGTCCTGCTCAACCTTGAGGCCGATGTCAATATCGAGCCGACCGGCACCTTCGCTGTGGATGCTGCGCTTCCCTCTCTCAAGGCATCTTCTACCCGTTCCGATCTCATGGCGATGGAGACCTACCGTCAGCTTGCTGAAGAGCAGGGCGAGATGGCCAGCGCCGCCCGCCTCCCCCGCCTCAACGCATTCGCCCGCACCGATCACCATACCGCCGACTTCGACAAGGACGGCTCGAGCTGGATGGTCGGCCTGAACATGCAGTGGCAGATATTCGATGGCATGGCTGTTTCCGGCAAGGTGCAGGAGGCCAAGGCCCGCGAACGTGAGGCCCGCTATAGTTACGAGGCTGCCAAGAGCAACAGTGCTGCCGAGGTTGCAAAGGCCCTCCGCTCGATGAAGACCGCAAAAGAGCGGATCGCGGTCGCTGGCCAGTCGCTTGACGGGGCAAAGGTAAGCCTTGACTACATCGGCGAGCAGTACCGCACCGGCAAGGCCATGACCTTCGAGCTTCTTATGCGTGAGGGTGCATATACCTACGCCAAGATGAGGCTGAACCAGGCGAAATACGACTACGCTGTAGCGAAAAGCGAACTGGCTTATTACGGGGCGAAATAACGCATCCCGCTGCAACTGAACGGTAAATCATTGATCCATATATGGTACTGAAAAAACAAAACATTGTCCTTGCGGCCTTCACGCTCCTGCTCTTTGCTGGGTGCGGCGGCCATGAGGCAACGCCTCCCCGGCAACCTGCTGCCGCTGAGACGGTCGCTGTCCAGAATATTCTGCCGGTGAAGGCCGTTCAGGGTTCCGGCAACGGAAGCCAGCTGCTCGTGCCCGCAACGGCGGTGTTCCATGAGGGCGCCTTGCAGGGCGTGCTCGTCGTTGGAGACGATGGCCGCATAGCAGTCCGCTGGATCAGCACCGGCCGCGCAGTAAATGGAAATCTTGTCGTGCTCGCCGGCCTTGATGCGGGAGAACTTGTCGTCGGGTCCTATGATCCGGCACTTCGTGAAGGAATTACAGTAACAAAGAGTCAGTCTGTGACAGAGGAGGTTCAGTCCAAATGAATGAAGGTATTGCCGGTAAACTTGCCAAGCAGTTTATCAATTCGAAGATTACGCCCCTCCTGATGGTTGCGGCGCTCCTGGTTGGTGTCATTGCGACATTCATGACCCCGAGGGAGGAAGAGCCGCAGATCGTCGTGCCGATGGTCGACATCTATATCCCCTATCCCGGCGCAGCGCCTTCCGAGGTTGCCGAGCGCGTTGCAAAGCCGTTCGAGCGCGCGCTCACCGAAATCCAGGGCGTCGACTACGTCTACTCGACCTCCATGCCTGATTTCGCTCTTGTGACCGTCCGCTACGATGTGGGCGCAAGCACCGAGGAGAGCATGGTCAAGCTCTGGTCGACCCTCATGAAGAACATGGACAAGATGCCTGCCGGTGTCCAGATGCCCCTCATGAAGAAGGTAGCCATCGATGATGTTCCCGTCCTGAACCTGACCTTCTGGGGCGGCAAAACCGATCCCTATCAGCTCCGTCTGGCTGCCATCGACGTGGCCGACGAACTGAAGAAGATCCCCGACATCGGTGATGTCGAGATCAAGGGCGGCCTGAAGCGCCAGGTCCGCATCCTGCTTGACAAGAACAAGCTGCAGCGCTACAATGTCAGCGCGCCGCAGATCATGCAGCAGATCCAGTCGGCCAACAGCCAGATCACTTCCGGCGACTTCACCTCGATGAACCGCGAGGTCATCGTCCGCACCGGCAGGTTCCTTGAGAGCGCCGAGGATGTGGGCAGTGTCGTTGTCGGCGTTTACGGCGGCTCGCCCGTCTACGTCCGTGATGTTGCCACCATCAGCGACGGCCCTGAAGAGGTGAACAACTACAACTTCCTCACCTGGGGGGCAGCTGCTCCGGCCGGCATGCCGGAAGGCGAGTACCCGGCCGTGACCCTCACCGTTGCCAAGCGCAAGGGCACTGATGCCAGCGTGCTGGCAGGCAAGGTGATCGCCAAAGTCAAGCAGCTCGAGGAGCAGAAGGTCGTTCCCCACGGCATCACCGTCACCGAAACCCGCAACTACGGTGAAACCGCTACCGAAAAGGTCTTCACCCTTCTTGAGCACCTCAGCATCGCCGTTGTCGCCGTGACGATCGTCGTCGGCTTCTTCCTCGGCTGGAGGGGCGCACTCGTCAACTTCATGTCGGTGCCGATCACCTTTGCTCTTACCCTGCTTGTCTACTTCCTCTTCGACTATTCGCTGAACCGTGTGACGCTCTTTGCGCTCATTTTCGTGACCGGCATCGTGGTCGATGACTCCATCATCATCGCAGAGAACATCCACCGGCACTTCGCCATGAAGCGCCAGCCGAAACTGCAGGCGGCCATCACAGCGGTCAGCGAGGTCGGCAACCCGACCATCCTGGCCACCTTCACGGTCATCGCCGCAGTGCTCCCGATGGTTTTCGTTTCCGGCCTTATGGGCCCCTACATGAGCCCGATGCCCATCGGCGCATCGCTGGCCATGATCTTCTCGCTGCTTGTCGCCCTCATTGCCACCCCCTGGCTCTCCTACCGCCTGCTGAAGGCAGATGAAGGCGGTCATGAGGAGTATGACATCCAGAAGACTCCCTACTACCGCGTGTTCAACTCGGTGCTCTCACCGCTCATCGACAGCAGCCTGAAGCGCTGGATGGCTTTTGGCGTAGTCGGCCTTATGCTGCTTGGCGCCATAGCCCTCGTGCCGCTGAAAGCCGTTGAGATGAAGATGCTGCCGTTCGACAACAAGAACGAGTTCCAGGTCATCATCGACATGCCGGAAGGTACAGCCCTTGAAGAAACCGGGCGGGTTGCTCAGGAAATATCCGGGTACCTCCGCACTGTTCCCGAGGTCGAGAGCTGCCAGTACTATGTGGGCACCAACGCTCCGATCAACTTCAACGGACTCGTGCGCCATTACTATCTCCGCCAGGCCGACAATATGGCTGACGTGCAGGTGAACCTCGTTGACAAGGGTCTGCGCAGCGACCAGAGCCACGCTATCGCCAAGCGTGTCCGCGAGGGCGTGCAGGAGATCGGCAGAAAGTACGGTGCCAATGCCAAGATCGTCGAGATCCCTCCGGGCCCTCCGGTCCTCTCCACCCTCGTTGCCGAAATCTACGGCCCGACAGAGAAAGACCGCATCGAGCTTGCAGCGAAGGTGAAGGAGATTTTCCTGGAGACACCCGGCGTTGTTGACGTCGACTGGCTTGTCGAGGACGATCAGGAGGTTTACGACCTCGTCGTCGACAAGAAAAAGGCTGCGTTCCGCGGTGTTTCGGTCCAGCAGATCGCCCAGACGCTCCGCATGTCGGTTGCCGGCATGGACATCGGCGCACTGCACGGCCAGCCGGACCTTGAGCAGGTGACCATCCATGTCCGTCTGCCGAAAGCAGACCGCACCTCGCTCAGCGACCTCTCCAACATCTTTGTCCAGTCGCAGGGCATGGGCTCTATGACGAGCCGCCTTCGTGCCGGAGAGATGATTCCGCTGTCGGAACTGGTGAAGGTGGAGAAGGGCGTGCAGGACAAGAGTATCTACCGCAAGGACCTGCACGATGTAGTTTACGTTACGGCTGACGTCGCCGGTGTGACCGAAAGCCCTGTCTACGCAATGCTTGACATGGACAAGAAGATCCAGGCCCTGAAACTGCCTGACGGCCATAGCGTTTCTCCGCTCTACACCTCTCTTCCTGAGAGCGAGGCCAAGACGGCCATGAAGTGGGACGGCGAGTGGCAGATCACCTTCGAGGTGTTCCGCGATCTCGGTACGGCGTTTGCTGTCGTGCTCGTCATCATCTATCTGCTTATTGTCGGCTGGTTCCAGTCGTTCAAGACGCCGCTCATCATGATGATTGCCATTCCGCTGAGCCTTGTTGGCATCATTCCCGGCCACTGGATACACGGGGCGTTCTTTACGGCAACAAGCATGATCGGCATGATTGCGCTTGCAGGCATCATGGTCCGCAACTCGGTGCTGCTCATTGACTTCATCCAGATCCGCCGCGACGAGGGCGAGGGGCTCAAGCAGGCCATCATCGAGTCTGCCGCAGTCCGTACCCGTCCGATCATCCTCACTTCCGGTGCGGTGGTCATCGGTTCCATCGTCATGCTGTTCGATCCGATCTTCCAGGGTCTTGCCATCTCGATGATCTGGGGCGGCGTGCTCTCGACCATCCTGACGCTTGTCGTCGTGCCGCTGGTCTACTATATGGCTGAAAAGAAAAACGCATAACCCCAACCAGAGGGACACCATTATGAAATTTCTCGCAATCATGGGGCATGAGGAGACCCGCCCCCAGGTCCGCAAGCTGTTCAAGGAGCACCGGGTCCATATGTTCTCGAACATCGCCATCCGTGGCTGCAACTGCCAGCGTTCCGACATGGAGCACCAGTCGTGGTGGCCCTCTGACGAAAGCCTGGGGACGTACTCTTCGCTGTGCTTCGCCATCCTCGACTCCTCGAAAGCCGATGAGATCATGGAGGCGCTCGAGCGCAACCCCATCGCCGTCGACAAGGACTTTCCTGCACGCGCGTTCCTCATGAACGTCGAAAAGTTCGTATAAAGGGAAGATGGCATTGCTGGTCGAACAGTTCCGCACCGGCGGCGACAGGAACTTCGGGTACCTCGCCGCCGATGAGGAGAGCCGTCTGGCTTTCATCGTCGATGCTTCCTACGACCCCCGCTCCATTGTCCATGCCGCCACAGCGCGCGGCTACAGTGTCCGCTACATCTTCTCGACCCACAGCCACCAGGACCATACCTGTGGCAACGATCTTGCCGGTCGGCTTACGGGCCTTGAACCCCTTCTCTACGGCAGCACCTGTCCTCTGACGGGCATCAGGGTTCTTGACGGCGCCTGTTTTCCTCTCGGCGCTCATGAACTTGCCCTCATCCATACTCCCGGCCACACTCCCGACTCCATCTGCCTCTATTCCGGAGGTTCGCTCTTCACCGGTGACACGCTCTTTGTCGGAAAAGTCGGCGGCACCGCTACTGACGATGACGCCCGGAGCGAGTACGACTCCCTCCACAAAAAACTCCTGACGCTCCCGCCCGAAACAACGCTCTGGCCGGGTCATGACTACGGCCTCCGGCCGGTGTCGGACATTGGCACCGAGAGGATGACGAATCCCTTCCTTATGCGGGCGGATGTTGCCGGGTTTATTGAACTAAAGAGGAACTGGGCGGCCTACAAAAAGGAGCACGGGATCGCCTGACTCCGGGATGCCGGTGGCGATTTTCCTGCGCAATTTTGTGAATCAGCCCGTATTTCATACATTATAGGCTGAGATTTTTCCCTTCGGGTGGCAGGCCCCTCTGCGCCCCGGTGCAGTTTTTCATGCAGTATGACAGAGCGCGCGGGCAGCAGCTTCTCCGGCCCGTCCGGCGTTTTATCCATTCTAAAGTAACCAGATCTCGACTATGGACCAGCTTATCACATTACGGACGCTGCCGGTATCGGCCCTCATGCAGAAGGATTTCGCAATGATCAAGGGAAGCTGCACGGTTGCAGAGGCCCTGCAGATCATGAAAAAAAGCGGCGAGAGCGGTCTTATCGTCGAGCCGCGCAATGAAGACGACTGCTACGGCGTCATCACGGAAAAAGACATCCTCGGCAAGGTTATCGATCCCGGCGAAGATGTGCACCGTGACCCCTGGAACACTCCGGTCTTCCAAATCATGAGCAAGCCTGTCATCAGCGTCAACCCGAGCCTCCGCATCAAATACGCGCTCCGCATGATGAAGCGCACCAATGTCCGCCGCCTGACGGTGATGGACGGCAATGCAGTGGTCGGCGTCCTCAATATGACTGACGTTCTCCATGCCGTCGAGGAACTGCCGGCTCACGACGACCATGTCGCCCTGTAAGGGGGCGCTCCCCAGCGGCATTTCCTGAGGGATTCCGAGAAAGAGACTATCCAGAATGCGGGGCTCCGCCACTGCTGTGCCCGGCCATTTAATCCGTACGCCTCCCCGAGAGGTCATACACAAGACTTGAGCGAATGAAACCATTTGATATCATTATCGTCGGAGGGGGGGGCGCCGGGCTCTACGCTGCCATGGAAGCGATGAAGACGAATCCGTCGCTGAACATCGCCGTGCTCTCGAAGGTCTATCCCAACCGGTCCCACACTTCTGCGGCTCAGGGTGGCGCCAATGCCGCTCTCGGCAACACCGCCAAGGATGACTCGGTCGAACTGCATATTTTCGACACCATCAAGGGAAGCGATTACCTCGCCGACCAGGATGCAGCGGAAGTGCTCTGCACCGAGGCCCCGAAAATCATCCGCGAGCTCGACAACATGGGAACCCCCTGGTCGCGCCTCGACGACAAGACCATCGCCCAGCGCCCCTTTGGCGGCGCAGGCCGTCCCCGCTGCTGCTACTGCGCAGACAAGACTGGCCACACGATTCTGCAGACCCTCTACGAACAGTGCCTGAAGAAAGGCGTGGTGTTTTTCAACGAGTACCTCGCACTCAACCTGTCCGTGAAGGGCAGCCGCTCCAAGGGGCTCATCGCCATGGACATCAAGACCGGCAAGATCGAGGCGTTTACCGCAAGGACCGTGATCTTCGCCACCGGCGGCTATGCCAAGATGTATTGGAACCGTTCCAGCAATGCCCTCGGCAACACCGGTGATGGCCAGGCCATCGCCTACCGCGCAGGCATCCCGCTGAAAGACATGGAGTTCGTCCAGTTCCACCCGACCGGACTGCGCAAGAGCGGCCTGCTCGTCACCGAGGGTGCGCGCGGCGAGGGCGGTTACCTCGTCAACAGCCTCGGCGAGCGGTTCATGTCGCGTTATGCACCTGAAAAGATGGAGCTCGGACCGAGGGATCTCGTCTCCCGTTCCATCGAAACCGAAATTCTCCAGGGCCGCGGCTTCGACAGCCCTGCCGGCAAATACATCCACCTTGACCTTACCCATCTCGGTGCCGACCTCATCCGCCAGCGCCTTCCCCAGATCCGTGAGATGTCGATGTACTTCGAGGGTGTCGATCCGATCGAGGAGCCCATTCCCGTCCGCCCGACGGCCCACTACTCAATGGGCGGCATTGATACCGACAATCAGGGCCGTACCGTGATGGAGGGCGTCTACGCCGCCGGCGAATGCGCCTGCGTATCCGTCCACGGCGCCAACCGCCTCGGCGGCAACTCCCTGCTCGACATCCTCGTCTTCGGCCGCATCGCAGGCCATACCGCAGCCGAGGAGGCCCGCAGCTTCGAACCCGGCAATATCACCGACGCCGAACTGAAGGAGCATGCCGACGAGATCCGCAGCTACATGCAGCCTTCTGGCCACTATGAGCGCTACGGCGCACTCCGTGAAGAGCTTGGCCATACTCTCGGCACCAACGTCGGCATCTACCGCGAGGCCTCGCTCCTCCGGAAGGGCATCGAGGACATCGCCGCCCTGAGGGAGCGCTTCAAGAAGGTCAGGGTGTTTGACTCCAGCGACGTGTTCAACACCAACCTGCTTCAGGTCCTCGAGCTCCGTAACATGCTCGACCTCTCCGAAACCGTCGCAGCCGGCGCCTATGCCCGTGAAGAGAGCCGCGGTTCACATACCCGTACCGACTTCCCGACGAGGGACGACGGGAAATGGCACAAGCATACGATGGCGACCCTTGTCGACGGCAGGTTGGAGCTCGGCGAAAAGCCGGTGACGATGGGCCGTTATGAACTCCAGGAAAGAACTTATTAACCACACGAGCCCATGACTGTCACAAGCGAACAGCATATCGAAGGCAAGCGGGATGTCACCTTCCGGGTGTTCAGGCTGAACCCCCAGGTTGACAGCAAGCCTTATTTCGATGACTATACCATCCCGGTCGAACGGGGTATCACGGTGCTTCGTGCGCTGAACTACATCAAGGAGAACATCGATGCCTCCGTCAGCTACCGGGTGTTCTGCCAGGCAGGCATCTGCGGTTCCTGCGGCATGCGCATCAACGGCATTTCCAAGCTCGCCTGCACCACCCAGGTATGGGACGAGCTCCCCAAGTGCCGGGAAGCGGGCATCATCAAGATCGAGCCGCTGCGCAACCTGCCGCTTCTCAAGGATCTCATCGTCGATATGGATCCGCTTGTCGGCAAGATGAAGCACTACCGGAACTGGGTTGAGTCGAGCATGCCGGAACCAGAGATGGGGAAGAAAGAGTTTCTCGTCTCCGAAGAGGAGTTCTCGCGTTACGACAAGGCCACCGACTGCATCCTCTGCGCCTCCTGCGTCTCGGAGTGCAGCATCCTTCGTGCCAACAAGGAGTACGTTTCGCCTGCAGTGCTCCTGAAGTCGTACCGCATGAACGTCGACACGCGCGACAGTCTCCATGATGTCCGCCTCGCCGAACTGGTGCAGGATCACGGCGTGTGGGACTGCACCCACTGCTACCGCTGCCAGGAGACCTGCGTGAAAAATATCCCGATCATGGAAGCCATCCACGGCATCCGAGAAGATGCCATCGAGTGCCGCGGTCTGAAAGACAGTGCCGGCGCGAAGCATGCCGAGGCGTTCATGTCCGATATCGAGAAGAAGGGCAAGCTGGTCGAGGCAACCCTGCCGTTCCGCACCAATGGCGTTGCATGGACGGTGAAGAACCTCCTGCCGATGGCCGTGAAAATGATCATGAAACGCCGCACGCCGCCTCCGCCGCCGCTCGTCAAATCGTCGAAAGGCATGAAGCAGTTCCGCGAGGAGTTCCGTGAGATGACTGAGCATGTGAAAGATGATCACAAGACCCATAATAAATAATCGGGAGGCATGACCGGATGAAGAGATACGCATATTACCTGAGCTGCATCAATGAGTCCATGACCAAGGAGGTTGACCGCTCGATTGCACTCTGGCAGAAGGACCTCGGCATCGAGCTTGTGCACCTGCACGAGAGCACCTGCTGCGGCGGGAGCAACCTCGACTATGTCAGTCCGAAGCACTTTGCGCTGGTCAACGCGCGCAACATCGCCCATGCCGAGAAGATGGGCCTCGACCTCGTGGTCTCCTGCAATACCTGTCTCATGACCATCCGCAGCGCCAAGAAGAAACTTGATGCCTCGCCGGAACTGAGGGCGGAGGTCAATGAGATCCTGAAAAAAGAGGGGCTGGAATACCGCGGCACCTCCGAAGTCCGCCACCTGCTCTGGGTACTTATCGACGACGTCGGCCTGGAGGCCATCAAGTCAAAGGTGAAGGTGCCGCTTTCGAAGTACCGCATCGCGCCGTTCTACGGCTGCCATATCCTGCGCCCTTCGACGGTACTCGGCAAGGACAACCCGCTCGATCCTTCCTCGCTCGACCAGCTTATCGAGGCACTCGGCGGCAAGACCATTCCCTACCGCCATAAGAACCGCTGTTGCGGATTCCACACTCTGCTCGTCGCAGAGGAGGAATCGCTCAGCGTTGCAGCCGAGGCGCTCGGGGAAGCCATCGAAGAGAAGGCGGACTTCATCGTCACCCCCTGTCCGCTCTGCCACACGGTGCTCGATGGCTACCAGTCGAAAGCCCTCAAGCAGGCCCATATCCACAGCTCCATTCCGGTGTTTCACCTGTCGGAGATGGTCGGTCTTGCGCTCGGCTACAGCCCGAAGGAACTCGGCATCAAGCGCCATATCGTCAGCTGACGTGGCGCCTGGGTGAGGACGAAGTTTTAAAAAAAGGCTGAAAAATCGTACCTTTGCTGGTTCGAATCGCGTTCAGCCCTCCCCCCGGGGTCTCCGGGGACACGCTCTGAAAGGCCGCCTGTTTTGTTCAACCATCAAACTTTAGCACTGCATGCTCAAAAATGATCTTTTCCTCCGGGCACTGAAGCGCCAGCCATGCTCACGGACCCCCATCTGGGTGATGCGACAGGCCGGCCGTTACCTCCCCGAGTACCGCGCAATCAGGGAAAAAACCGACTTCCTCACCCTCTGCAAGACTCCTGAACTTGCCATGGAGGTCACCATCCAGCCGGTCGAGCTGATGGGCGTCGATGCGGCAATCATCTTCTCGGACATCCTTGTCGTCAACGAGGCTATGGGCATGGACGTTGAGATCATTGAAACCAAGGGCATCAAGCTTACCCCCCCGATCCGTTCACAGGCCGACATCAACCGTCTCATCATCCCCGAGGTACAGGACAAGCTCGGATACGTGCTTGATGCCATCCGCCTCACGAAGAAAGTACTCGACAACCGCGTTCCCCTCATCGGTTTCTCCGGTGCAGCATGGACCCTCTTCACCTACGCTGTCGAAGGCGGCGGATCGAAGAACTACGCGTTCGCCAAGAAAATGATGTACCGTGAGCCGAAAATGGCGCACATGCTCCTCAGCAAGATTTCCGCCGTCATCTCCGAATACGTCTGTGCGCAGGTCGAAGCCGGAGCCGACGCCATCCAGATCTTCGACTCATGGGCCAGCGCCCTGTCCGAGGACGACTACCGCGAGTTCGCGCTTCCCTACATCAAGGAGAACGTGCAGGCGGTGAAGGCCAAGTATCCTGACGTTCCGGTCATCGTCTTCTCGAAGGACTGCAACACCATTCTTTCGGAAATCGCCGACACCGGCTGCGACGCCGTAGGACTCGGCTGGGGTATCGACATCAAGAAAGCCCGCACCATCCTCGGCGACCGCGTCTGCCTGCAGGGCAACATGGACCCGACAGTCCTCTACGGCACGCCCGAGAAGATCAAGGCGGAAGCCGCGAAGGTCCTCCGCCAGTTCGGCCAGCACACCGCTCAGTCCGGCCACGTCTTCAACCTCGGCCACGGCATCCTGCCCGACGTCGACCCGGCCAACCTGAAGCTGCTCGTCGAGTTCGTCAAGGAAGAGAGCGCAAAGTACCACTAAGGCGTTTTTTTGCCCGTTTTTCCCATCTCCGCCAGTGCCATGCACCGGCGGAGTTTTTTTTATGTGCAACAGGATCGAATCATGGAAAGAACCGGTACACCAAGAGAACGACTCCGGCACGTCATCTTCGACTATGACACATTGCCGGCCAAGGCTTTCGACCTTCTGCTCATTTTCTCAATTTCCTGCAGCGTGCTGGTCGTCATGTTTGACAGCGTGCCGTCCTTCCATGCCGCAGCCGGGGATATCTTCCTCGCTTTCGAGTGGTTTTTCACCATCCTCTTCTCCATCGAGTACGGACTTCGTATTTATGCAGCCGAAAGGAGAGGGCGCTACGCCCTGAGTTTTTTCGGCGTCGTCGACTTCCTCTCCATCTTTCCTACCTGGCTCAGTCTCTTCATACCCGGCACCCAGTACCTGCTGGTCATCCGCTTTTTCAGGGTGCTGCGTATCTTCCGTCTTCTGAAGCTCATGCAGTTCGTCCATGAGGCGAACTTTGTCCGGGCATCAATTGTGGCCTCTTCGCGCAAGATTCTGGTGTTTCTATTTTTCGTCATTGTGCTTACGAGCATCGTCGGCGCCCTCATGTACCTGATAGAGGGTGAGGAACATGGGTTCCGAAGCATTCCTGAAAGTATCTACTGGGCCATCGTTACCGTTACGACAGTCGGATACGGCGACATATCTCCAGAGACCCCGCTTGGACGATTTCTGGCGGCTTTGCTCATGATCACCGGTTACAGCGTGATTGCTGTCCCGACGGGCATCGTCTCTGCAGAAATGTCTTCCATGCGCTCATCCTGCAGCCCCGAAAGGCTCTGCCGCGCATGCCCCGGCCTCCGCCACGAACCTGATGCCGCGTTCTGCCGCCGCTGCGGCCTTCCGCTTGAGGATGCTCCGGATGGCGATGGCCTCAGCTGAGGCTTTTTCTTCGCTTCCTGCCTTTTTCGTTATATTAGCGTACAATTTTGTCCGGAGGCCCTCCTGTTGCGTAGTCCGGATGAGACACCCTGAACCCGTACCATCCGAAACAATGGACAATGGCGGAAAATGTTCCTGCAGGCTCACTGACAGGAGCCGACTTGAAGAGAGTGTCCTTGAAACGATGCTCTACAGCGCACGCCTTAAGGAACGTGTCGCAAGAGAGAACAGCGCGGTCATTGCCGCAATGGCGCGCCTCATGGCTGATACTTTTTCTGCGGGCCGGAGCGTGCTTTTTGCCGGAAACGGCGGAAGCGCGGCCGATGCCCAGCATCTTGCAACGGAACTTACCATCCGTTACCGAAGCACCGTGAAGCGCCCTGCCCTGCCCGCCATCGCCCTGTCCAGCGACAGCATGGCGCTCACTGCCGGGGCCAACGATCTTGGCTATGACGCTGTTTTTGCGCGGCTTGTGGAGGCATACGGCAAGGAAGGGGACCTCTTCGTGGGCCTTTCCACCAGCGGCAACAGCATGAGCGTCATCAATGCAATGAAAGTTGCTCGGCAGCAGGGGATGAAGACCATCGCCCTTCTTGGCGGTGAGGGTGGACTCATGAAAGGAATGGCCGACCTCCAGCTCATTGTTCCCCACTCCGGTACGGCCGACCGGGTGCAGGAGTGCCATATCACTGTCGGCCACGTCATCATCGATCTTGTGGAGCAGATTCTCGGATACTGCGACACCTAGGCCTAACCCATAAACAACCAACCAGTATGCAGATCAAACAGATTGAAGGGGCGCTCAGCGCCAAAGACGCCCGGTTCGCCCTCGTCATATCCCGGTTCAACGATTTCATCGGCCAGAAGCTGATGGAAGGTGCCATCGACTGCATCCGCCGCCACGGCGGATCGGAAGATAACATCACCATCTACCGCTGCCCCGGAGCGTTTGAGCTACCGATGGTCGCCAAGAAGGCGGCCCTTACCGGCAAGTACGATGCCCTCATCACCCTCGGCGCCATCATCCGCGGAAGCACCCCTCACTTCGACGTCGTTGCTGCCGAGGCCACCAAAGGCATCGCCCAGGCTTCGCTCGAAACCGGCGTGCCGATCGCATTCGGCGTGCTTACTACCGAGAACATCGAGCAGGCGATTGAGCGTGCAGGCACGAAGGCCGGCAACAAGGGCTTTGATGCCGCCCTTACCGCCATCGAAATGGTGAACCTCTACCGGAACATGTGATCCACGTTTTTGGTGAACGCCAAACAATACGAGAGGGCCGCTGCGTGTCAAATGGAAACGCAGCGGCCCTTTGTTGTTTTTCCTCGCCGGGCTCGGGGGTGTGGGGTCCCCCCGGTGCCGCTCCTCAGTTGAGGTTCGCTGCGATGGCGTCGCGCGAGGCCTGCATGAGGGTTTCGACGTTCGGGAAGTCGGTGGTGCGGAGGGGTTTGCCGATGATGAGGCGGACCTTGCCGCGGTGGATGGCAAGGCTCTTTTTCGGGGTGATGATGTGGCTGCCGATGATGGTGACGGGCAGGACCTCGGCTTTTGCTTTTTCAGCCACGAGAAACGCACCGCGCTTGAAGGGGAGCAGCTTGCCGGTGGCGGACCGGGTCCCCTCGGGGAAGATGTGGACGGACCGCCCGCTTTTGATTACTTCCGATGCAGCCAGCAGGCTTTTAAGGGCTTCGCGGTTCTGGCCGCGTTTGATCATCACGTAGCCGCCGTTCTTCAGGGCCCATCCGAAGACGGGGATTCTGCCGAGCTCCTCCTTGGCGACGAAGCGGAGGTTGAGCTTCATTGAGCCGAGCAGCAGCGGGATGTCTGCCATGCCGGCATGGTTGCTTACAACGAGGTAGCTGCCGCCCGCCCTGTAGTTTTCCTCGCCTTCCACCTCCACCGTGATGCCGAAGAGCCACGCGCTGAAACGCCCCCACCAGGAGGCGAGGCGGTGGAACCGGTCTCCGGTCCCGTCAATGGTGTTCATGATATAGCCGGTGAGCATTCCGAAGAACATCACGGGTATGAGGATGATGAAGAAGAGCAGGGTGCGAGCGTTCATGGGATGTGGTGTGGGTCGGTGGACACAAGTCAGTGGTCCAGCCCGTTGAGAAAGTCCGCAAGATCGCGGTAATCCGGCTTGATCATGGTCGAGTGTTTTTCTTTCGCAAGAAGGCACCCGAGCCGTTCGGGGACCTCGATTTCCAGCTGGAGGGCTTCATGGATGGCCTCGAGGAACTTCGACGGATGGGCCGTCGAAAGGACGACGCCGGGGTTTTCGCGGTACACACCGTCCTGGCGCATCCTGAGGAGGGCGCAGTAGCCGACGGCGGTATGGGGATCCATGACATAGCCGAACCGGCTGTGTACAAGGCGGATGGTCTCAAGGGTCTCCCGGTCGGTGACCGAGGTGCCGGTGATGTCGCGGGCCATGGCATCGTGCTCACCCTGGTAGAAATGGATGAGCCGCGCGAAGTTGCTGGGGTTGCCGACGTCCATCGCCGTCGAGAGCGTGCGGCGGGTTGGACGGGGTTCATAGCGTCCGTCGGTGAGGTAGCGGGTGACGCTGTCGTTGGCGTTCGAGGCGGCAATGAAGCCTCCGACAGGGAACCCCATCTTTTTTGCGAGCACGCCGGCCGTCAGGTTGCCGTAGTTGCCGGAGGGAACGCTGAATATGGGGTTTTCCAGACCGTGGTCCTCTTTGAGCCGGAGGGTAGCCCAGGCGTAGTAGAAAGACTGCGGAATGAGGCGCGAGATGTTGATCGAGTTGGCAGAGGTGAGGGTGTGGCGCTCTTTCATCGACGGGTCGACGAAGGCCTCCTTCACCAGGCGCTGGCAGTCGTCGAAATCACCCTTCACTTCAAGCGCGTGGACGTTGCCGCCGGCTGTCGTCAGCTGCTGCTCCTGAAGGCGGCTGACCTTGCCGGAGGGGTAGAGCAGCACCACGCGGGTGTTCGGGATCCCCTGGAATCCGTATGCCACGGCGCTTCCTGTATCACCGGATGTTGCCACGAGTACCGTGATCAGCCGGTTGTCCTCGGCAGCGAACCATCCGGTCATGCGGGCGAGGAAACGGGCGCCGTAGTCCTTGAAGGCGAGGGTCGGTCCGTGGAAAAGCTCAAGGACGAAGGTTGCCGGATCAAGCTGGACGAGCGGTGTCGGGAAGTTGCAGCACTCGCTGACAATCTCCTGCAGTTCCAGCGGAGGGATTTCGCCGTCGACGAACTTCTTTGCAATGGCAAAGCCCACATCGCTGAACGTGGCGCCCTCAAGCTGCTTGATTTCCTGACGGGTGAACGAGGGGATGGCGGAGGGGACGTAGAGGCCGCCGTCGGGCGCGAGCCCCTCGAGGGTGGCCCGTTTCATGGAGACCGGCGTGGATGATTTGCTGGTGCTGAAGTAGATCATGTGCGGTAAGGCTTCGGCGGTTGTGTTCGTTACAGTATCCTTGCGCCTTCCCTGCATATCGGCGACACCCACATGTCGGAGGGCAGCTTCGCCTTGGAGGTGAGGAATGCTTCCTGCATGGCGATGCCGGCTTCCCGTGCGGTGTCGGGAGAAGAGGAGAATGCGAATATCGAGGGGCCCGAGCCGGCGATGCTGCAGCCGAGGGCGCCGGCCCTCTGGGCGGCTTCCTTCACTTCGAAGAATCCCGGAATAAGTGGAGCTCGTTTGGGTTCGGCGACAACATCGATGAGTGAGCGGCCGATGAGCGGGTAGTCGGCGGTGAGGAGCCCGGCGACGAGCGCCCCTACGTTGCCCCACTGCTGGGTCGCCATCTTGAGCGGGATTTCGTTCGGCAGCACCGAGCGGGCGAATGAGGTTCTGAGTTCCGTATGGGGATGCACGAGCGAGCAGTAGAGCTCGTCGGGCGGAGGGATGACGATGAGGTCGAGCGGCGTGTAGCTGCGGATGAGGACGAAGTTGCCGAGGATGGCCGGAGCGGCGTTGTCGGCGTGGGCCGAGCCGCAGGCGACCCGCTCGCCTTCGATGGCGAAGTGGACCAGCTCCATTTTCGTGCAGGGCTGGCCGAGGAGTTCATTGGCCGCCGCAAGGGCTGCGGCCGCACTGGCCGCGCTGCTGCCCATGCCGCTGCTGAGCGGCAGGTGCTTCTTCAGTTCGAGCGAAATGTGGCCGTTGAAGGCGATGCCTTTCTGGGCGCGCAGGTGTTCGAGGAACTTCAGGACGACGAAGCTTGACGTGTTCTTTTTCGGGTCGAGGGGGAGTTTTCCTTCGTCTCCGGAGATGGAGGATATGGTGACGGGGCACGATGAGTGCTTCCGCTCCGAAAGCGTCAGGATGACCTCGTCGCCGGGCTCCTTTATGGCAAATCCGAGAACGTCAAAACCGCATGCCACGTTTCCGACGGTCGCTGAAGCAAATCCCCTGACTGTTTTCATACCGTATGATGCGGGCCGGATATGGGCCAGAGTGGCTCCTGCCGTGTCCCTTGAAAAACCAAGTTGTTCAAATGCGAGAGAGTACTTGAATAACTAAAAGCTTTTCATTAAATTTGGCTTTTATTTTTGGAAAGGGAAGAGACCCTTTGAATTCAAATGAAAGTAAGCAGAATCTTTCTCTTTTCTTAACAAATAACCAAGCGGAATAAGCATATGTCTACAACAGTCAGGCCTGATGAAGTTTCATCCATACTTCGCAAGCAGCTTGCCGGCTTTGAGTCCGAAGCCGAAGTTTATGATGTGGGAACCGTGCTGCAGGTCGGCGACGGTATCGCACGTGTGTACGGTTTGTCCAAAGCTGCTGCCGGTGAACTCCTTGAGTTTCCGAACAAAGTCATGGGCATGGCTCTGAACCTGGAGGAGGACAACGTAGGTGCTGTGCTTTTCGGTGATTCCACCGAGGTCAAAGAGGGCGACACCGTCAAGCGCACGGGCATCCTCGCCTCTGTTCCGGTTGGTGAAGCAATGCTCGGCAGGGTTGTCAACCCGCTCGGCGTACCCATCGACGGCAAAGGTATCATCGATACCGACATCCGTCTTCCTCTCGAGCGCCGCGCTCCCGGCGTCATCTACCGCAAGTCGGTGCATGAACCGCTCCAGACCGGTCTGAAGGCAATCGACTCCATGATCCCGATCGGCCGCGGCCAGCGCGAGCTCATCATCGGCGATCGCCAGACAGGCAAAACCGCCGTCGCGCTCGATACCATCATCAACCAGAAGGGCAAGGGCGTCTACTGCATCTACGTCGCCATCGGCCTGAAGGGCTCGACCGTCGCACAGGTGGTAAACACCCTCGAGAAGCATGGTGCGATGGAATACACCACCGTCATTACGGCCACGGCTTCCGATCCTGCGCCGCTGCAGTTCATTGCTCCGTTTGCCGGCGCCGCACTCGGCGAATACTTCCGTGACACCGGCCGCCATGCGCTGGTCGTCTACGATGATCTCTCCAAGCAGGCAGTTGCCTACCGTCAGCTCTCCCTCCTGCTCCGCCGTCCCCCGGGACGCGAAGCATACCCCGGCGATGTGTTCTTCCTGCACTCCCGCCTTCTTGAAAGGGCTGCAAAGATTACCGACGACATCGAAGTCGCAAAGAAAATGAATGACCTTCCCGACGCTCTCCGCCCGATGGTGCAGGGTGGAGGAAGTCTCACCGCGCTGCCGGTCATCGAGACCCAGGCCGGTGACGTGTCGGCATACATCCCGACCAACGTGATCTCCATCACCGACGGTCAGATCTTCCTCGAGTCGAACCTGTTCAACAGCGGACAGCGTCCTGCAATCAACGTCGGCATCTCGGTTTCCCGCGTTGGCGGTGCTGCCCAGATCAAGGCGATGAAGAAGGTTGCCGGTACCCTTCGCCTCGATCTCGCACAGTTCCGCGAGCTTGAAGCCTTCTCGAAGTTCGGTTCCGACCTCGACAAGACCACCAAGGCGCAGCTCGACCGCGGTGCACGTCTTGTTGAAATCCTCAAGCAGGGCCAGTATGTGCCGATGCCTGTTGAACGTCAGGTCGCCATCATCTTCCTCGGCACCCAGGGTCTGCTCGACCTTGTTGCAGTGCAGCATGTCAAGAAGTTTGAGGAAGAGTTCCTCGCCATGCTCGACTTGAAGCACAGCGACATCCTGAAATCCATTGCAGAAACCGGTGCACTCGAGGCCGACGTGGCCGGAAGGCTCAAAGAGGCGGCGCAGAAGTTCGTCACCACCTTCAACGACAAGGTAAAGGCCTGACTGGCCGGTGCAGGGTAATTCAGATAATTCATTAACGACCCGTAATACATGCCAACATTAAAGGACATACGAGTTCGCATCAAGGGTGTGAAGTCGACGCAGCAGGTGACCAAGGCCATGAAGATGGTTGCTGCTGCGAAGCTCCGCAAGGCGCAGGAGCGGGCGGTCATGGCCCGACCTTACGCAGCCAAGCTCAAGGAGATGCTCGGCTCGCTTTCCGGCAAGGTCGATACCTCCGCATCGCCGCTGCTTGCCGACCGTGCGGATGCCTCAAGGGTCCTGGTGGTCCTCATCACCTCTGACAGGGGGCTCTGCGGCGCCTTCAACACCAACATCATCAAGCTTGCGCACCGCACGATCCATGAAGAGTATGCTGCGGCATACGCTGCCGGCAACGTCCAGCTGATCTGCGCCGGTACCCGCGGGTTTGATTTCTTCCGCAAGCGGGGCTACAGTGTGCTGAAAGGGTATCCCGCGGTGTTCCAGAACCTTGATTTCTCGACGGCACGCGAGATTGCCGAAACCGCTTCCTCGATGTACGTCAAGGGAGAGGTGGACAGGGTGGTCGTGGTCTACAACGAGTTCAAGTCGGTGCTTGCCCCGACCCTGAAGGCCGAGGTACTGCTTCCGATCAAGAGCGAATTGCCTGTTGCCGAGGGTGGCGACTACATCTACGAGCCCTCGCCGGCAGCGATCATCGAAGAGCTGGTTCCGAAGCACCTCAATACGCAGGTTTGGGGAATGATGCTCGAATCCAATGCCGCCGAACAGGCAGCAAGGATGACCGCCATGGACTCTGCGACCGAGAACGCAAAGGAACTGCTCCGCGGCCTCAATATCAGCTACAACCGTGCCCGCCAGGCGGCGATCACCAAGGAGCTGAGCGAGATCGTCGGTGGTGCCGATGCACTGCAGAACTGATACACTTCTCCCATGGAGAACAAGAAAAGGCGCCCCGCTCGGGGCGCTTTTTTTTTGAGCGCATTGCCGTCTCGTTCCATAGACCAGCCCGGGGGCGTGTGCCGTGCACGGACCGGGGATGGGCATGAGGGCTCATCCATCACAAAATGCAAGGGCGTATCACGCAATAAATGAGAGGGTTACGGTTTCGGTGGCTGTTATGGTAAAGGTTTTTATATTAGGAGCAACGAGTGCCGCGGCTTATCGGGATGTCACGCGCAGCCGGACCGTTTCCCTCAATCGTTCCGGTCGTTACGCTGCATCAGGATAGTTGTATTTTAACGCGCAATGGATGAAATTCTACGGAGACATTAATACCCAGTAACTCGATTGCACATGAAAATATTCAAGTTCGGGGGAACCTCCCTCGGATCGGCCGACCGTATCAGGAACGTTTCCGGCATAATCTCCAGGGCGCTCGCTGACGACCGCCTTGTCATTGTCATCTCTGCCATGCATGGGGTGACCGACCGCCTGCTGGAAGCCGCCAGAAGGGCATGCGGAGGCGACAGCGGGTACGTGGCCGTTCACGAAGAACTGGCGGAACGCCATCTTAGTGTGGCGGCAGATCTGCTCGAGGGGCAAGCCCTTGAGGAGCTCAGTGGCATCCTTCGCCGGGAACTCGAAGAACTGCACGATGTCCTGCACGGGATTTTCCTTCTCCGTGAACTATCCTTCAAAAGCTCCGCTCTCGTGCAGAGCTTCGGAGAGCGCATGTCGGCAAGGATCGTTGCCGCATGGCTCCGCCAGGCGGGACTTCCTGCCGTTTATGTCGACGGCCGCGAGCTGATTGTGACCGATGCCAGTTATCCCGACGCCCGGCTTGACGAACCGGCTACCCGCGAACGCGTCGCCCTCCGCCTTGCCCGGGAGACCGAGCTTGCCGTGGTGACCGGCTACATTGCCGCCGCCGCTGATGGTACCGTGACCACACTCGGCCGTGGCGGATCAGACTACACGGCCTCTATTCTCGGCGCTGCGCTCGGTGCTCGTGAAATATGGATATGGACCGACGTTGATGGTTTCTTCAGCGCCGACCCCAAGCGTGTCACCGATGCACGGGTGCTGCCCTATATCAGCTATGCCGAGGCTATGGAGCTGTCGCACGCAGGCGCGAAGATTCTCCACCCCCTCGCCGTGCAGCCGGCCATGAAGGCATCCATTCCTCTGATTATCAAGAACTCGTTCAACCCCGGGGCCGCCGGAACGCGCATCGAGCGCGACGAGCATCGCGATGAAGCGGTCGTTCTTCCTGTTACGGGCCTCACCTCCATCAACACGGTGGTGCTCCTCAATCTTTCCGGAAGCGGCATGGTCGGTGTACCGGGTATTGCCTCGCGACTCTTCACCCGCCTGGCACGGCACCGCATCAACGTCATTTTCATCTCGCAGGCCTCCTCTGAGCAGTCTATCAGCCTGGCCATCAACCCCGCGCAGGCCGCCGAGGCGAAGCTTGTACTCGATGACGAGTTCTCTGCCGAAATAACTGCCCGCCAGATCGACCCGCTCGCCGTCCGCCGCGACCTTGCGATGATCGCCGTTGTCGGCAACAACATGTCGGGGCATCCCGGCGTGTCGGCCCAGCTGTTCGAAACCCTCGGAAAGAACGGCATCAATGTCATTGCCGTCGCCCAGGGGGTGAATGAAATGAACATCTCCTTCGTCGTCGAGAGCCATGACGAGGACAAGGCACTCAACTGCATCCACGAATCCTTCTTCCTCTCACGCCGAAGGGTGCATGTCTTCATCGCGGGCACCGGCACGATTGCAAAAAGCCTGATCGGCCAGATTTCGGCGCATCGAAAGAAACTCCAGGAGGAGAACGGACTCGACGTGGTTGTGGCCGCGATGGCCAACACCCGCAGCATCGCATTCAACCCCTCCGGCATCGACCTCGAAGGGTGGCAGGATGCCCTGGAGCCGCGTGGCGACTACCAGGGAATCGATGGCTACCTCCGCTTCATCATGGAGAAGAACCTGCACAACACCATTTTTGTCGACTGTACCGCAAGTGCCGATGTCGCCGCTAAATATCCCGAGCTGCTACGCTCCGACATCTCCGTCGCCACGGCAAACAAGCTCGGCATGGCGGGGCCCTGGCCGCTCTACCGCGCAATCCGCGATGCTCGCCGTCTGAGCAATGCGCGTTTTCTCTATGAGACCAACGTCGGCGCCGGCCTGCCGATCATCAACACCCTCGGTGACCTTAAAAACAGCGGCGACAGAATCAGGAGCATCGAGGGTGTGCTGTCCGGGACCCTCAGCTTCATTTTCAACGAACTCCGCAAGGGTGGACGGTTCAGCGAAATTGTTCGCAGCGCGCGCCAGGCCGGCTACACCGAGCCGGACCCCCGCGATGACCTTTCTGGAGCGGATTTCGCACGCAAGTTCCTCATTCTCGGCCGCGAACTCGGCTTCGAGCTCGAGTATGACGATGTGGAGTGCGAGAGCCTTGTTCCCGAAGAACTCCGGGGCGAGATGGATGTCGACACCTTCCTTGAGCGCCTCAGCTGTGTGGACGACGGGTACAGCGATGCCATCGAAGATGCAGGCCGGGAAGGGATGACCATCTCATTTGCCGGCGAGATCCGTGACGGGAAAGCCAGTATCGGCGTCAAGCGGGTCCCGCTGGAAAGCCCCCTTGCCGGACTAAGCGGTTCCGAGAACATGGTTGTGTTCACCACCGACCGATACCTCCAGACTCCGCTTGTTGTCAAGGGACCTGGTGCGGGCGGAGAAGTAACCGCAGGAGGCGTGTTCGCCGACATCCTGCGCATCGCCGGCTACCTTGTCTGAACGGGTGCCGTCCATTCGGGCGGAAATCGTCTCGGTCGGCGATGAACTGCTGAAAGGCCAGCGCGTCAACACCAACGCCTCCTTCATCGCACGCAGCCTAGGCTCCGTCGGCATTCCGGTCGTTCGCGTCACGGCATGTTCCGATTTCGAGAGCGAGATGGCCTCAGTGTTCAGGGAGGCGCTCGGCCGTGCCGATGTGGTGCTTGTGACCGGCGGACTCGGACCTACGAGGGATGACCGTACGCGGAAGGCCGCCGGGGAACTCCTGGGGCTCGGCCTCCGGCTCGACCCCGATGCCCTCAGGGAGGTCGAACGGCGGGTCACGGCCCACGGCAGGACAATGAGCGAACTCATGCAGGGCCAGGCCATGGTGCTTGATGGCTCGAGGGCCATCCCGAACACCCGCGGTACGGCAGCGGGAATGATCATCCCCGCAGGAGAGCGTTTCGGCGGAAGCCATCTGGTGCTGATGCCCGGTGTGCCGGTAGAGATGGAGGCCATGATGGAGCTGACGGTCCAGCCGTGGCTCAGGGGCCTCAGCGATACGACGATCATCCACACCCCCGTAAAGACCACCGGCATCGGCGAGTCCACGCTTGCCGACATGCTCCCCGACATCGAGGACTCGCTGCCGGAGGGCACGAGCCTGGCATACCTGCCGCACGGCGCAGGGGTCGACCTCATGGTCAGCACCATCGCCCGGGACCCCCTGCGTGCAGAACGGGACAATGCCGCTGTGGTCGAGGCCATCCGGGAGCGGGCCGCGGCTTTCATCTTCGCCGTCGGAACGGCAAGCCTCGAGGAGACCATCATCGGCATGCTGGCTTCTGGCGGCTTGACACTTTCCGTTGCGGAGTCCTGCACCGGAGGGCTCATAGCGAGCCGCCTGACCGATGTGCCCGGCTCATCGGTTTCGTTGATGCAGGGGTTCATAGTCTATAGCAACAGCGCCAAGGAAGAACTGCTCGGCGTCAGCCGGGGCCTCATCGACACACACGGAGCGGTCAGCGAAGAGGTGGCCTGCGCCATGGCGCTCGGCTGCCTCCGCCGCAGCGGAACCTCGATTGCTCTTGCCACTACCGGCATCGCCGGCCCCGGGGGCGGGAGCCCTGAAAAGCCTGTCGGCACCCTTTGTCTTGCCATCGCCCGCCAGGTTCCGGGCTCGGGGCCGTCGGTCGGAGTCCGGACTCTCCATATGCACGGCGACCGCCTTCAGAACAAGCACCGGTTCTCGGAGGCTGCGCTTCGTGATCTCTGGGTGGCGCTTCGGGGTGAACAGGGCGGATAACTTCCCCCCGTCGCTTTCAAAGACGGGTATTTATCGATAAGTTGCTGTTCGAGCACGTTCAGTCGAACAGTATTCATCTGTGAACAGGTATGCCATCCATTGCCAGGCTTCCGGACAATGTAGCCAACAAGATTTCAGCGGGGGAGGTCGTCCAGCGGCCGGCTTCCGTCGTCAAGGAACTCCTTGAAAACGCCATAGACTCCGGCGCCGACCGGATTTCAGTCGTTATAAAAGACGCCGGCAGGGAACTGGTGCGCATCATCGACAACGGACGGGGAATGAGCAGGGCGGATGCACTTCTTTCGGTCGAGCGGTTCGCCACAAGCAAGCTCAGGGACGTCGATGACCTCGATACCCTCGGGACCCTCGGATTCCGTGGCGAGGCACTCGCCAGCATCTCCTCCGTCTCCCATTTCGAGCTCCGCACCCGCATGACCGATGCGCCTGTCGCGCTCCGTTTCCGTTACGAGGGCGGCATTGCAGTGGAAGAGTCTGAGGTGCAGGGTGAGGCGGGCACCTCGGTGAGCGTCCGCAATCTCTTTTACAACGTCCCCGCGCGCCGGAAGTTCCTGAAGTCCAACGCCACCGAGTACGGCCATATTTTCGAACTCGTCCGTTCGTTTTCCCTCGCCTACCCTGAAATACAGTGGCAGCTCCTGAACGACGACCAGGAGCTGTTCAACTTCCGCACTTCCGATATGCTGGAGCGCCTCGATACCTTTTACGGAAAAGGGTTTGCCGACAGCCTCATCGAGGTCGGCGAAGAAAACGACTACCTCTCCATCAGGGGATACATCGGCCGCCCGGCGCTCCAGAAGCGAAAGAAGCTCGACCAGTACTTCTTCATCAACCGTCGCCCGATCCAGAACCGCATGCTCACCCAGGCTCTCCAGCAGGCATATGCCGAGCTGCTTGTAGAGCGCCAGGCACCCTTCGCCCTCCTCTTTCTCGGTATCGATCCCTCACGGGTGGATGTCAACGTGCACCCTGCGAAGCTCGAGGTCCGGTTCGACGATGAGCGAAGCGTGCGCAACATGTTCTACCCCGTCATCAAGCGGGCCGTGACACTGCATGACTTTTCCCCCGATCTTGCCGCAGGAGGACGGACCTCGCAGGCAGGGGATGATTCCGCTTCCCGGGGGTTCACTCATGCCGGCGGGGGTGGATTCAGGACCCTTGCTTTTCAGGAGGTCCCGGAACGGGCCATTACGACCGGAGAGCTCTACGGCAGCTATCGCGAAGGGGCATTCGGCAGTTCCCGCCCGGCAGTTCCGCAGCCTTCACACCAGGAGGTGATGTTCCCTGTTCCTGAAGTCCCGGCGGCCCGTGAGGATATCTCACAGCTGCTCCGCTCGAGCATGCACGAGGGCCCGGAAGGCGCCGGAGTGGAGCCGAAAGGGGAGGAACCGAAGATCTGGCAGCTCCACAACAAGTACCTCATCTGCCAGATCAAGACCGGGCTCATGATCATCGACCAGCACGTGGCTCATGAGCGGGTGCTCTACGAACGCGCGGTGGAGGTGATGGAGAGCCGCGTGCCGAACTCCCAGCAGCTGCTCTTTCCGCAGAAGGTCGAGTTCCGGCCGTGGGAGTATGAAGTGTTCGAGGAGATCAAAGACGATCTGTACCGGCTGGGCTTCAACCTTCGTTCGTTCGGGACCCGGGCGGTGATGATCGAGGGCGTCCCGCAGGATGTGCGGCCCGGAAGCGAGGCCACCATCATGCAGGACATGATTGCCGAGTACAGGGAGAACGCCACCCGGCTGCGGCTGGAGAGGCGCGACAATCTGGCGAAATCATACTCCTGCCGCAACGCCATCATGGCGGGCCAGAAACTCTCGATGGGGGAGATGCGCACCCTCATCGACAATCTTTTCGCCACCAGGGAACCTTACTCATGCCCGCATGGCAGGCCCGTCATCATCAAGATGACGCTGACCGAGCTCGACCATATGTTCGGCAGGTCCTGAGTGTTTGCTTCTTTCGGCCAAAGATGCTAAATTCCCGCTTCAGACAGCTACCCTTGTAGCTCAGTGGATAGAGCAACAGTTTCCTAAACTGTGGGTCGGCAGTTCGAGTCTGCCCAAGGGTACATAAAGAACAGAGAGCCCGGAGCAACCCTCCGGGTTTTTCAATACTACCGGCAGCTGCCTTTTGGCTGGCCAGCACCCCTGCCGGGACCCATGCCTGCACCGCCCTGATCCCAGACCCATCCGGCTGCGGCCCGGAGGTCTGCTTCGCTGAGTGCCGACATTGCGGGCATGAGGCCGAAGCGTTCGATGGCCTGCGCTTCAATGACCGATGCCGCTTTGGAGGGCGACTGCATGAATGCCGTCATTGCCTTGACGCCTTCGGCTTTCGATGAGAACTTTGCACGGTAGCGGGAGGCGATGGGAATGATCGGTGGAGCGGATTTTGGCGGCGGCGCCACGCTGTGGCAGACGCTGCAGTTGCGCTCGAAGACCGCTTTCCCGTCCGGAGCGGCGGCAAAGCAGTCAACGGCTGCTGCCGAGAGGATGAGTCCAGCCGCAAGCGGCAGTATGACCAGTTTCATGTCGGTGCTTCCTCGTGTTACATTGGATGAAGAAATATTCCTGCCTTCGAAAGGAAAAGGTACCCAAAAAAACTAACCGCCCCAGCATATGAAGTTCCTTCGGAACATCGCCATCCTGCTTTTCTGCCTTTTTGTGGTAGATATCGTGCGCTACTTCGTCATTCCCGATGTGGAGGGTCTTGCCCGGAAAACCCCGGAGACCACCGCGTTCATGCGCTACCGGGTGGAGGCATGGCGCCGTGCCGGATACAGCGGAAGGAAGACCGACCGGAAGGTCGTCCCTCTCTCCGCCATATCGAAAAACGTCGTCAAGGCTGTGCTGATTGCTGAAGATGACAAGTTCTGGCAGCATGACGGGTTCGACTACGATGCGATGGAGCATGCGCTGGAGAAAAACCTCAAGGAGCGCAAAATCGCCATGGGCGGGAGCACCGTCAGCCAGCAGCTGGCAAAGAACCTCTATCTCTCACCATCGAAGAACCCGGTGCGCAAGATCAAGGAGGCGATCCTCACCTGGCGGATCGAGCGGTCGCTCTCAAAGAGCCGCATTCTGGAGCTCTACCTCAACTCTGCCGAATGGGGTGATGGCATTTTCGGCATTGAAGCCGCTGCCCGCCACTACTACGGCACCAGTGCCGGCCGGCTGAACGCCCGTCAGGCCTCACGTCTTGCCGCCGTACTCCCAAACCCCATCCGCTGGTCACCCACCGGCAGTTCCCGTTATGTCCGGAAGCGCTCCGCCATCATTTACCGCATCATGCAGAAACGGGGGATTGTGGCGCCATCCTATGGGGGACGCGTGCCGCTTCCGGTCGATACCACGGCTACGGCGGCAGCCTCAGATACCATCACGATCGGTGTTCCACGCGAGCTGATCGACGGGGTGTTCATGGATTCTGGAGAGGGCGGAAACTGAGCACGCCGCGGATGGCGGCGTGCAGATGGATACGAGGGAAGGAGTGCGCCTTTGGCTGCGGCCCTCAGGCTCAACGTTCTTCGTAGGGTTCGAAGAGGGTCTTGTCGACGCCGCAGACAGGGCATACCCAGTCTTCGGGCACATCTTCAAAAGGCGTTCCGGGCTGGACGCCGCTGTCGGGGTCTCCGGCTTCGGGATCGTATACGTAACCGCAAGGCACACATACCCATTTCTGCATGATGATTCTCCGTTTGGTGTTGAAGGGTTCTGATTTAAGGCTGTATCGGGGGCTATTGCCCATTCAGCGAAAATGAATTCCCCCCGCCTGTAAAAAGTTCATCGTGTCCTGCCGATTTCATCGACCGATGTTCAGCCTGCTTTCACCACGCCGGTATAGACGATGACCGCCGGTCCGGTGAGATAGACCTCCCGCATATCTTCGCTGAACGTCACGTTGAGCATGTCACCGCTTTTCACCCGGACCCTGATGCTGTCGGCTGAGGTCATGCCGAGGCGGCGGCTGAGAAGTGCGGCTGCGACCGCTCCGGTTCCGCATGCGAGGGTCTCATCTTCGACGCCCCGCTCGAAGGTTCTGAGGTCGATGCTGTCGGTGGCGGTCACTTCGATGAAATTGACATTGGTGCCGCCGGGGAAGATGTCGGTGCGGTGGCGAATGGCGCGGCCCTCCCCGACCACATCCACGGCATCAAGCCCTTCGGTGCGGATCACGGCGTGCGGCGAGCCGGTATCAATAAAGGCACAGTACTGACCGCCGAGATCGATTTCGTCCCTTATGCCCCGTGGCTCGCGCATCCGGAGCCGTACCGTTTCGGGTCCGCTCACCCATGCCTGATAGGGGTCGCCGTTTGCCTCAAAACGGAAGCACCCCCCGGCGTCCGGCTGCACCCCGATGCTCCTGGCGAACCAGACCGCGCAGCGGCCTCCGTTGCCGCACATCGTGCCGGGCAGACCATCGGCGTTGTGATAGAGCATGCTGAATGATGCTGTTTCTGACGGCTCGATGAGGATGAGCCCGTCGGCGCCGATGCCGGTACGGCGTGTGCAGAGCGCACGGATGGCCGAAGCCTCAAGGGTGATGGAGCGGTCACGGTTGTCCATGATGATGAAGTCGTTGCCTGCACCGGACAGTTTGCTGAATGGGATCTCTCGTCTCATGCCCAGAATGTGTTGGAATGGTGTTGATGAGGGGCTTCGTGCTCCTGGCTTTTCATGAGGACCCTTGCCGCCAATGCTCCGCCAAAGCAGTCCCCGTAGGGGCTTTCCTACTTTATAATAAAACAATAGCCCTGTAATGGCGGCCCAAAAAAATTTATTATTAAATAATTTTTCTTATTTTATTTAATACTGCGTCAGGTGGGAAGACCGCCTCAGCAGCCATTCCGGTATGGCCGGCACCGGGAAAGGTGCCTTCGTTGCTTTGCCGGGGATGGGTGGAACACTTGCTCCGATGGACCATTCCTCAGTACGGTGTATGGCGCTGGTCCGGAGGGTTTCTTTCGGTTTCTTCAACCTGAAATATGTCCAAACAAAGGAGAGAATACAATGGCTGAACAAGTGAATCCGGCAGGAGTCAAGCCAAAGGGGACGGTTCCGCCTCCCAAGGGGAGCGCTCCTTCTCCGAAGGCGAGCGGCGCTTCGGGCGGTCCTTCCGTCATCAAGGAGCAGGATGCCGCCAAAATGAGAAGGTTCCTGTTCCAGCGGACAGAGACCCGGTCCACGAAATGGTACCAGGTGTTCGACACCGACAAGATCGACGACGAACAGGTCGTCGGCGGCCATCTCGCCCTTCTCGGCGTTCTTGGATTCCTCATGGCCATTTATTATTTCTCCGGCATCCAGGTCTTCCCGGCATGGCTCGGTGGAATGCCCGGGTTCCATGACAACTGGTTCTACCTCACCATCAAACCGAGGATGGTCTCTCTCGGCATCGACACCTACAGCACCCAGACAGCAGATCTCCAGCAGGCAGCGACCAATCTCATCGGCTGGGCAGCGTTCCACTTCCTTTCCGGCTCCATCCTCCTCTTCGGCGGCTGGCGTCACTGGACCCACAACCTGACCAATCCGTTTACCGGCCGCGCAGGCAACTTCCGCGATTTCCGTTTCCTCGGCAAGTTCGGTGACATGGTCTTCAACGGAACCAGCGCAAAGACATACAAAGATGCTCTCGGACCCCACGCCGTCTACATGTCCCTCCTGTTCCTCGGATGGGGCCTGCTCATGTGGTTCGTGCTCGGTTTCGCACCTGTTCCTGATTTCCAGACCATCAACTCCGAGACGTTTATGTCGTTCGTGTGGTTCGTGGCCTTCTTTGCTCTCGGCATCTACTGGTGGAACAACCCCCCGAATGCGGCCATTCACCTCAATGACGACATGAAAGCAGCCTTCTCGGTGCATCTCACCGCGATAGGCTACATCAACATCGCTCTTGGTGTCATCGCCTTCGTCGCTTTCCAGCAGCCATCTTTCGCGCCCTATTACAAGGAGCTCGACAAGCTGGTGTTCTATCTCTATGGTGAGCCGTTCAACCGTGTCAGCTACGACTTCGTGCAGGAAGGCGGCCGGATCGTCTCCGGCTCGAAGGAATTCTCGGAATTCGCTCCCTTCGCAATCCTTCCCAAGAACGGCGCATCGTTCGGCATGTCGAGGGTTGTCATCAACCTCATCACCTTCAACCACATCATCTGCGGTGTACTCTATGTCTTCGCAGGTGTCTACCATGGTGGCCAGTACCTCCTCAAGATCCAGCTCAACGGCCTCTACAATCAGATCAAGTCCATCTGGATCACAAAGGGCCGCAATCAGGAAGTCCAGGTCAAGATCCTCGGTACTGTCATGGCGCTGTGTTTCGCCACCATGCTTTCCGTTTACGCTGTCATCGTGTGGAACACCATCTGCGAGCTGAACATCTTCGGAACGAACATCATGATGTCGTTCTACTGGCTGAAGCCGCTTCCGATGTTCCAGTGGATGTTTGCAGACCCGAGCATCAACGACTGGGTCATGGTCCACGTCATCGTGGCAGGTTCGCTCTTCTCGCTTATCGCACTTGTCCGCATCGCCTTCTTCGCCCACACCTCACCCCTCTGGGATGATCTCGGTCTGAAGAAGAACTCGTACTCCTTCCCCTGTCTCGGACCTGTCTACGGCGGTACCTGCGGCGTTTCGATCCAGGATCAGCTCTGGTTTGCCATGCTCTGGGGAGTGAAGGGTCTGTCTGCAGTCTGCTGGTATATCGACGGCGCATGGATTGCTTCGATGATGTACGGTGTGCCTGCGGCTGACGCAAAAGCCTGGGACTCTGTGGCCGGCCTAGCCCACCACTATACCTCCGGCATTTTCTACTATTTCTGGACAGAGACCGTGACGATTTTCTCGAGCTCGCATCTCTCGACCATTCTGATGATCGGTCACCTTGTATGGTTCATCAGCTTTGCAGTATGGTTCGAGGATCGCGGTTCCCGTCTTGAAGGTGCCGATATCCAGACCCGCACCATCCGCTGGCTAGGCAAGAAGTTCCTCGGCAGGGACGTCAACTTCCGTTTCCCTGTCCTGACCATCTCGGACTCGAAGCTTGCAGGTACCTTCCTGTACTTCGGCGGAACCTTTATGCTTGTGTTCCTTTTCATGGCCAACGGGTTCTATCAGACTGATTCACCCCTACCGCCGACCGTCAGTGACGCAGCGGTGTCCGGTCAGGTGCTCCTGACTCAGGTGGTGGACTACCTGATGAAGCTTATTGCATGAACTGCCTGACCGGGGGGGCTTCCGGGCTCCCCTTATGGTCAGAATGCAATAGGAAACTACAGAAGACTATAATCAATAGAGGAGGGTTCCCTGATGGCCGATCCTGTAAAACAGCCAGAAACTCAGCCGGCACCAGCCGCGAAGGCTCCGGCTGCGCCCAAGGCGGAAGCGCCGAAGGGTGCGCCGCCTAAGGCACCGGCACCAGCCGCGAAGCAGGGGCAGGCAGCGCCGAAGGGTGCGGCGGCGAAACCGGCCGGCAAGGCCCGCCTTGAGCCGCTGAATGTCAACCTTGGCCGTTGCGGCGTCCGGCAGGAATCCGCGCTGCCCTATAAGAAGCCTGCTGCTCCAAAACCAGCGCCCGCTGCAAAACCAGCACCTGCGGCTAAAGGAGCACCCGCTGCCAAGCCCGCTGCAGGAGCAAAACCGGCACCGACCGCAGCTCCGGCACCGAAGGCCGCACCTGCTGCCGCTCCGGCCATGAAGCCTGCGGCTCCGAGGGCGAAGAAGCATTACTTCATCTTCGAGAATCTCTGTGTAGGATGCGGCCTCTGCCTTGACAAGTGTCCACCGAAGGTCAACGCCATCGGCTACAAGTTCTACGGGGACGTTCAGGAAGGCGGCTTCCGCTGCTACATCGATCAGGTTGCATGTATTTCCTGCTCGGCCTGCTTCTCTGGTGATGAGTGCCCTTCCGGCGCGCTTGTTGAAGTGCTGCCTGACGGAGAAGTCCTCGACTTCTCATTCACGCCGCCTGATCGTCTTGATTTTGATCTCCGCTTCCTGCATCGCTTCCACCGCGAAGCCCGCTGAAGAGAGGCTGGAACGTATCGTTGTTTTTTACAAGAGCATTGTCAGCCTGACAATGCTCTTTTTTTTCGAGTCTCCTCTGTCAATAGACGTATGAACGAGCAAGAGATCGGGGGAGCGGGCTATGCCTCCGCCCTCGTCATCATACCAACCTACAACGAAAGCCAGAACATCGGGCGTCTCATCGACACCCTTCAGAAGTCGTTCGGCCGGCTTCTCGACATCCTGGTCATCGACGACAGTTCGCCTGACGGGACCGCCAGTATTGTCGCTGAAATGCAGCAGCACTGTCGGGGGCTGCATCTCATCAAGCGGGAGCGAAAACTCGGGCTAGGCACTGCCTACATTCAGGGATTCCGCTATGCGCTTGAGGGTGGATATAGGTTCATACTGGAGATGGATGCCGATTTCTCGCATGACCCTGCCATGGTCGGCGTACTTATTGACGCTGCTGGAACTGCGGATCTCGTGATAGGGTCCCGATATGTCGGCAACAGGGTCAACGTTGTCAATTGGCCGCTCAGCCGCCTGATTCTATCGAAAATGGCTAGCATCTATACCCGGGTCATCACCGGCATGCCCGTTGCAGACCCGACCGGGGGGTTCAAGTGCTTCCGGCGTGAAGTGCTTGAGGCAATCGATCTTGACCGCATCGCTTCGCAGGGGTACTCGTTTCAGATCGAGGTGAACTTCAGGGTATGGAAGAAAGGGTTCCGGATTCAGGAGGTACCGATTGTGTTCACCGACAGGACCGTGGGGCTGTCGAAGATGACGAGAGGGAACATCCGCGAAGCGGTATGGATGGTCTGGTGGCTGAAACTGAAATCGCTTGTCGGAATGCTTTAGTCGGAGTTTTTTTTGGGGGGACGAAAAAAAACGCCGGGCGGCCGCATGATGCTGCCCGGCGCTACTATTGCTGCCTTCAATGCTGCTCAGTCATTCTTTTCAGCAACCAGTTGCTGCACCACCTCGGCCGGCGCTTCTTCATAGTGGCTGAAATGATAGCTGTAACGTGCTCTGCCCTGGGTGAGGCGCGTCAGCGAGTGATGGAAGGCCGGAAGAGCTGACTGCGGAATCTCCGCCTTGACCACCTGCATCCGGACGTCCGCCTCCATGCCGAGTATCTTTCCCCGTTTGGCTGAAATATCCCCAACGATTTCTCCGGTGTACTGGTCGGGTGCGGTCACGGTGAGCTCCGCAATAGGTTCAAGAACCATCGGCTTAGCTTTTTCGATGGCCGCCTTGAACGCCATTCCGGCTGCAATCTTGAACGCGAATTCAGAACTGTCGACAGGGTGGTACGAGCCATCGTAAACGACAGCCTTCAAATCGACCACAGGGTAGCCGGTTAGGGTTCCGGAGGCGATAGCCTCGCGGAGTCCTTTTTCAACGGCAGGGATGTAGCGGGTGGGGACCACGCCGCCGACCACCTCGCTTGTGAATTCAAATCCGCTGTCGCGAGGGGCGGGGTCGAGCCTTACCCAGACGTCACCGTACTGCCCGCGTCCACCCGACTGCTTCTTGTGGCGACCCTGGGCAGAGGCCTGTACGCGGATGGTTTCGCGGTATGGGACCCTTACCGGGGCGGTCTCGACTTTCACATTGAACTTCTTTTCAAGGCGGCTGAGGATGATATCGAGGTGTGTCTCTCCCTGCGTCTTGAGAATGGTCTGGTTGAACTCGACATCATGCTCGATCGAGAAGCTCGGGTCCTCTTCATGCAGGTGGTGGAGTCCCGCCGAGATCTTTTCTTCATCGCCCTGTGTGATCGGCACGATGGCCGTGGCGAGTACCGGAACGGGAAAAGTGATGGGGCTGATGCGGCAGTTGGTGCCCTTGTCGGCAAGGGTGTCGTTCGTATGTGCATCCTTCAGCTTGACGACCATGCCGATGTCACCGGCAAGAAGGCTGTCGACCGGAGTACGTTTTTCGCCGATGACGGTGTGGATCTGGCCGGGTTTTTCAAGTTGGCCGGTCTGCACGTCCTGGAGTTCATGACCGGATTCAAGATGGCCGGAATAGACCCGTAGGTAGGATATTTCACCGATTCGTGGTTCCGACATGGTCTTGAAGATGAAGGCGATGGTGGCGCCTGCCGGATCGGGTTCGAGGAGCTGTTCGTTCTGGCCGGACGTGCAGAGGGAGTGCTCCGGGCCACGCTCTATGGGCGAAGGAAAGAGGTTGACCATCGCGTTCAGCAGACGCTCAGAGCCGATGAGGTGCAGGGGAGAGGTGCAGAACACCGGAAAGAAGGTGCGGGATACAAGTGCACTTTTGATGCCGTGGCGCAGTTCGTCCTCGGTCAGGGAACCGATCTCGAAGAAGCGCTCCATAAGCTCTTCATCGGTTTCGGCGACTGCTTCGACAAGCTGCTGGTGAAGTTCCTCAGCCCGTTTCAGATAAATGTCCGGGATGTCGGAGACTGTCATGCTGCCCGGTTTGTCCGGGTTGAATTCGAGCTGCTTCATCAAAAGGACATCGATGAGTATATGATGTCCGACGCCCTCTTCTGCCGGGAACTGGATCGGGGTGACGAGGTGCCCGAAATGGTCCTGCAGTTCCTGGATTGTCTCGTTGAAGCGCGTTCGGTCGGCGTCGAGCTTGGTCAGGACGAAGACGGTCGGCTTATAGTATTCTTTGGTGTACTCCCAGATTGTATCGGTGCCAACCTCCACGCCGGTGGACGCATTGACGGTGACCAGCACCGTGTCGGCCACGCGCATAGCGGACTTTACGTCGCCATGGAAGTCAATCAGGCCGGGCGTGTCTATGATGTTCAGTTTGCAGCCCTGCCACATTCCGTTTATGAGGCTGGTGTTGAGGCTGTGCCTGCGGCTTATCTCATCGGGTGAGTAGTCGGAGAGGGTATTGCCCTCCTCGATGCTGCCAGCCCGGTTTATGAGTCCCATCGAGAGAGCAAGGGATTCGGTGAGGATGGTCTTGCCGCTGCCGGCATGGCCTGTGATGACGATGTTGCGGATTTGATCGGGTTGGACAGCTTGCATGGCGGTTACTCCTTGTTGGAAGGTAATGGAACGGTGCAGCAGTTGAAGCTTAAGAGTCAATTAACGAAAAAAAGTCCTATTTGCTTCTCAGGCGGGGGTGAAATGCTATGGAAAAAAGGATATATTTTGGTTTTCCAGCGAACCACCGCAACCCAAATCATCGTTACCCATGCCTGTAATCCACAAAATCCACGCCCGCCAGATCCTTGACTCACGGGGCAACCCTACGGTCGAAGTCGACGTCTATACTGAAAGTTCATTCGGCCGTGCAGCCGTTCCCAGCGGTGCGTCGACCGGCGTGCATGAGGCAGTGGAACTGCGTGATGGCGACAAGGGGGTCTACCTCGGCAAAGGCGTCCTGAAAGCGGTGGAGAACGTCAACACCGTCATCGACGAAGCGCTCAGAGGCATGCTCGTGACCGAGCAGGAAGAGATCGATGCCCGCCTGCTCGAGCTCGACGGCACTCCGAATAAATCCAAACTCGGAGCAAATGCCCTTCTCGGCGTCTCCATGGCCTGCGCCAAAGCCGGAGCCGAATACTCCGGCCTGTCGCTCTTCCGCTACATCGGCGGCACCATGGCCAATACGCTTCCGGTTCCGATGATGAACGTGCTCAATGGCGGCGCCCATGCAGACAATACCGTCGACTTCCAGGAGTTCATGATCATGCCGATAGGGTTCAGCACCTACTCCGATGCACTTCGCTGCGGTGCAGAAATCTTCCATGCCCTGAAGGCTCTTCTCCACAGCCGCGGCCTCAGCACTGCCGTCGGTGACGAAGGCGGGTTCGCACCCAACCTCCGTTCGAACGAAGAAGCTATCGAGCTTGTGGTCGAAGCCATCGGCAAGGCCGGCTACAAGGCAGGTTCTCCCGCCTCGAAAGGCGGCCTCGGCGACGCTCAGGTCATGATCGCACTCGATCCTGCAAGCTCCGAGTTCTACGATACGGAGAAAAAGAAATACGTCTTCAAGAAGTCCGATAAGCGCGAACTCTCCTCTGAAGAGATGGCTTCCTACTGGGAAGGGTGGGCCAACACCTACCCGATCATTTCCATCGAAGACGGTATGGCCGAAGACGACTGGGCAGGCTGGAAGCTCCTCACCGAAAAGATCGGAGACCGTGTGCAGCTTGTCGGCGACGATCTTTTCGTTACCAACAGCCTGCGCCTCGCCGAGGGCATTGAAAAAGGTGTGGGCAACTCGATTCTCATCAAGGTCAACCAGATCGGTACCCTTACCGAAACCCTCCGGGCCATCGATCTGGCAAAGCGCAACGGATACACCTCGGTCATCAGCCACCGCAGCGGCGAAACCGAAGACAGCACCATCGCCCAGATCGCTGTAGCGACCAATGCCGGACAGATCAAGACCGGCAGCATGTCGCGCAGCGACCGCATGTCGAAGTACAATGAACTGCTCCGCATCGAGGAAGAGCTCGGCGAGCAGGCAATCTATCCCGGAAAGCAGGCCTTCAGGGTCTGAGGGTGCATGCTTCCGAGGCGGGAACCCCGTGCTGTCTCATTGGCCGGCACGGGTTCTTTCCTTCGGCTTCCCCGGGGCGAAAAATATCCTGAGGCATCTTGAGCTTGAAACACACGCTGAACATGTTCTGGGGCTATGTACGCACCAACCCGAAAAAGTTTTTTTTCGCGGTGCTTGCCGTTGTGTTCGTTACCTGGCTCCTCTTTGACGACTACGGTCTCTTGACAAGGATCTCCATGGAGGCAGAGCACCGGAGCCTGCTGCGAACGCAGGAGGAGGGGCAGCAGCGGATCATCCGGAACGAGGCCCGCATCCGCCATTCATCCGATCCCGACAGCATCGAAAAGGCTGCCCGGGAGAGGTATAATTTCCGCCGCACGGGGGAACGCATCTATATCATCAGTGAGGAGTAGCCCGTTCTCCTTCACACTGCCCCCTTACATTTCAACAGCCAAGGAAAACCCGACAGTCCCATGTACGAGTACCGCCGCCGCCTGACCAGAGAAGTGCCGTTCGGCCCCATATCCCTCGGAGGATACCTGCCGATCAGGGTGGAGTCCATGCTCAATACCCATACCTCCGATACACGGGCCTCGGTTGAACAGTGCCGCAGGCTCCATGATGCGGGCTGCGAAATCATCCGGCTGACCGTCCCTACCGAGAAAGACGCTGAAAACCTCCGCGCCATCCGCGACCAGCTGCGGCGCGACGGCATCCGGACGCCGCTTGTGGCCGATATCCACTTTTCCGCTCGCGCCGCAATGAAGGCGGTGGAGTTCGTCGAGAACATCCGCATCAATCCGGGCAACTACGCAACCCGCAAGAAGTTTTCAAACGGTGACTACACGGAGGACGAATACCAGCAGGAGCTTCTGCATGTCCGCCAGGAATTCCTTCCGCTTGTCGAGAAAGCCCGCAGCCTTGGCGTCTCCATGCGCATCGGCACCAACCACGGCTCGCTGTCCGACCGCATCGTCAGCCGCAGGGGCAACTCCCCGGACGGCATGGTCGAGGCCGCGCTGGAGTTCGCCCGCATCTGCGAAGATGCCGGCTACTATGACATCCTCTTCTCCATGAAGTCTTCCAATGTCAGGGTGATGATCCAGGCATATCGTCTTCTTGTGCAGCGTGCAGACAAGGAGCTTCTCCACGCATATCCACTCCATCTCGGGGTGACTGAAGCCGGGGATGGTGACGAGGCCAGGGTGAAATCCGCCATGGGCATCGGCGCCCTGCTTGAGGACGGTCTTGGCGACACCATAAGGGTATCGCTCACCGAAGACCCTGTCAACGAGGTGCCTGTCGGTTTCGAGATCGTACGGAAGTACAACACGTTCCATCAGGTGAAGGGCAAAAAGGCTCATCTCCCCCTCAAGCATCTTATAGAGTCCTCCGGTGAGGCCGGCAGATCGCGTGCCGCAACGGAGGAGCTTCCTTTTGATCCCGTCAGCTACAGCCGGCGGAGCTCGGAGCCGCTGGAGACCGGAGGCCTTGTCATCGGCGGTGAAGCGCTGCCGGTGGTCGAGACTGCGCTGCAGTCACCTCTTTCTGAAGCGGATGGTGCACTGGAGGAAGCTCTCCTGCGGCTTCGCCCCGAGCTGGAGGCGGGTGCCATCCGCTCCGAGCTCCTCACGGTTCCCGTGGCCGTCGAAAGTGATCTCCCTCTGCTCCGGAATCTGCTTGGGAGGCTTGGCCCGGCTGCCAGGTCTGTCGGAGCATCGACGGCTGAAGCAGGGCTTTTTAATCTTCTTCTCAGGGAGGATCTCGCCAAAGTCCGCTTCGAGATTACCGAAGAGGAGATGCTTCCGAAAGATCTTGTCGACATGATTCCCGCCGACTGCTTTCCGGCGGTCGAATTTTCGTTCGTACGCCAGCGCTCAGGTGTCGGCGTTGCGGCCGAAGTCCTCGCATCGTTTGCCATGAAAGCCCGAGCCCGCAACCTGCAAAGGGTACTCTTTTCGGTTGTCTCCTCCGATGGGCTCTATGCTGCACGCCGCCTCGCCCTTGAGTTCCGCCGCCGCTCCATCAGGGCCCCTGTTTCTGTACGTTTCAGCGGGAGCGATCCCCTTCGACTCAGTACCATAATCGATGCCTCCGTACAGGCCGGTCCGCTTTTTTCCGATGGACTCGGCGACATGCTCTCCCTCCAGACGCCGCTGAGTGCCGAGGACGAGATCAGTCTCGGGTTCAATATCCTGCAGGGTGCCAGGGCCCGTATGTCGAAAACCGAATTCATCTCCTGTCCCGGCTGCGGCAGGACCTACTTCGACCTTGAGCGTGCCGCCGCTTCCATCAAAACACGCCTCTCACACCTGAAAGGACTCAAAATCGGCATCATGGGGTGCGTGGTGAACGGGCCGGGCGAGATGGCCGATGCCGATTTCGGCTATGTGGGTGCGGGAAAGAACCGCATCAGCCTCTATGTAGGAAAGGAATGCGTTGCCGAGAATCTGCCTGAGGTGGAGGCTGTCGACCGCCTGATCGATCTCATCCGGGAGCACGGCCGCTGGGTCGAGCCCTCTGCCCCCCTAGAGGACTAGCATGTCCATGCGCTGCACGCTCATCACCGGGGCCTCAATGGGAATCGGCGAGGCCTTTGCCCGCGAGTTCGCCCGCAGGGGGAACAACCTCATTCTCGTTGCCCGTTCGGCTGAGCTTTTGCACACGCTGGCCGCAGAGCTCCGAGAAAAAAGGCACGTTGAAGTGCTGGTGTGCGTTTCGGATCTCACCCGGCCGACTGCGCCGGAGGAGATCCATCAGTTCTGCCGCCGCGAGGGTGTGAGGGTAGACCTCCTCATCAATGCCGCAGGGCTCTCGTATGCGGGAGGGTACAGCGGGATCCCTCCGGAAAAACTCGAGGAGCTGATGGCCGTCAACATGCTTGCGCTTGCCCGTCTCACCCGCCTCTTTTCGGTCGACATGGTGGCTGCGGGCGGGGGCGGCATCATCAACATCGCCTCGCTTGCAGGCCTGCAGGGTATCGCCGGTCTCGGACTCTATTCGGCGACCAAGTCATTCGTCATCACCCTCACCGAAGCCCTGCATGTAGAGCTGAAAGCTTCCGGGGTGAAAGTGCTGGCAGTATGCCCCGGGTTCATCGAAACAGGCTTCTTCGCCGTCGCCGGCCATGATCCTGCTTCCATCCTTCTGCCCATCTCAGACGCTTCGGTCGTGGTGAAGGCGGCCGTCCGCGGACTTATGAAAAATAAGATGCGGGTGTATCCCACCCTCATCGACACCCTCCTTGCCTTTGCTGAAAGATTTGCCCCGAGAGAGGTTTCCGCCCGGCTGGCGGCATTTCTGTCGGGCGTCTGGGGAAAATAATTTGTTCCCTTTTTCTTTTGCATTTTTAAATCATCTCATTATATTACCTGCCCTGTTTTTTGACTGAGCTGCTGGTGTAGCTCAATTGGTAGAGCAGCTGATTTGTAATCAGCAGGTTGCGGGTTCGAGTCCCATCACCAGCTCTGGACTATTGCGGGTAGGTAGCGAAGTGGTTAAACGCAACAGACTGTAAATCTGTCGACATATGTCTTCGGAGGTTCGAATCCTCCCCTACCCACACATTGTTTTTCCTGTTTTACGTGCTGATGTAGCTCAGTTGGTAGAGCACTTCCTTGGTAAGGAAGAGGTCATCGGTTCGAGTCCGATCATCAGCTCCGGTTTTGGTGTTGGCTATACGTCAGTAGCTTAATTGGTAGAGCAGCGGTCTCCAAAACCGCAGGTTGGGGGTTCGATTCCCTCCTGACGTGCACGCATGATTTTTATTTGTATGGAAGCGCAGTTTATTCCGGGCCGTGATTCATGAACAAGTATATCGGTAAGGCCGGTCAGTATTACAGGGACGTTGTCGCAGAGATGCGCAAGGTCGTCTGGCCGAGCAAGGAAGAGTTGAAAGATCTGACGGTGGTGGTCCTGACAGTGTCGGGCCTCCTCGCTCTTTTCACCTTCCTCGTCGACTGGGTGATAAACTTCGTGATGGGAAAGTTACTGTAAGAAACCGGAAAGGGGAGTGAGGATGGCCGCAAGAAAAAAGGAAGTTGAGGATCTGGGAGTGCCGCCGGCAGCACGCTGGTATGCGCTCAGGATCTATTCCGGGCACGAGCGGAAGGTCAAGGAAGGTATAGATGCGGAAGTTGAGCGTAGCGGGCTTGGTGACAAGATCCTGCAGGTGTATGTTCCTTACGAGAAGTTCGTCGAGGTCAAGAACGGCAAGAAGCGCAGCATGACGAAGAATGCGTTTCCGGGCTACGTGCTGATCGAAGCCGTGCTTGACAAGCAGACCCGCAACCTCATTCTCGATATCCCCTCGATCATGGGTTTTCTCGGTGTCGACGACAACCCGATTCCGCTTCGTCCCGACGAGGTCGAAAAGCTGCTTCAGCCGGAGGCTTCTGTCGAGCATCGCACCATCATCGAGGCGCCCTTCCAGGTCGGCGATTCCGTCAAGGTCATCGACGGCCCGTTCAGTTCGCTTACCGGCGTGGTCCACGATGTCTGCACCGAGCGCATGAAGGTGAAGGTCATGATCAGCTTCTTCGGTCGCAGCACGCCGACAGAGCTTGATTTCTCGCAGGTTAAGTCAGTTTCACAATAAATACAACACGGGCTTACGCTGGTAAGCTTCTGAACAGAACATAGGACAATGGCAAAAAAGGTAATCGGTTTCATCAAGCTTCAGATCCCTGCCGGCGCTGCGAACCCCGCACCTCCTGTCGGTCCCGCCCTCGGTCAGAAGGGTGTGAACATTATGGAGTTCTGCAAGCAGTTCAATGCAAAGACCCAGTCAGAGGCTGGTATGATCATCCCCGTGGTCATCACTGTCTTCTCCGACAAGTCATTCACCTTCATCACCAAGACGCCTCCCGCCGCAGTGCTCCTTCTGAAGGAAGCCAAGCTGCAGAAAGGTTCGGGTGAGCCGAACCGCAACAAGGTCGGCACCGTTACCCGCGAGCAGGTCAAGAAGATCGCCGAGCTGAAGATGCCTGACCTCAATGCCTTCGATCTTCGCGGTGCAGAAGAGATGATCATGGGTACGGCAAGAAGCATGGGTATTGTAGTAGAGGGCTGAGGACGCCCGTTTTATTTGAAGTCGTGGGAGGCTGAAGAGGCCGCTTTTTCAACCACTAGCATAGTATAAAGAATGGCAGGAAAGAATTACAGGGCAGCTGCTGCGCAGGTCGACCGGAACATGGAGTACGACCTCGTGGACGCAGTGGCCAAGGTCAAGGAGATCACCAACGTCAAGTTTGACGCCACCGTTGATGTGGCTGTCAAGCTCGGAGTTGATCCGCGTCACGCGGACCAGGTCGTTCGCGGCACCGTCATGCTCCCGCATGGCACAGGTAAAACTGTTTCGGTGCTGGTCGTCTGCAAAGAGGCCAAGGCCGCTGAGGCAACTGAGGCCGGCGCAGATTTGGTCGGTTTTGAAGAGTATATCGAAAAAATCCAGAACGGCTGGACCGGTGTCGATGTCATCATCGCCACTCCCGACGTCATGGGCCAGCTCGGCAAGGTAGCCAAGATCCTCGGACCCCGCGGCCTCATGCCGAACCCGAAATCGGGTACGGTGACCATGGATGTGGCAAAGGCTGTCAAGGAGGTCAAGGCCGGAAAGATCGAGTTCCGCGTCGACAAGGCCGGCAACGTCCACGCACCCGTCGGCAAGGCATCCTTCCCCGCTGACCAGCTGGTCACCAACATCACCAGCTTCCTTAAGGAGGTCATGCGCCTGAAACCTTCTGCGGCCAAGGGACAGTATGTCCAGGGTATCGCGGTTTCCAGCACCATGTCGCCCGGCGTTCGGATCAAGAGAGAGAAATTTGTCGCCTAATAACAAACGGTTTATACGATGAAGCGAGATAAGAAAGAACAGGTGGTCAGCGAAGTTTCCGAGAAGCTCCGTCGTTCACAGGGCATATATCTGACCGAGTTCCAGGGTCTCAGTGTGGCCCGGATGGCAGAACTCCGCAATGAGTTCCGCAAGGCCGGCGTGGAGTACCGGGTGGTCAAGAACACCCTGATCAAGAAGGCGCTCAGCGACATGGAAGGTGCCGACAAGCTGGCTCCTGCCCTGAAGAGCACTACTGCAGTGGCCTTCGGTTACGACGATCCCATCGCCCCTGCAAGGGTGATTACCAAGTTCAGTAAAACCAATGAGGCCCTGAAGTTCAAGATGGCCGCCATCGACGGTGTTGTGTTCGGTTCGGACAAGCTTCCTGCACTGTCGGAGATGCTGACAAAAACCGAGAACATCGGTCGCGCAGCAGGTGTCATCAACAACGTGGTCGCTTCCGTTCCGATGGTTGTCAATGCGGTGATGAGAAACCTCGTCTCTGTCATCGACCAGGTCGGAAAACAGAAGCAGTAAAAGGGTCAATCACAGTCTATTACGCACTCAGTACAGAAATTTACAACCGTCAATCAAAACCAGGAGAGAGGCAATAATGTCCATCGAAACACTTGTAGAGGAAATTGGTAAACTTACCCTTACCGAAGCATCTGAGCTTGTCAAATCGCTTGAAGAGAAGTTCGGCGTCAGCGCAGCTCCCGCAGTCGTCGCCGGCGTAGCCGCTGCCGCACCTGCAGCAGCCGCAGCAGAAGAGCAGACCGAGTTCGACGTGGTCCTGACCGCCGCCGGCGAGAGCAAGATCAACGTCATCAAGGTTGTGCGTGCCATCACCGGCCTGGGTCTGAAAGAGGCCAAGGACATGGTTGACGGTGCTCCGAAGACCGTCAAGGAAGCCGTCTCCAAGGACGAGGCCGAGAAGCTCATGAAGGAGCTCAAGGACGCAGGCGCATCTGTAGAGCTGAAGTGATTTCAGCAGAGCCGATTTACACAGCAAGCTCCGCTTCTTTACGAAGCGGAGCTTTGTCTGTTTCTGCAAGTGGTATTTTAGGCGTGGTCACGTGACGATATGACCAGGATGCAACCGGGTAATATGCCGGCCGGGTTAACAGATTTCATGCAATTGAACCAAAAGCGAGGTGCTTGTGAAAGTGGCTGATGCAACATCAACACCGTCTATTGACTTTTCCAAAATCCAAAGCGTTATAGAGGCTCCTGACCTTTTAAAAGTCCAGCTCGACTCCTTCCATAACTTCATACAGGACAGCGTTCCCCTCGCAAAGCGCAGGGAGCAGGGTCTGGAAAAGGTCCTCAGGAGCGCATTTCCGATTACCGATACCAGAGGCCTTTACCTCCTCGAGTACATCTCCTACAGCTTCGACAAGCCGAAGTACACGGTAGAGGACTGCATCGAGCGCGGGCTGACCTATGATGTGTCGCTGAAGGTAAAGCTGAAGCTTTCCTACAAGGACGAGGCTGACGAGACCGACTGGAAGGAGACCATCCAGCAGGAGGTCTATCTCGGCAGGATTCCCTATATGACCGAACGGGGTACGTTCATCGTAAACGGCGCCGAGCGCGTCGTCGTGGCCCAGCTCCACCGCTCCCCCGGCGTGGTGTTCAGCGAGGCTGTCCACCCGAACGGCAAAAAAATGTATTCGGCCAAGATCGTCCCGACCCGTGGGTCGTGGATCGAGTTCCAGACCGATATCAACAACCAGATTTTCGTCTATATAGACCAGAAGAAGAACTTCCTGGTCACCGCACTGCTTCGCGCCATCGGCTTTACCCGCGACGAGGATATCCTCGGGCTCTTCGATCTTGTCGAAGAGGTCCCTATGAAGGCTGCCAAGCGGGAGCGCCTGGTCGGCCAGTATCTCGCCTCCGACATCGTCGACATGCAGACCGGTGAAGTGGTCAGCGCCCGCACGGCGATCACTGAAGAGGTTTTCGAGCAGATTCAGGCCGCCGGCTACAAGAGCGTGAAGATCATGAAGAGCTTCAATGGCAGCGATAAGGGCCAGGACAAGTCCATCGTCATCAATACGATCCTCAACGACAGCTCGGCCACCGAGGAAGAGGCTCTTGAGATCGTCTATGAAGAGCTCCGTGCCAATGAGGCACCCGATATCGATGCCGCCCGCAGCTTCCTCGAGCGCACCTTCTTCAACCAGAAGAAGTATGATCTCGGCGAAGTCGGCCGCTACCGTATCGGAAAAAAACTCAGCCGAGAGTTCAGTGAGATGGATGAGTACCTTGGTGGAAAAGGCGAGCTGAAGCAGCTCTCCGACACGATCCACCAGAAGATCCTCCAGACCATCCAGTCGTTCTCCGACGAGCCGATCGGTGAAGAGGTTCTGGTACTTACCCACCTTGACATCATCGCCGTCATCAACTACCTCATCAAGCTGGTCAACGGCCAGGCTGAGGTTGATGATGTCGACCACCTGGCCAACCGCCGTGTGCGTTCGGTCGGTGAGCAGCTCGCCGCCCAGTTCGTCATCGGTCTTGCCAGAATGGGCAAGAACGTGCGTGAAAAACTCAACAGCCGCGACTCCGACAAGATCGCCCCTGCTGACCTCATCAACGCCCGTACGGTCTCCAGCGTGGTCTCGAGCTTCTTTGCCACGAGCCAGCTTTCGCAGTTCATGGACCAGACCAACCCTCTGGCCGAGATGACCAACAAGCGCAGGGTTTCGGCGCTTGGACCTGGCGGCCTTACCCGCGAGCGGGCTGGCTTCGAGGTTCGCGACGTCCACTACACCCACTACGGCAGGCTCTGTCCGATTGAAACCCCAGAAGGCCCGAACATCGGTCTTATCTCGTCGCTCTCGGTCTATGCCGAAATCAACGACAAGGGCTTCATCCAGACCCCCTACCGCGTCGTCGAGAAGGGTCACGTCACCGATACGGTCGTGATGCTCTCTGCCGAGGACGAGGAGAACAAGATCACCGTTCCGGTCAGCATCCCGATTGATGCGAACAATAATATCGCAGTCGAATCCGTGCAGGCCAGGACCAAGGGCGACTATCCGCTCGTTCCGTCCGAGGATGTCAACTACATGGACGTTTCCCCCGTCCAGATCGTCAGCGCAGCCGCTGCCCTCATCCCGTTCCTCGAGCACGATGATGGTAACCGTGCCCTCATGGGTGCCAACATGCAGCGCCAGGCAGTGCCGCTCCTCGTTTCCGAGGCCCCGGTAGTCGGCACCGGCATGGAGGCCAAGGTCGCACGCGACTCCCGCTCGGTCATTCTCGGTGAAGGTCCCGGATTTGTCGAAGAGGTTACCTCTGAGTTCATAAAGGTCCGCTACGACATCGATACCGAAAATAACGAGCATATGTCGCTGCTTGATCCGGACGAAGGTCTGAAAACCTACCGGATGATCAAGTTCAAGCGCTCCAACCAGGATACCTGCATTTCTCAGCGGCCGATTGTCAAGAACGGTCAGAAGGTCGATAAAGGTACCGTGCTTGCTGACAGCTCCTCAACGGAGGATGGCGAGCTCGCACTCGGAAAGAACGTTCTTGTGGCCTTCATGCCGTGGCGCGGATACAACTTTGAGGATGCCATCATCCTCAGCGAACGCCTCGTCTACGACGATGTGTTCACCTCCATCCATGTCCACGAGTTCGAAGCCAACGTCCGCGACACCAAGCGCGGCGAAGAGCAGTTTACCCGCGACATCTACAACGTCAGCGACGAAGCGCTGCGTAACCTTGATGAAAACGGCATCGTGCGCATCGGCGCCGAGGTCAAGGAACGCGACATCCTCGTTGGAAAGATCACGCCGAAAGGCGAGAGCGATCCGACGCCGGAAGAGAAGCTTCTGCGTGCCATCTTCGGCGACAAGTCGAGCGATGTGAAAGACGCATCCATGCATGTGCCCGCAGGCATGAAGGGCATCGTCATCAAGACGAAGCTGTTCAGCCGCAAGAAAAAGGTTGGCATGGACGTGAAGGAAAAACTTGAACTCATCGATGCCCGTTTCGAGCGCCGTGAGATCGAGCTGCGCAAGAGCTTTGAGAAATGGCTCCGCCAGATGCTCCAGGGCAAGAAAGTAAAGGGACTCACGAGCGACAAGGGCAAAGTCCTTGCCGATGAGGGAGCGGCGTTTGACGATGCACTCCTTGCGAAGTTCTCGAGCCAGCCGTTCCTTGAGTCCATCGACTTCACTCTCGGCGTTACCGGAACGAAGAAGGTTGATGAAGCCGTTATACGCCTTGTCAAAGAGTTCCGCTTCAAGCTGAAGGATCTCGCTGACGAACGCGACAATGAAAAGTACAAGGTCAACGTCGGCGACGAGCTGCCCCCCGGAATCGAGGAGCTGGCTAAAGTCTACATTGCCCAGAAACGCAAGATCCAGGTCGGTGACAAGATGGCCGGCCGCCACGGAAACAAAGGTGTGGTCGGCAAGATTCTTCCTATCGAGGACATGCCCTTCATGGCAGACGGCACCCCGGTAGACATCGTGCTCAACCCGCTCGGTGTGCCGAGCCGTATGAACATCGGTCAGCTGTATGAAACATCCCTCGGCTGGGCTGCCAAGAAACTCGGCGTCAAGTTCAAGACCCCGATCTTCAACGGCGCTACCTACGAAGAGGTCCAGGCCGAGCTGGAACGGGCAGGACTGCCCATGCATGGCAAGGTCCGTCTCTACGATGGCCGTACCGGCGAGCAGTTCGACGATGAGGTCACGGTGGGTTACATCTATATGCTGAAACTCAGCCATCTTGTCGACGACAAGATCCACGCACGCTCAACCGGTCCATACTCACTCATCACCCAGCAGCCGCTCGGTGGCAAGGCGCAGTTCGGTGGACAGCGGTTCGGTGAAATGGAGGTCTGGGCGCTCGAAGCATACGGTGCCGCAAACATCCTCCGTGAGATGCTGACGGTGAAATCCGACGATGTGGTCGGCCGTAACAAGACCTATGAGGCCATCGTGAAGGGCCAGAACCTTCCCGAGCCGGGCATCCCGGAATCGTTCAATGTGCTTATCAGAGAACTTCAGGGCCTCGGCCTTGAGATTCGCATCGACGACAGGGTACCTTAGCAGAAGGGGCAGGGGCCCCGGAGTGACCATCATTAAAGGAAGCTGAAAAGAGTCGTTTAACCAGGATATCGATCATGATTTTTTCACAGGGAGCATCGCCGCTGAAAGGTGATTTTACAAGGATTAAGTTCAGCATCGCCTCGCCCGAGAGTATCCTCGCCCATTCGCGCGGAGAGGTGCTGAAACCCGAGACCATCAACTACCGTACATTCAAGCCTGAACGTGACGGCCTGATGTGCGAAAAGATATTCGGTCCGACCAAGGACTGGGAATGTTACTGCGGCAAGTACAAAAGGGTCCGCTATAAGGGCATCATCTGCGACCGTTGCGGTGTTGAAGTGACCACCAAGAGTGTGCGGCGTGAACGTATGGGGCATATCTCCCTTGCCGTTCCGGTTGTCCACACCTGGTTCTTCCGCTCAGTGCCGAGCAAGATCGGTGCTCTGCTCGACCTCTCCACCAAGGAGCTTGAGCGCATCATCTACTACGAAGTCTACGTGGTCATCAACCCCGGTGAGCCGGGCGAGAAGCAGGGCATCAAGAAGCTCGACCGCCTGACCGAAGAGCAGTACTTCCAGATTATCACTGAGTACGAAGACAATCAGGACCTGGAAGATTCGGACCCTCAGAAGTTTGTCGCCAAGATGGGCGGCGAGGCCATCCATATGCTGCTGAAGAACCTTGATCTGGACGGTTCGGCAGTTCTTCTCCGCAAGATCCTCAAGGAGAGCAGTTCCGAACAGAAGCGTGCCGATGCACTCAAGCGCCTGAAGGTCGTCGAGGCCTTCCGCAAGAGCTACGAGCCGCAGCGCAAGGTCCGCAAGAAGTCGACCGGACTTTTCCCGGAGGACGACATCCCCGAGCCCTATATCTATGAGGGCAACAAGCCCGAGTATATGGTGATGGAAGCCATTCCGGTCATTCCTCCGGAGCTCCGTCCGCTCGTTCCGCTCGAAGGCGGCCGTTTCGCTACCTCCGATCTGAATGATCTGTACCGCAGGGTGATCATCCGCAACAACCGCCTGAAGAAGCTGATTGATATTCGTGCTCCTGAGGTCATTCTCCGCAACGAGAAGCGGATGCTCCAGGAAGCCGTCGACGCATTGTTCGACAACTCGCGCAAGGCCAATGCAGTCAAAACCGGCGAATCAAACCGCCCGCTGAAGTCGCTCTCCGATGCCCTCAAGGGTAAGCAGGGCCGCTTCCGTCAGAACCTGCTCGGTAAACGAGTTGATTACTCCGGCCGTTCCGTCATCGTTGTCGGGCCCGAGCTGAAACTGCACGAGTGCGGCCTGCCGAAGAGCATGGCCATCGAGTTGTTCCAGCCCTTTGTCATCCGGCGTCTCGTAGAACGCGGCATCGCCAAGTCGGTCAAATCGGCCAAGAAACTGATCGACAAGAAGGATCCCATTGTCTGGGACGTGCTTGAAAAAGTAATCGACGGCCGTCCGGTGCTCCTCAACCGTGCACCTACCCTCCATCGTCTCGGTATTCAGGCATTCCAGCCTACCCTGATTGAAGGCAAGGCCATCCAGATCCACCCGCTCGTCTGTACGGCATTCAACGCCGACTTTGACGGTGACCAGATGGCTGTGCACGTACCGCTTTCGCAGGAGGCGCAGCTTGAGGCTTCGCTTCTCATGCTCTCCTCGCACAACCTCATCCTGCCGCAGTCCGGTAAACCGGTTACCGTTCCTTCACAGGACATGGTGCTCGGTATGTACTACCTCACCAAGTCACGCCCAGGCAGCCTTGGCGAGGCAGGCATCTTCTACAGCCGTGAGGATGTGCTCATTGCACACAACGAAGGGCGCCTTGGTCTGCATGCACAGATTTTCGTGCAGTACGACGGCAGGCTCGACCAGAAGTTCGATTCGCTCCGTGCGCTCGACTGGATCCTTGAAGCCGGAACCGAAAAGTACGAGTGGCTGAAGAAGCAGCTCGAGAAAAAGACCATGCTGCTCACGACGGTAGGCCGCGTGATCTTCAACGAGAGCGTTCCCGAAGAGATCGGATTCATCAACCGCGTCATCGACAAAAAGGTGGCCAAGGAGCTCATCGGCCGCCTCTCCAGCGAAGTCGGCAATGTCGAAACCGCCCGATTCCTTGACAACATCAAGCAGGTCGGTTTCCACTATGCGATGAAGGGTGGCCTTTCGGTCGGCCTTTCAGACGCCATCGTGCCTGAAACCAAGGCCAAGCACATCAAGGCCGCCCAGCGTGACAGCACAAGGGTCGTCAAGGAGTACAATCGCGGTACCCTTACCGACAACGAGCGTTACAACCAGATTGTCGACGTCTGGCAGAAGACCTCCAACATCGTTGCAGAGGAGTCCTACCAGAAGCTCAAGAAAGACCGCGAAGGCTTCAACCCGCTCTATATGATGCTTGACTCCGGTGCCCGCGGCTCGCGTGAGCAGGTCCGCCAGCTTACCGGTATGAGGGGTCTCATCGCCCGTCCGCAGAAGTCCATGTCGGGACAGCCGGGCGAGATCATCGAGAACCCGATCATTTCGAACCTCAAGGAAGGTCTGACCGTCCTCGAGTACTTTATCTCAACGCACGGTGCCCGTAAGGGTCTTTCCGATACCTCGCTGAAAACGGCAGATGCCGGTTACCTGACGAGACGTCTGCATGACGTCGCCCAGGACGTCATCGTCACGATGGATGACTGCGGTACCACCCGCGGCCTGTTCATCCAGCGCAATATCGAGGAGGAGACGAGCGGCCAGATCAAGTTCCGCGAGAAGATCAAGGGACGCGTCGCTGCCCGTGACATCTACGACACCATCACCGGCAACGTCATTGTTCCTGCCGGAGAGACCATCACCGAAGAGCTCGCAGAGATCATCCAGGACACCCCGGGCGTCGAAGAGGCCGAAATCCGTTCGGTGCTCACCTGTGAATCGAAAATCGGTATCTGCTCAAGGTGCTATGGAACCAACCTCTCGGTTCATAAGCTGGTTGAAATCGGCGAAGCGGTCGGCGTCATCGCGGCGCAGTCCATCGGTGAGCCGGGTACCCAGCTGACGCTTCGTACCTTCCACCAGGGCGGTACTGCGCAGGGCGGAATTTCCGAAACCGAGACCAAGGCCTTCAACGAGGGTACGGTCGAGTTTGAGGATATCAAGACAGTCTACCACGCCGCAATAAATGAGGACGGTGTTGAGGAACAGCACACCATCGTCATCCAGAAGAACGGCAAGATCAACATCGTCGATGCTGAAAGCGGCAAGGTCTTGAAACGCTACGTCGTACCGCATGGCGCGCATCTGGCAGTTGCCCCCGGCGACCAGGTCAAAAAGGACCAGGTCCTCTTCAGCAGCGAGCCGAACAGCACGCAGATCATCGCCGAGATCAACGGTACCGTCAAGTTCGCCGATATCGAGAAGGGTGTGACCTATAAGGAAGAGGTCGATCCCCAGACCGGATTTGCCCAGCATACCATCATCAACTGGCGCTCCAAACTTCGCGCAACCGAGACCCGTGAGCCTCGCCTCATGATCATCGACGCGTCGGGCGAGGTCCAGAAGACATACCCTGTACCGATCAAGAGCAACCTCTACGTCGAGGACGGACAGAAGGTCGTGCCCGGCGACATCATGGCCAAGGTTCCCCGCAACCTCGACCGTGTCGGCGGCGACATTACTGCCGGCCTGCCTAAGGTCACCGAGCTCTTCGAGGCCCGCATTCCAACCGATCCGGCGATTGTCACTGAAATCGATGGCTATGTCAGCTTCGGTTCACAGCGTCGCAGCAGCAAGGAAATCAAGGTGAAGAACGACTTCGGGGAAGAGAAGGTATACTATGTCCAGGTTGGTAAGCATGTGCTTGCCAACGAGGGCGACGAGGTCAAGGCAGGCGAACCGCTTACCGATGGCGCTGTTTCCCCGCAGGACATCCTCCGCATTCAGGGACCGAACGCTGTGCAGCAGTATCTGGTCAACGAGATTCAGAAGGTGTACCAGATCAACGCAGGTGTGGAAATCAACGACAAGCACCTTGAAGTGATTGTACGCCAGATGCTGCAGAAGGTCCGCGTCGAGGAGCCCGGTGATACCGAGCTGCTTCCCGGCGACCTAATCGATCGCAGTGTCTTCCTGGAGGCCAACGAAAACGTGTCCGAAAAGGTGCGTATCAGCGAGCGGGGCGATGCTCCGCCGAGGATTCAGGACGACCAGCTCCATCGCCTGCGCGAGATCACCAAACTCAACCGTGACCTGCGCAAGAACGAAAAACAGCTCATCGCCTTCGAGCCCGCCCTTCAGGCAACCTCGCATCCGGTCCTGCTCGGCATCACAAGCGCCGCACTCCAGACTGAGAGTGTCATCTCGGCGGCCTCCTTCCAGGAGACCACCAAGGTGCTCACCGATGCGGCAGTCGCCGGCAAGGTCGACCATCTTGCAGGTCTGAAGGAGAATGTCATCGTCGGCAAGCTGATCCCGGCCGGTACCGGACTGAAGAAGTACAAGGCCATCCGCCTTGGTGGAGAAGCGATTGAAGCCTCAGATGCCGCAGCAGCGGCCGCTGAAGCCGAAGCGCAGGCTCGCCGCGAAGCGATGGACGAGTAAGCTGCTTCATTGTCGGGATAGTCATCCCGGGAGAGTTAACAAGTAAAGCTGCCTTCGGGCGGCTTTACTTGTTCTTATCCGGTTGTTGATTCGGCTATGGATACCCGGACCAGATGCTGGTTGTGGCTGGAAAATGGAAAAGGCCGCCCTTCGGGGCGGCCTTTTCCAAAAGCGACGTATAGCCAGTGCGTGCGGAAAGAGACGCATTCCGGAGTGCAGCCTGATTACTTCTTTTCGAAGCGGAAGCTGTCGAGGAAACTGGTGTCGTAGTCGCCGCTGCGGAAAACAGGGTTATGCATCACCTGTTTGTGGAAGGGGATGGTCGTCTGTATTCCGACGACGATGAACTCGTCAAGCGCGCGCGACATCCGCTCGATGGCTTCTTCACGGGTATGTGCAGTGACAATCAGCTTGCCGATCATGGAGTCGTAGTTGGATGGTACCACGTAGCTCGCATAGCAGTGCGAATCTACCCTGACGCCATGCCCACCGGGCGTGTGGAACACCTGAAGTTTGCCTGGTGAGGGTCGGAACATGTGCTCCGGGTCCTCTGCGTTGATGCGGCACTCTATGGAGTGACCCTTCGGGGTGAAGACGCGTCCTTTGAGCGACTCGCCGGCCGCAATCAGAATCTGTTCCTTCACGATATCCACATCGTAGCGCTCTTCGGTGACTGGATGCTCGACCTGGATGCGGGTATTCATCTCCATGAAATAGAAGTCCTTGTGGCGGTCGAGCAGGAACTCGATGGTGCCAGCACCCTCATAGTTGATTGCCTTTGCGGCTGCAACGGCCGCATCACCCATTCTTTTACGCAGCGCCTCATCGACTACCGGGGAGGGAGTCTCTTCAATCAGTTTCTGGTGGCGGCGCTGCACGGTGCAGTCGCGCTCGCCGAGGTGAAGGGTGTTGCCGTGCTGGTCCGAAAGGATCTGGATTTCAACATGACGGGGATTCTCGAGGAACTTCTCTATATAAACGCCGCTGTTGCCGAAAGCCTGCTCGGCTTCGCTTCTTGCCGTGTTGAGCGCTTTTTCAAGCTGGCTTTCCTCATGCACGACCCGCATCCCCTTTCCTCCGCCACCTGCGGTCGGCTTGATGATGACGGGGTAGCCGGTCTTTTTCGCTACGGCAATGGCTTCCTTGAGGTCGGTGACGAGACCGGGGCTGCCGGGAACGACCGGGACGTTAGCCGCGATCATGGTCGACTTTGCGGTGTTCTTGTCGCCCATCTGGTTGATCATCCTGGCCGAAGGGCCGATGAACTTGATGCCGGCCGAAGCGCAGACATCGGAAAAATCGGCATTTTCGGCGAGGAACCCGTAACCGGGATGGATCGCATCGGCATTGGTGACCTCGGCCGCGGCCATCAGGCGCGGGATGTTGAGGTAGCTCTCCTTCGACAGGGCGGGTCCGATGCAGACTGCCTCGTCGGCATACTTCACATGGATCGAATCAGCATCTACTTTTGAATAGACTGCAACCGTGCTGATGCCCATCTCACGGCAGGTCTGCATGATGCGAAGGGTGATTTCGCCCCGGTTTGCGACAAGGATTTTCTTGAACACGGTTGTTGGGGATGGCATTGTTTAGGGTTTGATGCGGAAAAGGGGCTGGTCGTACTCGATCGGCTGGCCGTTTTCGACAAGAATTTCGGCAATGGTGCCGGAAATCTCGGCTTCGATCTCGTTCATCAGCTTCATGGCTTCGATGATACAGAGAATGTCGCCTTTCTTCACGGTGTCGCCGACGCTGACGAAGGGAGCGGCATCGGGTGAGGACGCCTGATAGAAGGTGCCGACGATCGGTGAGCAGACGTCGATCAATCCGGCAGCCTGAGCGGTGAGGGTTGCTTCGACGACAGGTGCCGGAGCTGCCGCAGGCGCGACAGCTGGAGCAGCCGGTGCGGGAGCGGGAGCCGGTGCGTACTGCACACTCTGGGGTACGCTGCGGCGGAGGATGATCTTGAAGTCACCCTCTTCGATGATGGCTTCCTGAAGATCAGAGCCGTTGACGAGGCCGATGAGCTGCTTGATTTCGTTGAGATTCATGATAGGTGAGGCTTTAGGTTATTTTTTTACCCGCTCAATGTACTCCCCGCTGCGGGTGTCGACGCGGATGATGCTGCCGGTCTGAAGAAACATGGGAACATTGACCTCGGCGCCGGTTTCAATCACCGCGGTCTTGGTGCCGCTGGTGGCCCGGTCGTCCTTTGTGGCAGGGCTGGTCTCAGTGATCTCCACTTCGACAAAGGTCGGGAGCTCGACGCTGAGAATGGCACCGTCATCTGAAAATACTATCATGGCGTTCACACCGTCCTTGAGAAAGCGGACTGCAGGACCGATTGCCGATTCGGGGACATTGATCTGGTCGAAGGTTTCGTTGTCCATCATGACAAAGTCGCTGCCGTCTGGATAGAGGTACTGGTACTCCTTCCGTTCGGTGACGATGAGATCGACGGACTCTGTGGCGCTGAAGCGGTACTCGACGTTTCGGCCGCTTTTGAGATTGCGCATGCTTGCTTGATAAAATGCCCGGAGATTGCCCGGCGTTCGGTGTACAAGGCTTTCCATGATATGGGGTTCCCCCTTGAATCGGATGATGGAACCTTTGGATATGTTGCTGATCGAAGTCATTGCTCGGGTGAAATATTTACGTACCGGGGCCTCCTCCTGGAATCCCCGAATCAAAGATAGTGAATATAACATAGCGCACGACGAACTTCAAATAGCCGAATCTATTGGCTTTTATGGGTAAAAACAGATTGCATCTTTATGAAGTACTGTTTAAATTCATTCCATTAGTACCTTTGCATTATTGATCGGGTTTTACTTCAACAAAAAACAATGCCACATGTCAAAAGCTGAGTTAGTAGAGAAGATTGCCGCACAGGCCAAACTTACCAAAGTTGATGCCGAGCGCGCAGTCAACGCTTTCATCAATGTCGTTACCTCCTCCCTCAAGGGCGGCGACGATGTCACTCTCGTTGGCTTCGGCACCTTCACCACGGGCGACAGGGCTGCACGTCAGGGACGCAATCCCCAGACCGGAAAGGCCATCACCATTCCTGCCAAGAAAGTTGTGAAGTTCAAGCCTGGCAAGGCGCTCAAGGACGAGGTCGGTGGATAATCCCCTTCTCTCCCGCTTTGTGCTGTATTATTATAAAAAAGTCCATCCGGGCATCTGCCTGATGGGCTTTTTTTATCGCTAACCGCGTCCGAACCCCATAAGGGGGCGAAGGAGGCGACCATCTTATATTATACTACGCACTATGGCTACGAATGTCGTGCTGGATTTTGAACGGCCCGTTGTTGAACTGGAAGCCAAGCTGAACGAGATGCGCGAGTGTCTCCGGAGCAGCTCCCGCGAACAGGCACCCGTGGAGAGCGATGCGCTCTCGAAAGAAATTGAAACTCTGGAAAAGAAGGTCGACGCACTTCGGCGGTCGATCTACAAAAACCTTACCAGGTGGCAGAAGGTGCAGCTGGCCCGCCACCCGGAACGCCCCTATACGCTCGATTACATCTACATGATGACCTGTGACTTCGTTGAACTGGCCGGCGACCGGCACTTCAGCGATGACAAGGCTATCGTCGGCGGGTTCGCCCGCCTGGAAGACCGTGCATCGGGATACTCCCAGCCGGTTATGGTGATCGGCCACCAGAAAGGTCGCGACACCAAGTCGAACCTTTACCGCAACTTTGGCATGGCCCAGCCCGAAGGGTACCGCAAGGCGCTCAGGCTGATGAAGCTCGCAGAGAAGTTCCGGAAGCCCGTCATCACCCTCATCGATACCCCCGGGGCATTCCCCGGCATCGAGGCCGAAGAGCGCGGACAGGCTGAGGCCATCGCCCGCAATCTCTATGAAATGGCCAAGCTTACCGTCCCGGTCATCGTCGTCATCATTGGTGAAGGCGCAAGCGGCGGTGCCATCGGTCTCGGTGTCGGTGACCGCATCCTGATGGCTGAAAACAGCTGGTACTCCGTCATCTCCCCTGAAAGCTGCTCGTCCATCCTGTGGCGGAGCTGGAACTATAAGGAGCAGGCGGCCGAGGCGCTGCAGCTCACGGCGGAAGACCTCCTGAAGCAGGGAATTATCGACCGCATCATACCTGAACCGATGGGTGGTGCGCATACCGACCCCGAGGCTATGGCCTCCACCTTGAAAGGGATGCTCATCGAAGAGCTGAAGGCGCTCATGCCTGTGCCGGAGAAAGAGCTTGTCAACAACCGTATTGAAAAGTTCTCCGCCATGGGCGTGTGGAACGACGAAGGGTGAACACCGCCTCCGGCCCGCAGTCTCCGGGTTTATCCGGAGGTTTAACGGGGAGTACATGGATTAGTGTAGAAACAGAAAAGCCGGCTCTGCAGCCGGCTTTTCTGTTATGCCCGTCCTGTTTGTTCAGGCAGGGGTTACTTGATGGTCCAGGTGCTGTTGCCTGCAAGCAGGGCCTCGAGCGTTCCTTCGCCGTTCTCCTGAGCCTTTTCGACCTGTGCGGTGAGCGCATCTTCGTAGGTGAAGCGGTCTTCCACATAGAAAATGCCGAATGGCCTCGGGGGGAAGTCCTCGGAAGCATTCGGATTGTCGAAGAAGCGTGAGAGGATGTTGGCTTTGTTGAAGTCGCCCTCATCGTGGATCCAGAGGTCGTTTTTCGATACCGAGGCATCGTTGAGGTTGACAACGACCGGTTTGAAGCCGTCGAGGCGGATGCCCTTGTCGCTTTCCTTGCCGAATACCAGCGGCTGACCATGCTCTACATACAGCGTGGTGTCGGCCTTACGCTCGCGGTCGGTGAAAGCCGAGAAGGCGTTGTCGTTGAAGATCGGGCAGTTCTGATAGATTTCAATCAGCGAGGTGCCGCGGTGCCGGGCTCCGCGCTTGAAGATTTCGCGCATGAACTTGCCGTCGCGGTCCGTCACCCTTGCAACAAAGGTGCCACCGGCGCCGAGCGTCAGGGCAATGGTGTTTATCGGGTAATCGATCAGGCCGTTGGGTGAGGTCACCGTCCTCTGGCCGATCTTCGAGGTCGGAGAGTACTGGCCCTTGGTCAGACCGTAGATCTCGTTGTTGAGCAGGATCACATTCAGGTCGGGGTTGCGCCTGATGGTGTGGATGTAATGGTTGCCGCCGATGGAAAGGGCGTCACCGTCTCCGGTCGCGACCCAGACGTTGAGTTCGGGGCGGGCGGCTTTCAGGCCGCTGGCAACCGGCAGGGCGCGGCCGTGGATGCCGTGCACCCCATATGTGGCCACGTAGTAGGGGAGGCGGGAGGAGCATCCGATGCCGGATACCACGACAACCTCTTCAGTCTTGAGGTTAAGGTCGGCCATAGCGCTTTTCAGCTGCTGCAGGACCGCATGGTCTCCGCAGCCGGCGCACCATTTTGGCTCCTGATTGGAGGTGAAATCCTTGGCGGTCAGGGTGGTTAGTGTATCGGTCATGATTTAAAGCTCCTTTACGATATCGGTGATTTTTGCTTCGATTTCCATCTCGTTGAACGGCAGTCCCTCGACCTTGTTGAACGCTACCGGCTCGATGAGGAACTGGTCCCTGATCATGAGCAGCAGCTGGCCGCAGTTGTTCTCGGGAATGAGCACTTTCTTGTAGTTCCTGAGGATCTCGCCGAGGTTTTTCGGGAAGGGATTAAGGTAGCGCAGGTGGGCGTGTGCGACGCTGTGGCCGGCTTTGAGGGCACGGTCGACGGCGATCTTGATGGCGCCGTAGGTCGAACCCCATCCGAGCACGAGCAGGTCGCCCTTCTCTGCTCCATTGTCGATGGTCTGGAGCGGGATGCAGTCGGCGATGCGTGCGACCTTCTCCATGCGGAGATCCGTCATCAGCTGATGGTTGAGGGGGTCGTGCGACACGTTGCCGGTTTCATTCGCCTTCTCAAGCCCTCCGACGCGGTGCTCGAGGCCCTTGGTGCCGGGAACGGCCCACTCCCTTACGCCGAGCTGATTGCGCTTGTAGGGCAGGTAGGGGTCGTCGCCTTCGTTCCTGGGTTTTGCGAAGACCGGCTTCACTTCCAGGAGGCTGTCGGGTGAGGGGATCAGCATCGGCTCGGAGCTGAATGCGAGGTAGCCGTCGGTGAGGCAGATGACCGGGGTCATATGCTCGACGGCGATCTTTGCGGCCTCGTAGGCTGCATAGAAGCAGTCGACCGGCGAGTAGGCGGCGATGACGGGCATCGGAGCGTCGCCGTGGCGGCCGTACATGGCGATAAAGAGGTCGGACTGTTCGGGCTTGGTCGGAAGGCCTGTTGAGGGGCCGCCGCGCTGCACGTTCATGACGACGAGCGGCAGTTCCATGATGACGGCAAGGCCGAGCGCCTCGGACTTGAGCGCAAGGCCGGGTCCGGAGGTGCTTGTGGCGGCGAGCGCGCCGCCGTAGGATGCGCCGATGCTTGAAAGTACGCCGGCGATTTCATCTTCGGCCTGGAACGTCTTCACGCCCCACTTCTTCATGTTGGCGAGCGCCTGGAGGATCTCGGTAGCCGGGGTGATCGGGTAGGAGCCGAGGAAGAGCTTCAGGCCGGCTTTCTTCGATGCGGCGGCAAGACCGATGGCGGCTGCCTCGTTGCCTGTGACACGGCGGTAGGTACCCTTCTTCATCGCTGCAGGGCCGACTTCGAAGCGCCCGAACTGTGCGAACATGTCGGTTTCGTCACCGAAATTATAACCTGCCTGTACCGCCTTGATGTTGGCCTCGGCAATGTCGGCCTTGTTCTTGAATTTCGTCTGCAGGGTCTTGACGGTGGTGTCGATGGGCAGGCTGTAGAGCCAGTAGAGGATGCCCAGGATGAACATGTTCTTGCAGCGGTCGATGTTCTTCACGCTGAGACCGGTGTCGGCGAGAGCAGCGCGGGTGAGTGAAACAACCGGGATTTCAAAGAGAGTATAGTCCTGAAGCGATCCGTCCTCAAGCGGGCTGTTGCCTTCGCCGTAGCCCGAGAGCTTCAGGTTCTTGGCATCGAATCCGTCGGTATCGGTGATGATGATGCCGCCATGGTGAAGCTTGTCGATGTTCGACTTCAATGCTGCCGCGTTCATGGCGATGAGTACGTCGAACTTTGCGCCGGGAGTGTAGACGGCGGTGCTGCCGAACTGCATCTGGAAGCCCGAAACGCCTGAGATGGTGCCGGCCGGGGCGCGGATCTCCGAGGGGAAGTTCGGGAAGGTATTCAGGTCGGACCCGTACACCGCGACGGTGTTGGCGAACTGCGTGCCGGTCAGCTGCATGCCGTCACCAGAGTCGCCGGCGAAGAGCACCGTCACGCTGGTTTTCGATGTCACATTGACCTGTCGTGTTGTCGTTTTTGTGTCAGTCATTGTCCCTTAATTACTTTTCAAGGTTGATAAACAGCAAAATCCTCCCAGCGGTGAACATCCCCTCATGGCGTTCATCGGGTCGCTGTATGGTGAAATGTATTGCTGGCGGGTGATGAGATACAGGGCGCCCCCTGCTGCATTCTACGCTAAAGTATAGAATATAAGGCATCATTCGGGCTTACGCAAGCCCCTAATATCCAGCCTCCGTTGTCAGGTGCCGGCTGGTGCGGGTCCTCCCTCTCCAGGGGGATTTTTTTCGATGACGATGTTGTTTTCCTTCAGGTAGGCCTGCCACTCGGACTCTTCGCGGATAGGGCAGTCGGAGGCGAGGTCGCAGAAGTCGCAGCGCTGCATGCCGTACATCTGTTCCATCCAGCATCCGCTGTCGCTTTTTTTGACATCGTTGACGTGATTCGGGTTTTCACGCATGATCTTTTCGGAAAGATCCATCAACGCTTTCACCCCTTTGCGGCGGGCTTCATCTTCAACTCCCCAGCTCATAGCGATCCTCCCTTTGGTGTTCGAGTATGGCTCCCCGGAGCGGGTAGCTCCATGAATATAATCCTTTTTTACGGAAGATGGGGGGATTGCATATGCAGCTCACTTTGCCGGAAGGGATGGTTGCCGGCGTGAAAAACAATACATATTTGGTTGGCAACAAGGGCGTAAAAAGGTTAACTTTGTCGCCGAAAGAGCCAGCCCATTGAGCCTTCAAGGCATAAACGGCCCTACAGAAACCAGATTCACCCTCGCTATGCATTCCCGAGAAATCAGGCAGTCCTTCCTGGATTTTTTTGCCGCAAAGAGCCACACCATCGTCCGTTCCGCTCCGGTCATTCCTGCCGACGACCCGACGCTTCTTTTTACCAACGCCGGCATGAACCAGTTCAAGGACGTCTTCCTTGCAAAGGGCACGAGGCCATACACCCGTGCAGCCGACACCCAGAAGTGCATCCGCGCTTCCGGCAAGCACAACGACCTTGAAGACGTGGGGCGCGATACCTACCACCACACCTTTTTCGAGATGCTCGGCAACTGGTCGTTCGGCGACTATTATAAAGAGGAAGCCATCAGCTGGGCCTGGGAGCTCCTCACCGAAGTATGGAAACTGCCGGCCGACCGGCTCTACGCCACCGTCTACCACGACGACGATGAAAGCGCCCGCATCTGGGCGGAGAAGACCTCAATCGAGCCCTCCCACATCCTCCGCTTCGGCGACAAGGACAACTTCTGGGAGATGGGCGAAACCGGCCCCTGCGGTCCCTGTTCTGAAATCCATATCGACCTCACCCCCGACGGCTCCGGAAAAGAACTCGTCAACGCCGGTGACCACCGGGCCATAGAGTTATGGAACCTTGTCTTCATCCAGTATGACCGCCAGCCGGACGGCCGGCTCGAGCCGCTGCCGCAGCGCCATGTCGATACCGGCATGGGCTTCGAGCGCGTATGCGCCGTCATGCAGTCAAAGGCCTCCAACTATGATACGGATGTTTTCCTCCCGCTCTTTCAGCGCCTCTCGGAGCTGACGGGCGTCACCTACGGCGCTTCGATGGACGGGCGTCAGGACATCGCCATGCGGGTGATTGCAGACCATGCCCGCACCCTCACCTTTGCCCTTTCCGACGGTGCCATGCCTTCGAACGAAGGGCGCGGCTATGTGCTTCGCCGCATCCTGCGCCGGGCGCTTCGCTACTCAAGGGACCTTGGCTGCAGCGGTCCCATCCTCCATCAGCTTGTCGGTACGCTTGCCGACTCCATGGGCGACGTGTTCGGCGAGCTGCGCGACCGCCGTGATGCGGTCGAGCGCATCATACGGGCAGAAGAGGAGAGCTTCATCACGACACTTGACCGCGGCATGGAGATCTTCGGCGAACTGGCGGCAGCAACGGCCCGGGCTGGAGGCAGGATGCTGAAGGGAGAAGATGCCTTCAAGCTCTACGACACCTACGGGTTCCCGTTCGACCTCACCCGTCTGCTTGCCACCGAGGCAGGCCTTGATGTCGACGGCGAAGGCTTCGAGCACTGCATGCAGGAGCAGAAATCCCGTGCCAGAAGTGACAGGCGTGAAAAACAGCAGACCGGAGATGGTGCCGGCAGCTGGCAGTGGTTCAGCGACAGCCATGCCACCACCTTCCTCGGTTACGACCGCCTTGCAATGCCCTCAACCATCATTGGCGCCGCCCATGCTTCGGGCCATCTTCTTCTGGTCCTTGCCGAGACTCCCTTCTATGCCGAAAGCGGCGGCCAGACAGGCGACCGGGGATGGCTGGAGAGTGCTGCCTACCGCATGCAGGTGACCGACACCCGGAAGGACGGCGACTCGTTCGTCCACGTTGTCAGCCGCGCCTTCGACAAGGTCCGTGACACCGAGATCGATCCTATGGACATAGTGATTGAAGAGGCCACTCCCGTTGATGCATCGGTTGAGCGCATCCTCCGTCAGGAAACCGAGCGAAACCATACCGCAACCCACCTGCTCCACGCCGCGCTCCGCCGCATTCTCGGCAGCCACGTGCAGCAGAAAGGCTCGTTCGTCACCTCAGAGCGTCTGCGGTTCGACTTCAGCCACTTTTCAAAAATGACGCCCGAAGAGATCCAGGCTGTTGAGGCTGAAGTGAACGAACATATCCGCTGTGCCGCACACGTTTCCAAGCACGCCGACCTTCCCTACGATGAGGCCATCGCCAAAGGGGCTCTTGCGTTCTTTGGTGACAAGTACGCTGAGCGTGTCAGGATGGTCGAAGTGCCGGGCATCTCTGCGGAGCTCTGCGGCGGCACCCATGTCGACAACATCGGCCAGATCGGCATCTTCAAGATCATCAGCGAGTCCTCCGCAGCCGCCGGCATCCGCCGAATCGAGGCGCTCACCGGCCGTGCGGCCGAAATGCTCCTCTGGAAAGAGTATCATGAACTCCAGGATGTGCGCCAGCAGCTCAAACTGAAGGCGGATGAGGCTGTCGCAGAGAAGTTGGCCGAACTGCAGGAGGAAAAGAAGGAACTTGAAAAAGAACTGGCCGGACTCAAAAGTGCTTCGGTGATCGACGCGCTCGTCCGTGATGCCACATCGGCCGAGGAGATTGGTGGGTGCCGGATCGTGACGAAGGTGCTCGAAGGTGTCGACGCCGATACCCTCCGTTCGGCGGCCATGGCGCTCCGTGAAAAACTTCCCGTTTCGGCCGGCCTGCTCTGCAGTATCGCCGACGGGAAGGTGTCGCTTGCGGCGTTTTCATCGGACGTGGCGGTGAAGGAAAAAGGCATCGACGCGGGAAAGCTGATCCGTCTTGCAGCAGCAGCCGTCAAGGGCGGCGGAGGCGGCAGGGCGGAGCTTGCAACAGCAGGCGGGAAAAACCCCGATGGGGTCGCGGAAGCATGCAGGATTTTTGCTGAAGACGTTCGTAGGATTGCAGGAGCAGTATAGTTGTAACGTAATGCAGTACTAAACAATAAGAAGGGGCGATGATGCAGAAGAGCGTAGATGTACTCGTAATAGGCGGCAGTGCCGCAGGTATAGCCGCAGCCACGACAGGCAAGGCGTTTTATGCCGCCAAAAGTTTTCTGATCGTCAGGAAGGAAGCTGAAGCCGTGGTTCCCTGCGGGATTCCCTATGTGTTCGGTACCCTTCAGGGCATCGAGCAGAACGTGATCCCGAATGCACATATCGAAGGTGCCGGTGTCGAGCTCCTCATCGACGAGGTGGTCTCACTCGACCGTTCGACAAAGACCGCAACCACAGCCAATGGAGTGACCATCACCTTCGACAAGCTCGTCATTGCCACCGGCTCACTGCCGAGGGTTCCGGGCTGGCTCAAGGGGCGGGATCTCCAGAATGTCTTCACCATTCCTAAAGACCGCAACTATCTTGCTGATGTACGCCGGCGCCTTGAGTCATGCGAGCGCATCGTCATCATCGGCGGCGGGTTCATCGGCGTCGAGATGGCCGACGAGCTCTCGAAGAAAGGCAAACAGATCACGCTTGTCGAAGTGCTGCCGCATGTGCTCAGCCTCGCATTCGACAGCGATCTGTCGCTGCAGGCCGAAGGGATACTGAGGGATCGCGGCATTGTGCTCCGCACCGGTGAAAAGGTCCATGAGCTCGCTGGAGAAAACGGGAAGGTGTCGAGGGTGCTGCTTGAGAGCGGCGACTCGGTTCCTGCCGACGCCGTCATCCTCGCCACCGGCTACGCCCCGAACGTCACGCTTGCCGAAAAAGCCGGCATCAAGATCAATGAGCTTGGTGCCATCCGTGTCGACGAGTACATGCGCACCGAGGACAAGGATATCTTCGCCGTTGGTGACTGCGCCGAGAAGTTCTCCTTCATCACCCGCATCGTCAAGGGCCTGATGCTCGCCTCAACGGCCGTCTCAGAGGCAAGGATCGCCGGTATGAACCTCTTCGGCCTCTCCCGTCTCCGCACCTTCGGCGGCACCATCTCCATCTTCTCTACCGCGATCGGCGGCATCACCTTCGCTGCGGCAGGCGTGACCGAATGCCTCGCCAAAGAGCGCGGGTTCGATGTTGTGTCTGCAGGGTTCGAGGGCATCGACAAGCACCCGAAATCCATGCCCGGCACCGCTACGCAGTTCGTCAAGCTCATCGTCAACCGTGAATCCGGCCTCGTGCTCGGCGGCGCGGTCACCGGCGGCAACAGCGCAGGCGAGCTGATCAACGTCATCGGTGTCATCATCGAGACGAAGATGACCATCAACGAACTCCTCACCCTGCAGTTCGGTACCCATCCGCTGCTTACCGGCCCGCCCACCGGCTACCCGCTGCTCAAGGCTGCCGAAGCCGTGGAAATAAAGCTCCGCCATCTCGACCGCTGTGCCGAGAAACAGAGCTGATGGTTCCCCCCTCGAAACTTTTGCCTCCTCTCTCCGTCCTGCACCCCCTGGTGCAGGACAGATGGGGGCGATAGGCTTTTCAGCGTTCTTTCACATGAGAGAAGCGAACCATGTGACTCTCTCAATGACTCTCTCAATGACGCTCTCAATGACCGCCCAATGACCACCCAATGACCACTCCACGACAGAAAAAACGCCTCACAGCTCCGCGTGAAGAGATTGCATGGTTTCCAGTGATTGACCCGGAACTCTGCAATGGATGCGGAGAGTGTATGGATATCTGCCGGCCGGGGGTGTTCGGCCCCGCGCTTGAGGTTGGTGCAGGGCGTCCGAAGATGACGGTCATGAACCCCTTCAACTGCGTGGTGCTCTGCACCCGTTGTGAACCCCGGTGCCCGTCGGGTGCGATAACGCTTCCGGCTGCTGCCGATTTCGAACACTTTGTGGAACTCATCCATTGAACCCGTAACGACAAGTGCCCTGGATGCATCGCTGTGAAGCTCCAGGGGTTTATGACTCCGTATGCTGATTCTTGACTGTTTTTCCGGAAGGTGTGAAAAACCCACCTGCGAGGGTTGCCTCTGTCGCCCTGTCCGTTCCCTGCGGCGCCTGCAGAAGTCGCGCTCCATGGGCGGTTTCGAGGACGGGGCTGTTGCCGCAGCGGTCCCGCCATCTGTTCCGCAGGCACCCTCATTGGCACCGAGCGCTCCATCTGCGCCCGTCTGCCCACCGAAACCCGCAACGGTGGAGGGTAAGGCTCAGGTAAAAATGAAGAAACGTCTCACGGTTCCAAGAGAGGAGATCCCCTGGTACCCGACCATCAAGCCTGAGCTATGCAACGGCTGCGGCGACTGCAAGGTACTCTGCCGGCCGGGGGTATTCGAGCCGGGACCGCCCGACCCCGCCGGCATCCACCGCCCGAAACTGATCGTCGCCAACCCCTACAGCTGTGTGGTGCTCTGCACCCGCTGCGTGCCCATCTGCACCTCAGGCGCGATCACTCTTCCTCCCGCCGCAGATTTCCTGCAGTTCGTGGAATACATCGACTGACATACCCCCTCAACACCTGGAGCGTCCGGGAGGCTCTGCCCGTCGCCCCGGGCGGGCGCACGGTGATTGTTTAACGCAGGCTGTCGCGGTCGCGGAAGCCCATGAGGTAGAGAATGGCGTCGAGGCCGAGGGTCGAGATGGCCTGGCGGGCGCTTTCGCGCACAATGGGTTTGGCGCGGAAGGCGATGCCGAGTCCGGCTTTTGCGAGCATGGGAAGGTCATTGGCTCCGTCGCCGACGGCGATGGTCTGCTCGAGGCGGATGTTCTCCTTTCCTGCGATGTGCTCCAGCAGTTCAGCCTTCCTTTTTCCGTCCACCACCTGTCCTATCACGTTGCCGGTGAGTTTGCCGTCCTTGATTTCCAGTTCATTGGCATAGACGTAGTCGACCTTCAGCTTCTTCTGCAGGAACCTCCCGAAATAGCTGAACCCGCCGGAGAGGATGGCGGTTTTGAAGCCGAGGTTGTGCAGGTTGTGGAAGAGGGTTTCGGCTCCTTCGGTGAGCTGCAGTCGCCGGGCGACCTTCTCAAGGACACCTTCTTCCAGTCCCTGCAGTTTCATGACCCGCTGGCGGAGGCTTTCAGAGAAGTCCAGTTCACCGCGCATCGCACGCTCTGTAACGGCGGACACTTCGGCCCCTGCACCCGCTTCAAGGGCCAGTTCGTCGATCACCTCGGAGGTGATGACGGTTGAGTCCATGTCGAACACTACGAGACGGCGGTTGCGGCGGAAGATGTTGTCTTCCTGGAATGCGATGTCGATGCCGAGCGTGTCGGTGACGATGAGCAGTTCCTCGCGGAACTTCGCTTCATTCTGGAGGGTGCCGCGCACCGAAAACTCTACGCAGGCCTTCGTTATGTCATCCGTCGTCGCGTTTTCGAGGGGGACACGCCCGGAGAGGCGGTTTATGGTGTCGATGTTCAGGCCGTGGGCGGCGACTATGGAAGTCACCTGTCCGAGGTGTTCTGCGGTGATCCTGCGTCCGAGCAGCGAGAGCAGGTGGCGGGTTTTGCCCTGCTCGTCGACCCACCGGGCGTACTCGGTCTCGGTGACCGGCGTGAAGGTGAGCTGCAGGCCGAGGGTGTGCGCTTTAAAGAGGAGGTCCTTCATGATGGCGGCCGAGTCCGATCCGCCGGGGATTTCCACCAGCATGCCGAGTGCGAGATGGTCGTGGATGACGGCCTGGCCGATGTCGAGCACCGGAATCAGGTGGCTGGAGAGCACCCCGGTGATGGATGCGGTGAGGCCCGGACGGTCCGGGCCTGAAATATTGATGAGGAGGAGTTCTTTCATGCCTTCTCGTTACAATGGATGTTCTTGGTGGAGGTGTTTACTGGTGCTTCCATACCTTGAGGGCGGACAGCAGCAGAAGCAGGACGAGCATCGGGATCAGTACGGTTTCAGAAACAACGCCGAGTAAACGGCCTCCAATCCAGGTTCCGGCGATGGAGCCCGCCGCCATAAGGAAGAGAAACGGCTTATTGGCGCCGAGGACTGAAAAACTCCGGTCGCGGCTGTAACGGGTAAAGCTGACCAGCATGGTTGGCAGGCTGACGGCTAGAGACAGGCTGCCGGCAAGCTTGATGTCGACGCCGAAGAGAATCACGAGCGTCGGGATAAGCAGTTCCCCGCCGGCAACACCGAGCAGGGCGGCAACAACGCCGATGGCGAACCCTGCAACTGCTCCGCTGAGTGCCAGCAGTAGAGCATTCTCCAGCATCGGACTGCCGGCACCCTCCATCATATGGCTGCTGATCATTATGGCTGCGATGACGACAAGAAGGATGGCAATGATTTTGTATAACCCTTTTGATCGAAGCTTTGTGGCCCATCCCGCACCCGTCCAAGCTCCCAGCAGGCTTCCTGCAAGCAGGTTCATGACAATCTGCCAGTGTTCGGCAAGCAGGCTCCATGAGACAGCTCCTGCCCTGAACGGCAACGCTGATGCTACGACCACCAGGCTCATCGCCTTGTTCAGAATCACTGCTTCCAGTGCCGGAAAGCCAAAGAATCCAATCAGGAGCGGCAGGCGGAACTCAGCACCGCCCAGCCCGATAAGGCCGCCTAGTGTTCCTATGATGACGCCGGCAAGAAACCCGTAAGCATTTTTCTGCTGCATGCTACTGTATTATTCCCATTCGATTGTGGCCGGGGGTTTCGATGAGATGTCGTAGGCGACACGGTTGATGCCGCGGACCTCGTTGATGATCCTGTTCGATACTTTTGCGAGGAAGTCGTGCGGGAGGTGGGCCCAGTCGGCCGTCATGCCGTCGGTGGACTCCACGGCACGCAGTGCAAGCACGTTCTCGTAGGTGCGCTTGTCACCCATCACGCCGACCGACTGGACAGGAAGCAGTACGGAGAACGCCTGCCATACCTGCTGGTAGAGCCCGCTGGACTTCAACTCGTCGATGTAGATTTCATCGGCTTCGCGGAGTATGTCAAGCCGCTCCCTGGTGAGTGAGCCGAGCACCCTGACGGCGAGGCCCGGGCCCGGGAAGGGGTGGCGCATGAGGATGTCTTCCGGAATGCCGAGCTCGCGGCCGACGGCGCGGACCTCGTCCTTGAAGAGCTCACGGAGCGGTTCGATGAGTTTCAGTTTCATGCGCTTCGGCAGGCCGCCCACGTTGTGGTGCGACTTGATCGTCTCCGAAGGTCCTTTCACGCTCTGGCTTTCAATGACGTCGGGGTACAGGGTCCCTTGGACGAGGAACTTCTCCTCGTTGATATGCTCTTCAAAGACGCGGATGAAGGTGCGTCCGATGATCTTGCGTTTCTTTTCGGGAGAGGCCACCCCTTTAAGGCGTCCGAGGAAGAGGTCCGCGGAGTCGGCAAGGGTGATGTTCAGGCCGAGGGGTTTAAGGAACTCCATCACCTTCCGGGCTTCGTTCTTGCGGAGCAGGCCGTTGTCGACGAAGACGCAGTGCAGCTGCTTGCCGATGGCTTTGCTGACAAGGACTGCCGCCACGGTGGAGTCGACGCCGCCGCTGATGCCGCAGATGACCGTTCCTTTGTCGGCGCGCTGGCGGATATCCTCGATCTGGTGCTCGATGAAGCTTTTCGACGACCAGTCGGGCCGTATGCCGGCAATGTTGATGAGGAAGTTCGAAAGAAGCTGTTTGCCGTAGAGGGTATGCTGTACCTCGGGGTGGAACTGCAGGCCGTAGATCTTGAGGGCGGCCTTCGGGCCGAAGCTCTCGATGGCGCACATTTCCGAGTTGCCGCTGCTGGCGGTAATCTGGAACCCTTCAGGCATGCGGGTCACCTTGTCGCCGTGGCTCATCCATACGTCCGAATCCGGAATGTCCTTGAACAGCATGCTTTCGTGGCCTTCCGTCCTGTCGACCAGGATTTTCGCACGGCCGAACTCCTGCTTTGAAGAGCTTTCAACCGCACCCCCGAAATGGTTGGCAATGGCCTGCAGGCCGTAGCAGATGCCGAGGATGGGGAGGCCGAGCGAGAAAATGCCGGGGTGCGGCAGGATGGCCGATTCGCCGTAGACGCTCGTAGGGCCGCCGGAAAGAATGATCGCCTTGGGATCATGTTCCCGTATGGCCTCAGGCGTGGTGCTGTATGGGAGGATCTCGGAATAGATGCCGAGTTCGCGGATACGGCGGGCGATCAGCTGGGTGTATTGTGATCCGAAATCCAGTACCAGGACAGATTGCATGGGAGCGCGGTTGTGGTTGTATTAAAATGAAGGCTGTTCAGCGGGAACAGCCGCAGGGCCTCTTGATGTGTCCGGCACGGCGTTTTCTGTCCGTTCGGGATGCTGCTGGTAGTTCTGGAACCCTTTCGGGGTGAAGTACTCGATGTAGACATCGCTGTCGAACAGGTCGGAGGGCCGGTTGGACGTCGAGGATATCGGCACTGCGATGACATTTTCCGGGATGCGGAAATAGCGGTTCTCAAGGCCGAGTGACGGATCGGCATAGCAGCGCTTCATGAAGCCGGCCCAGATGGGCAGTGAGGCGCGTGCGCCCTGGCCGTACTCCATGGAGGTGAACTTGATGCGTTCGTCGTCGAACCCGGTCCAGACCACTGCGACCAGCTGAGGGGTGAAGCCGGCGAACCATGCGTCGCGGAGGCTCTGGGTGGTGCCGGTCTTTCCGGCGGCTTCCATTTCAAGGCCGTAGCGGGCGCGGACTGCGATGCCGGTGCCTTTATTGATGACGTCCTTCAGCATCGAGACCATCACGAAGTTGGTGGTGGAGTCGATGGCGAAGCGGCTGTTCGGCACGTATTCGGAGATGAGATGGTGGTTCTTGTCCTCGACCCTCAGTATGGATACCGGCTGGTTCCATACCCCGTTGTTGGCGAAGGTCGAGAATGCCCCTGCCAGTTCAAGCGGAGACACTTCGGCGGTGCCGAGTGCGATGGAGAGGTTCGATGGGATGGGCGAAGAGATGCCCATCCTGCGGGCATAGCTGATGATGTCGGCGGTGCTGAGCTGCTCATAGGCAAGGCGCACCGTCACCTGGTTCAGTGAGCGGGCAATGGCCGAGCGCAGGGTGGTCCATCCACCCGAGGATCCGTCCGAGTTCCGGGGCGACCATATGCCGCCTCCGCTTTGCAGCGAGAGGGGCTTGTCGAGCACCTGGAAGTTGGCGGGGATGCCCTTGTCTATCGCTGCGGTGTAGACGAACGGCTTGAAGGTCGAGCCGGGCTGGCGGCGCGCCTGCCAGATATGGTCGAACTGGTACTTGTAGTCCTCGGAGGCGAACTGGTTGCCGCCGACCCAGGCTTTCACGTGACCGTTGGAGGGGTCTATGGCTACAAGCGCGACCTGAATGCGGGTCTTGTCGCGGAGCAGGCCGTTGAGCCATACCCGGTCCCTCTTGAGCTTTGCCATGGCTGCGGCGTCGGTGAGACCGTCTTCCTCGCGCATTTCCTTGTAGCGTGCGCTTTCACGGATGAGCTGGTTCTTCAGCGGTTCAGTCCAGCGCCACGACTGGTCGAATGTTGCCTGCAGGGTTGCCAGGTGCTCTCTGGCCGCCGCTTCGGCATACTTCTGCATTCGGCTGTCGAGGGTGGTCTGTATGGTCAGCCCGTCACGGTAGAGGTTGACGTCGCCGAGCATCGAAGCAGGTTTAACGGTCTGGCGGATGTACTCGGTGAAATACGGCGCTGCGCCGTGATGGGTCGCAGGGGTGTACTTGAGGACCAGCCGTGCCTGTTTTGCCTTGGCGGCCTGTGCTTCGGTGATGAACTTTTCCTTTGCCATCAGAGAAAGGATCAGGTTCCGTCTGCCGATGGAACCAGCCGGGTTTTTTGCCGGGTTGTAGGCGGTCGGGTTTTTCAGGGTTGCGATGAGGGTTGCGCTCTCCGGCAGATTCAGCTGGCTTGCAGGCTTGCCGAAGTATGTCCGCGACGCAGCTTCGACCCCGTATGCTCCCGATCCAAAGTAGACGGTGTTGAGATAGAGGGCGAGGATCTCGTTTTTCGTGTAGGTTTTCTCAAGCTCGACGGCCGTGACGAACTCCTTCATCTTGCGCGTGACGGTCCGTTCCTGGCTCAGGAAGAGGTTCTTGGCCAGCTGCTGGGTGATGGTGCTCGCTCCGTGCCAGCGGGTTCGGCCCTTCAGGATGTTTTCGCCCATGGCGAGCACCAGACGGCGCATGTCGACGCCCCAATGGCGGTAGAACTCCACATCCTCGGTGGCGATCAGCGCATTGCGGACCGACATCGGAATCGTACGCAGGGGGACGAAGGTCCGGTTCTTCAGGAAGAACTTGTGGAGGAGCACACCGTCCTCTGAATAGACGAGGGATGCGAGGTCCGGGTTCGGGTTTTCGAGCTCCTCAAGGCTCGGCAGGCCGAGAATGGAGGAGCCTGCCCGGGCTTCGGGCGGGTTCGAGGCGATGGCGGCTAAAGAAAGAGAGAGAATGACGAAGAGTCTGGATAATGAGGTGTACACGTTCAGGTTCAGTCTTGAAATTGTTGCATCCATTGCTGTGTCGTTATCGTATAGGGTCAGTCGCCTTTTTATGAAAAAGAGACGAGGAATCAAAATGTTTTTTCAGCCCATCGGCAAACCCGGCCGTGTTTTCGAGCATCGGCAGGTGTCCGAGGTCCTGGAACTTGAGAAGCGTTGTCGGTGCTGCCGACTTTTTCCTGCGTGTATTGTAGAGCGTGATGGTTCCCTCGGGGGGGATGGTATGGTCTTCCATGCCGACGCAGCAGAGCACCGGAGCGGGTATTTCGATGACATGGCGCGTATAGGCCCGGAGCGCTTCGGGATCGATCGAGAATTTCCCCACGGCGATTGTCGCGTCGCGGTCTGAGCTGGTGAAGTCCTCTATGATGATGTCGCTGTACTCCCTGCCGATATCCTTTGCTGCCGCACGCTTGATGAATAGCGTCTTCATCGGGCCGGCCTGGAAGATGTTGCGGAAGCTCAGGGAGACATCGATCAGCCCTCCGAGGAAAAAGAGACCGAGAGTTGTGAATGGGGTCTCTTCAAAGATGCCGCAGGCAATGATTGTGGCCGAGAGCAGTGCGTCCCGGTAACGGAGTGCGAGTTCAGTTGCAACCATCCCGCCCATCGAGTGGCCGACGATGTGGAGGTTCTTCGGGCGGTCGAGACCGAGATGCTCGATGAGTGCCCCGGCTTCCTCGGCAAACCCCGCAATCGTGAACGACGGGCTGTGGCCTTTGATCACCGTCCGTCCAGTTCCGCTCTGGTCGTAGGTGATGCAGCGGTAGGAGGGGGAGAGCAGCTCCACCACCGGCTTCCAGTACCGGGCGGAGATGGCCCAGCCGTTGACGAAGAGCACCGCAGGGCGCCCTATGGCCGAAGGATCCGATTCGGCGGTATCCTCATAATAGAGCCGGCATCGCTTCGTCGGGAAATAGCTCATGGGGCAGTTCAGTTCTTTTGCGGGAAGAGAAAAGTTAATATAATAACTAATAATACTTTTTTTCAGCCACCCCCCTTTCCCGATGCACTATTCGCCGCTCGACCTCACCAGCGCCCTCGTCGATTTCATCATGCATATCGACACCCACCTCCAGGTGCTTGCCGCAGAGTACGGTCTTTGGCTCTACCTGATCCTCTTCCTCATCGTGTTCGCTGAAACGGGCCTTGTCGTCACGCCGTTCCTTCCGGGTGACTCGCTGATTTTCGCCGCCGGGTCGCTGGCATCTGTCGCCGGTTCCGCCCTTGATCCGCACCTGCTCTTTCTTGTCTTCTTCACGGCCGCAGTGCTCGGCGACACCCTCAATTACTGGATAGGCCACAAGGTAGGCCCAAAGGTGTTCGATTACGAGCGCTCGATGATCTTCAACCCCTCACATCTCATCAAGACCAGGCACTTTTTCGAGAAGTACGGCGGCAAGACCATCATCATCGCCCGTTTTGTGCCGATTGTCCGCACCTTCGCTCCATTCGTCGCCGGCATCGGCGCCATGGCCTACGGCCGCTTCATTCTTTTCAATATCACGGGCGCTCTCCTCTGGGTCGGGCTCTTCTGTTACAGCGGATACTTTTTCGGGCAGCTGTCGTTCGTGCAGGAGAACTTCAAGCTGCTGATCCTCGCCATCATAATCTTCTCCATCCTTCCTCCCGTTGTGGAATACCTGAAGCATCGTTTCCTGCGCCGCTGAAGCCCCGAAAGCCCCGCCCTCTCTGCTGTTCCGCAAGTTGTCCACAATGTTGAAAGAATGTTGACAACTTGTGGAACAACTGTCCATCCGCTCAGTTCTGCAATGGAGTGTTGTGCCGACAGGTGATTCTGGTTATCGGTTAAGTTGTTTTATTGTATTGTAATACCGGTTTTGCCCGGGTTCCGCTGTATCGTTTTGCGTCACCAGACTGGATCTGATTTTTTCTGACAGAAATGTGGACTGATGTTGACAACTTTTGCTTTGAGGTGAGCGGGTGCTCCGCTGGCTGGTGCTGCAGGGAAAAAATATTATAGTAATCCACAGATTTTTTTTATACTTTCTACCCGCATTGACATGTATCGGCGTATAGCGCAGCCTGGTAGCGCACTTCCTTGGGGTGGAAGGGGTCGTGGGTTCAAATCCCGCTACGCCGACAGAAAATACCCGCACAAGCCGCCTTTAAGGGCGGCTTGTTTTTTTATATTCAGGGTATGGACACCCTCTCCAAACTGCGTATTCTTTCGGGCGCGGCGCGTTATGATGCAATGTGCGCTTCCAGCGGAAGCAGGCGGAATGGCGCGTCCTCCGGCACCGCCAACGCTTCTTCGGGTGGTATCTGCCACGGCTGGTCCGACGATGGACGCTGCATATCCCTGTTGAAGATCCTTCTTTCCAACGACTGCTCCTATGACTGCGCCTACTGCGTCAATCGCAGGAGCAGCCAGGTGGAGCGTGCCTCGTTCAGTCCGGGGGAGGTCGTCTCCCTTACGCTTGATTTCTACCGCCGCAACTACATTGAGGGGTTGTTCCTCAGTTCCGCCGTGCTCGGAAGTCCTGACTATACCATGGAGAGGATGGTGCGGGTTGCTGAACTGCTCCGTGAGGAGGCAGGGTTCGGGGGGTACATCCACCTGAAGGTCATTCCCGGCTGCAGCAGCGAACTGGTTGATAGGGCAGGGCTCTGTGCCGACCGCATCAGCGTGAACATCGAACTTCCCTCCGCAGCTTCGCTCGAACGGCTGGCTCCCGAGAAGAAGAAGGACGCCATCCTTGGTCCCATGTCTGCTATCGGCAGAGGTATCACTACAAGCATTTCTGAACGCCGCCGGAGTCGTCATGCTCCCAGCTTCGCTCCTCTGGGCCAGAGCACGCAGATGATCATCGGCGCCAGCCCCGAATCCGATTTCCAGATCCTGCGACTATCCGAAGGGCTGTACCGGAAAATGCATCTCAAGCGCGTATATTACTCGGCATTCATATCCGTCAACGATGACAGCCGTCTTCCCGCGCTTCCAGCTCCTCCGCTGCTTCGCGAGCATCGGCTCCTTTCACCGCCGTCGGAGCCACGCCAGCTTGTGCTTCCCGGCCTTTTCCCTATGCCTGCATGAACAGCTATCTTTACGACGGAACCGCCGAAGGCCTGCTTTCGGCCATCTCCTTCATTCTCGATACCGATGCCCACCCGGAGGAGGCTGTGCTCGCTGTACGGGAGGACACCCTGTTCGAGGAGGGGGCGATGGTACCGACTGACACAGAAAGGGCCTCGGAATTCTTCCTGCGGCTCCGCCACGATGCACCCGAAGCGGCCCGAACGCTCTTCACGTTCCTGCTCGCTGAAAAAAAGGGGATGGAGGGGAGCCTCGTTTGCTACCTCATGCTGTCGCTCCAAAGCGGAGCGGACGTCAACGCTTTCCTCACCGACCCTTCAGTGAAGGAGATTGTCGCAACTGCCAAAAAAACATCGCGTGAGCTGCACCGCATGAAAGGGCTCCTGCGCTTTGAAAAGCTCCGTGACGGGGCCTACCTCGCCAGAATGGAGCCCGAGAGCAACATCCTCCAGCCGCTTGCCTACTATTTCAGCAGGAGGCTCAAGGCGGAGGATTGGTTTATTTATGATGCAGGCCGTCGTACCGCCGCCCGCTGGCACCAGCGGGAGCTCCGTTTCGGCGCCATCGAAGAGTTTACGAATCCGCCTCACAGCGAGGACGAAATGAAGGTGCAGGCGCTCTGGAAGGTCTTTTTCAGCTCAATAGCCATCGCTGACAGAAAGGACTCCCGGCTCCAGAAGTCGAACATGCCGATGAAGTACTGGAAGTATCTGGTCGAAAAGCCGGGGGAGTGAGGGCGGTTGTGCCATTTTTATTCATTGCTGTGCTTTAAAATGTCCCACTTTTATGCATGGATCTGCATTAAAATGGTTGATTCGCTAAGGGCTTGATGACCCGTCGGTCATGTCGCATATGTTGCATCAGCAGGATTCATCCACTTCATTCGTTGCACCTCCATGGCCATTCTCTCCATCGACCAGGGAACCACCGGAACCACCTGCATCGTCTACGATGCCGAAGGCGCTTCAGTTTCGAGAAGCTACCGTGAACTTACCCAGCACTACCCCCGGGAGGGGTGGGTGGAGCATGATCCGATGGAGATCTGGCGGAGTGTTCTGGAGTGCGTAGGGGAGGTTCGCCGCGAGTATCCGGGCCCCATTGCGGCCCTTGGCATCACCAACCAGCGGGAGACCACCATCGTATGGGACCGGGTGAGTGGCCGGCCGGTCCACAACGCCATCGTATGGCAGTGCCGTCGCACCGCCGACATCTGCCGCCGCTACCAGGCCGAGCAGGAGCGGATCACTCTTGCGACCGGTCTTCCGCTCGACGCCTATTTCAGTGCCACCAAGATCCGCTGGATACTCGAGGCCCATCCCGAGCTCGATCCCGGCACCCTCCTTTTCGGTACCGTTGACAGCTGGCTCGTCTGGAATCTGACCGGAGGCCGCACCCATGCCACCGATTTCACCAACGCATCGCGGACCATGCTCTTCGATATCCGCTCAAAGCAGTGGGACCCCGGCCTTCTGGAGCTGTTCGGGGTGCCGGCCTCCATGCTGCCGGAAGTGCGCGGTTCCATGGACGGGTACGGTACCGTGGTGGATATTCCGGGGCTCCGGGGCGTGCCGATTGCCGCTGTCGTGGGAGACCAGCAGGCGGCCCTGTTCGGGCAGTGCTGCTTTGAGGCCGGAAGCGTCAAGAACACTTACGGCACCGGCTGTTTCATGGTGATGAACACCGGCGGCGAACTGGTCCGCTCTAAAAGCGGTCTGCTCTCCACCCTTGCCATACAGCCTGACGGCCGGCCCTGCTACGCCCTTGAGGGCTCCGTGTTCATCGGTGGAGCTGTGGTGCAGTGGCTGCGCGACGCTCTCGGCATCATTGGAAGTGCTGCCGAAACCGAAGCCATTGCCGTGGAGGCGGGCTCGAACGGCGGGGTCTACATGGTGCCTGCCTTCACCGGACTCGGCGCTCCGCACTGGCAGATGGACGCCCGTGGAACGATTGTCGGCCTCACGAGGGGGAGCGGCCGCCCCCAGATTGTGCGTGCTGCACTGGAGTCCATCGCCTACCAGTCCGCCGACGTGTTTGCGGCCATGCGGGCCGATACGGGCATGGCTGCCGGCTCGCTCACCGTGGACGGCGGAGCGGTATCGAACAGCTTTCTTATGCAGTTCCAGGCCGATATCCTCGGCATCCGGCTGAAGCGTCCGAAAAACATTGAGTCGACCTCCCTCGGAGCCGCTTCGCTTGCCGGCCTGCAGTGCGGATTGTGGCAGCGGGCCGATGAGCTTCCGGCACTCCAGATGGAAGGGGACCTGTTTCTTCCAGCGATGGAGGACGGGCTTCGCCGCTCTCTCTTCGATGGATGGCGTAAGGCCCTTTGCCAGACGCTTGCTTGCTAGTGGGTGCTATCGGAGAGACAAAGGTAACCGACAACCAAGACAACATTCAGGCGTGATGACACACAGCGATGCATCCCATGCCGGCACACCCTTACAGCGCACCTGCCCGAATTGCGGCGCTACTTTCACCTGCTGGAACTCACCTTCCTGCTGGTGCGCAGGGCGCACCCTCCCGGAGTCCGTAAAAAGCTGGCTTGCCGACCGCTACGCCACCTGCGTCTGCCCCGCCTGCCTCGATCGCCTCATCGCCGAAGATGCTGCAGGTATGCAGAAGGAGCAGGATGGATAGGGGATCTCTCTCAAGCGGGTATGTTGCGGGTATGCGGACTCCCATAACTCCCATCATAACTCCCATCATAACACCCTTCAAGATGCTGACATGCCGGATCCAGAGGAGTGCTGCGAGAATAATGGCCCCGGGCGCCGCGTTTCTCGTGTGGTTCATGCTGGTCTTGCCGACGACGGCCCCGGCGCTTCCCTCCGTACCTGCGCTCTCGGCTGGAGAGCTCGAGGAACTGCAGCGGGGGGAGGCCGTGGTCACAACCGAGTCGATGGGAGATGGCCTCACCGGCGTCACCGGCCGGATCCGGGTGCAGGCCGCCGCCGATCAGGTATGGGACGTCATTACCGATTATGATCACCACTGGCAGTTTCTGCCGAACGTGAAAGAGAGCGGCCTGTTGTCCGACAACGGCCGCGAGCAGGAGATGTTCCAGACCGGCCGCACCGGGGTGCTGCTGTTCCGGAAGACCGTGCATATACAGCTGCGCCTGAAGGGCGAGCGGCCGCGCCGGCTCGTGTTCCGTCAGACGAGAGGTGACTTCAAGGTCTATAACGGGGAGTGGCGGATCAGCGATGATCCTCTTGGCCGGGGGGTGCTATTGACCTTCGTTGCGGAAATCAAGCCGGATTTTTTCGCCCCTGCGATGTTTGTCAGGAAGGTGCAGAAAAAAGACCTTCCCGGACTTTTGAACGCCATGAAAAAGCGGGCCGAGCATCTGCAGCCGCCTGCATTCAAGGCAGAGTAAGGCGCATGCCGGCAAGGCTTCCTTCAACCGGGCATGCCAGCAGCTCCCTGAACTGTTCCGTTGCCGCCTCACCCGTGCAGTGGCTTGTGACCACACGCCGGACGCCGAGGCGCTTGAGCTCCCCGGCCGTTCGCAGGATCCGTTCCTGAGAGGCCGAAGAGAGGTGCAGTCCGCCCATCACGGCCGCTATCCGATGCTCTCCTGTGGTACGGGTGATGAACTCCAGGGTGTTTATGATGCCCGAGTGGCAGCATCCTGCCATTACCACAAGCCCTTCCGGGGTTTCAATCCAGAGCGACATGTCGTCTTCAATCGGGTCCGGAATCTTGCCTTCAGTGTCGAGGAAGAACGGTCCGCCCGGGTCCTCGAACTCCCTCAGCCTCGGCACCGGCCCCGTCACCCACACTCCCGGAGCGAGCTCCGTAGGGCCGAGAGCGTAGCATACCTGTCCTTCCCTGAGCGCCTTGATGGCGTTTCGTGAGGATTCGGGCATTGAGGTCGGTTTTGCCGTGCCTCCGCGGATGCTCCACCGGTCGGTGAACGCCCCCCTGTGGAGGCACACCCTTGCATGCGGTGCTGCCTCGAGTGCTTCACGGACACTGCCGGTATGGTCGTAATGGCCGTGGCTGAGCACCAGGGCGTCCATGGTCCTGAGATCTATGCCGAGCTGCAGGACGTTCGGCCGGAATGCGGGGCCGAGGCCCAGGTCGAACAGCATCCTCATCCCCGATGTTTCAATCCATAGCGAAAAGCCGTGTTCTGCGGCGAAGCCCGGAAGGGCGTTGTTGTCGACGATGACCGTAACGGTGATGTTTCCCTTCACTGGCATTGGGGTGAATGGTTTAGCGAATGGTTTATAAATCGTGAAAGCTATGTATATTTGCCCACATTCCGAATTAACCATCAACATACACCAATGCAGAACGAATCCATAAGCATCCTCGGCTGCGGCTGGCTGGGCCTTCCGCTCGCAGCGGAACTGTCTTCGCGGGGCTTCCCGGTCAAAGGATCCACGACCTCCGAAGATCACGTCTCCCTGCTTCAGGAAGCGGGCATCGAACCCTATCTGCTCAGCCTCGATCCGGAGCTTGAGGGCGACGAGGTTGCGGACTTCCTGCAGAGCGACACCCTCATCATCAACTTCCCGCCGGAGCGCAGAGATGATATTGAAGAGTACCATGTGCTGCAGTTTTCCTCGCTGATCGATGCCATCCGTCTCTCCCCGGTCCATCATGTCCTCATGGTGAGTTCAACGTCCGTCTACCCCGCCCTCAACCGTGAGGTTGTGGAGGAGGACGCTCTGGAACCGGACTCCCCGTCGGGCCGTGCGCTCCTTACGGTGGAGGAGATGCTCATGCAGGAGAGAGGGTTCCAGACGACGGTGCTGCGATTTGCAGGCCTCGTCGGATACGACCGTACGCCCTCTAACTACCTCGGGCGCATGAAGGAGATTACGGCACCCAGCCAGCCGATGAACCTCATCCACCGCGATGACTGCATCGCCATCATGATGGAGATCATACGGCTCGGCCAGTGGGGGGAGGTGTTCAACGCCTGCAGCTCCGTGCACCCGAAGCGCATCGACTACTACACGAAAGCTGCCGAAAAGGCCGGTGTACCCCTGCCCCCGGCAGCCGGAGGAGACGCTCCCTTCAAGATCGTCAGCAGCCGCAAGCTGGAGAATGCCATCGGCTACACCTTCCTCCACCCTGATCCGATGGCCGACCTCTGATGATTGCCCCCTTCAGCGCGTTCCTCATTGCCGCCCCCTCCAGCGGTTCGGGTAAAACGACCCTGACGCTCGCCCTCCTCCGCCTTCTTTCAAGACGGGGGCTCGGGGTGCAGCCCTTCAAGTGCGGCCCCGACTACCTCGACACCCGCCTGCACGGCATGGCTGCTTCAGTTGAGGGGCGTGAGCGCCTGGGCATCAACCTTGATACCTTCATGGCTCCTCCGGCGCACGCCCGGGAGCTGTTCGGCCGCTGGTCGGCGGATGCTGACGTGGCTGTTGTGGAAGGGGTGATGGGGCTGTTCGACGGGGCGGAAAAGGATCGGGGGAGCAGCGCTGAAATCGCAAAACTGCTCGGCCTTCCGGTGGTGATGGTTGTCGACGCCCGGAGCATGGCTTATTCAGCCGCACCGCTGCTTCACGGGTTCCGCACCTTCGACGCGCGTCTGAATCTCTCGGGCGTCATCTTCAACCGGGTCAACACCCCGTCGCACTACAGCTATCTGGAAGCCGCAGCCCGGGACGCCGGCGTCGAACCGCTCGGCTATGTGCCGAAAAATGAAGCTATCGCCATCAGCGAACGCCATCTCGGCCTGAACACCTCCGTGTCGTACGACCGGGAAGGCGTGATTGAACGCATGGCCGACCATGTTGCCGAAACCCTCGACATCGACCGCCTGCTGGCTCTCTCGGCAGTGCCGCGTCCAGAGGCGCCTGCCGACCTTCCTCGAGGGACCGGTGGAAAGCGGGTCATTGCCGTAGCGCGCGATGAGGCGTTCAGCTTTCTCTACCAGGAAAACCTCGAGGTGCTCCGGCGCTACGGCCGCATCGAATGGTTCAGCCCGCTTGAGGACGACCGCCTGCCGGAAGCGGATCTTGTCTGCCTTGCAGGAGGCTATCCCGAACTCTATGCGGAGCAGCTCGCACGCAATACTGCGATGCGCGGGGCCGTTGCCGCATACTGCCGCTCGGGCGGGCGCACCTGGGCGGAATGCGGCGGCATGATGTACCTCGCAGAGGCCATCACGCTTGCCGACGGCAGCCGGCACCCCATGTGCGGCGTGCTTGACCTCGAGACCACGATGCAGCAGGCCTCCCTCACCCTCGGCTACCGCTCACTCAAGCTTCAAGGCTTTACGGGGGAGCTGCGCGGCCACGAGTTCCACTACTCGAAGCTGCTCCGTTCAGGCCCGCTTGAGAGCATCGCCAATGTCACTACGGCAAGCGGCAAGGTTTCCGGGACCCCCGTCTACCGCAAAGGGAACACCTTTGCGTCGTATATCCATATGTACTGGGGGGCGGAGCCCGGGTTTCCCCTGTGGCTTCTTGAGGCATGAGGGGAGAAGATAACGCAGCAGTGAAGGTAACTGTGAGGGCAGAAGCATGAACGGAAGGCGGTTCATCATCACCGGCGGTCCCGGCAGCGGGAAAAGCACCCTCATCGAGGAGCTTCGTAAGCGTGGGTTCGCCTGTTACCGGGAGGTGTCGCGGGACATCATCCGTCGCGAAGCCCGCCGTCCGGGCGGCGTTTTGCCGTGGACCGATCTTGAAGCGTTTTCCCGACTCGCTCTGCGCGCCATCCTCCGCCAGCACGCCCATGCGATGAAGCGAAAGGGTGCCTGCTTTTTCGACCGGGGCCTGCCGGACGTGTTCGGCTACCTCCGCCATGCCGGGCTTCCTGTTCCTGACGACTACCTTGAAGCGCACAGAGGGTGCCGATACAGCAGGAGGGTGTTCATTCTTCCTCCCTGGCCGGAAATCTATGTCAACGACCGGGAGCGCCCGCAGTCAGAGGCTGAATCCGCCGCTCTCAGCCGTTCACTCCACGATACTTACAGCTGGCTCGGCTACCGCATCCACGAAGTGCCCCGGGCCGGGGTCGAAGAGCGAGCCGACTGGCTGCTCCATGAGGCTGGAATCGGCTGAGCCCTTCTCCCCGTGCTCGCCATGCACCCTAAAGGATGAACTCGAGGTCTTTGCCTTCCCGTTCCACCCGCCGCACGAACCCTTCCATCCGGTCGAGGAACAGGAGAAAGCGTTTCGGATCGATGTCGCGCAGGTACGCCGCCGGCGGCTCCTCCTGCCACCCGAGCAGGATGGTCTCGGGGTTGTCGGGATCGATCCTCTCCCGCACCTCCCGGAGGATCTTCAGCATTGCCGGCAGGCTGCTGCAGTGCAGGAACACCTCGTCCCAGCTGTCGAACCCGTTGCCGCTTTCTGAAATGAACGGCAGCTCCCGAAGCGCCTCCGGCAGGCCGTAGTGGAACATGGCCGCATAGTCGTGGAAGTCCATCGGGAGCGACTCGTACACCCGGTAGGAGCTGTCTTCGAGCTGTACGCTGTTCAGGGTGCCGCTGCGGCAGATAGAGAGCGCGCGGTGCAGTGGGTTATCATCGTCAATGAGGATGTAGGTGATGTCCATGGGCTCGGTGGCGGTCGGTATGGGGCAAAGAGAACCTTTTGAGGGTTCCCAGGGTTCTGTTGTGTGAACGGGTGCCTTGGCGGCATGCTCAACCGGGTATTCTCACGCCGGTACTCTCATCATTACATGCCACTGGTGAGAGAATTCAGGGGCGGCCGTCGTCAAAGGAAGATAGGACCCCGGAAGGGCGCCTGCAACCCCCTGGAGCAGCTCGGGAGGGTAAGTGTGGGGATATGAGGTTCTTTCGTCATTGTTTTTGAGCCGCTGTCTTCATATAATACTGCAGTATGCGGACCCTGTCGCAAAAGGGCGCACCGCCAACACTTTTACCAGCACATACCCAATGGAAGGAAATTTCTCGAACAGAGTCCAGGATGTCATCCGCCTCAGCCGTGAGGAGGCCCTCCGGCTCGGCCACGACTATATCGGCACCGAACACCTGCTGCTCGGCCTCATCCGCGAGGGCGAGGGGATCGGCGCCCGGATACTGAAGAGCCTCAAGATAGACCTCTTCAAACTGAAACAGAAAATAGAGGACAGCACGCACCCGAAAGTGCCGGCGACGCAGTTGGGCAATGTCCCGCTGACGAAGCAGGCTGAAAAGGTGCTCAAAATCACCTACCTCGAAGCCAAAATCTGCAAGTCCAGCGTGATTGGCACCGAGCATCTGCTGCTTTCGATTCTCAAAGGCGAGGACAACATCGCCTCACAGATTCTTGAGCAGTTCGGGGTCACCTACGACCTCGCGCGAGACGAACTGCAGGCCATCAGCGGCAGCGCCGGCGAGCCCGACGAACCGCCGATGGAGGAGTCGTTTTCATCGGGAGGCAGCGAGCGTCCTGTAAGCAAGGGTGCGGAACGCAAGAGCGAGCGCACCAAGACCCCCGTGCTCGACAACTTCGGCCGCGACATCACCCGGCTCGCCATCGAGGACCGGCTTGACCCCATCATCGGGCGCGAGAAGGAGATTGAGCGGGTTGCCCAGGTGCTCAGCCGCCGCAAGAAGAACAACCCGGTGCTCATCGGTGAGCCCGGCGTCGGCAAGACCGCCATTGCTGAAGGTCTCGCCTTGAAAATCGTGCAGCGCAAGGTGTCCCGGGTGCTCTACGACAAGCGCGTCGTGGCGCTCGACCTTGCCGCCCTGGTGGCCGGCACGAAGTACCGCGGGCAGTTCGAGGAGCGCATGAAGGCGCTCATGAACGAGCTGGAGAAGTCACGCGACGTCATCCTCTTCATCGACGAGCTGCACACCATCGTCGGAGCCGGCGGCGCTTCCGGCTCGCTCGACGCAAGCAACATTTTCAAGCCCGCGCTCGCACGCGGAGAACTCCAGTGCATAGGCGCTACCACGCTTGACGAGTACCGCCAGTACATCGAAAAAGACGGTGCGCTCGACCGCCGGTTCCAGAAGATCATGGTCGAGCCGGCCTCGGTTGATGAAACCATCCAGATCCTCGGCAACATCAAGTCGAAGTACGAATCGCACCACCACGTCCGCTACTCGGACGAGGCAATCGAAAAAGCCGTCAAGCTCTCTGACCGCTACATACCCGACCGCTTCCTGCCGGACAAGGCAATTGACGTCATGGACGAAGCCGGAGCCCGCGTGCACCTCAGCAACATCCATGTGCCGCAGGAGATCCTTGAGCTCGAGAAATCGGTCGAAGAGGTGAAAACCGAGAAAAACCAGGTCGTGAAGATGCAGAACTTCGAGGAGGCTGCCAGACTCCGCGACAAGGAGAAGAACCTCATCGAAGCGCTTGACCATGCCAAACAGGTGTGGGAGGACCAGGCCTCCGAAACCGTCTACGATGTTTCCCTTGAGGATATCACCTCAGTGGTGGCTATGATGACCGGCATACCGGTCGACAGGGTCGCCCAGTCGGAATCGAAGAAGCTGCTCGCGATGGAGGCCGACCTCATGAAGGAGGTCATCGGCCAGGATGAAGCCATCAAGAAAATCACCAAGGCCATCCAGCGTACCCGCGCCGGCCTCAAGGACCCCTCGCGTCCCATCGGCTCGTTCATATTCCTCGGTCCCACAGGAGTCGGCAAGACGGAGCTTGCAAAAGCGCTGACCCGCTACATTTTCGACACTGAAGATGCCCTTATCCGCGCCGACATGAGCGAGTATATGGAGAAGTTCTCCGTCAGCCGACTCGTCGGAGCGCCTCCCGGCTACGTGGGGTACGAAGAGGGCGGGCAGCTCACCGAGAAGGTGCGCCGCAAGCCCTACTCCGTGGTGCTGATCGATGAAATCGAAAAAGCGCACCCGGATGTGTTCAACATCCTGCTCCAGGTGCTTGATGAGGGCGTGCTCACCGACGGCCTCGGCCGCAAGGTGGACTTCCGCAACACCATCATCATCATGACCTCGAACATCGGGGCGAAGGACATCAAGAGCATCGGCGCCGGCATGGGGTTCAGCGCACCGGATGATGCTGTCGGCAGCAGCTACAAGGCGATGAAGTCCACGATCGAGGATGCCCTGAAACGGGTATTCAACCCCGAGTTCCTGAACCGCATCGATGATATCGTGGTCTTCCACCAGCTTGAGAAGGAGCATATCTTCAAGATCATCGACATTACCGCAGGCAAGCTGTTCCGGCGCCTCCGGGAGATGGGCATCGAGGTCGAGATCGACGAAAAGGCCAAGGCGTTCCTTGTCGACAAGGGCTACGACCAGAAATACGGGGCCCGGCCGCTGAAGCGTGCGCTCCAGAAGTATGTCGAAGACCCGCTGGCTGAGGAGATGCTCAAGGGCCGTTTCAGTGAAGGCAGCACCATCCACATCAGCTTCGACGAAAAGGAGAACGAGCTCCGCTTTCTCGACGGTGGCGCGGAACCCGCCAAAAAAGGCAGACGCGAAGAGAAGCTCGACAAGTAATCCGTTTTTTTCCACTCCCCCATACCCGGCTCCGGCCACGTCCGACCCTGCACAGATGCAGGGTGCGGCGGCCGGTTGCTACTGCCGCTGAAAGGGTTGCTGCGGCAGCGGCATATGCTGAACCAACCCGAACCACTACACCAAGGGGGAACAATACCATGTTGAAGAGAAACACGTTTGCATTGCCGATCCTTGCCGGAGCGCTCATCCTGGGACCGGCAATGGCGTCTGGGGCCGAGGAGGCCGCCGAGCCGGCAGCCGCTCCGGCCAAAACAGAGGCCGGGTCGGCACAGGCCAAGCCTGCCGAAAAGACTCCGCCTGCTCCCGTCGTAATGCAGCCGAAAGCTGCCGCTCCGGCTCCAGCGTCAGCCAAAGTGACAGAAGAGCCCATCTACGGCAGCCAGATGATGACGCCGGCCGAACGTAACGACTACCGGATGCGCATGCGCGCCGCCACCACTGACGAAGCCAGGCAGAAACTCCGCCTCGAACACCATACTCTGATGCAGGAGCGTGCAAAAGAGCGCGGCATGACTCTTCCTGACATGCCTCCTGCGGGTGGCGGCGGCATGGGTCCCGGAATGGGTGGCGGAATGGGCGGCGGCAAAAAATAGCGTCCGGTAAGGGCGCTGTGGGAGTTCCCTCTGCCGCCATCGCAAAAAAGCTGACAGCTTCTTCGTTGGATTACTGGCGGGGGGAACAGAGAAGCCGCTCTTTTTTTGAGCGGCTTCTCGCATCTGGGGAGGCCCGGCTTCGTCACCGAGGGGCTGTCGGGCATGTTCGTGGCGTCCGTCCCCCGCCCGGGGGGCGAGGGTTGAAGGTCAGGCAATGGGGATGTTACTTGTTGTCGTAATGCCCTTTACCTGAAAGAACATAGACAGTAACAATACCGTCGTCAATTTCATAAATCATTCGATGTTGCTGGTTTAGTCTTCGTGACCATAGCCCGGCTAAATCACCTTTCAGTAGCTCAGGCTTACCTATCCCTGTGGTTGGGTGGTTTTCCAGCTCAAGCATCATCTTTCCAATCTTCTTGATTATAGCTGTATTTCCGACTTTTTTCCAGTGAGCAAGGTGTTTGTCAAACTCCTCAGTAAGCTCTACGTGATATTTGCCCATAAATCCTTTACGCCGGTAAACTTACGCGTTCTTCCCGCTTTGACGTCAGCACGACCACGGAGGATTGAGTCACGCACCTCAGTCTGTTCAAAATACGTATCGTTCTTCTCCTCCTTTTCAGAGAGGCTCTCACTAACGGGCTCAAGAGTCAACGTAAACAGCCTCTTGTTCCTGTAACGGACAAGTACTTGTTCCTGTTTTTTTGTGGCCATATCCAGATATTTGCCAAAGTTTCTTCGCAATTCTGTGCTGGTAATCTCTATCATAGCTAAGGTGTTCATGGTTGAATGACAATTTACAAATACAACGGCTTCATCTGCAATAACGTTCAATAATCCTATCCGACCTTCGCTTCCAGCAGCGCCACCTGCCCAACCTTGGCAGAAGCGCCCATCTACGGTAGCCAGCTGATGACGCCGGCCGAACGTAACGACTACCGGATGCGTATGCGCGCCGCCACCACTGACGCAGCCCGACAGAAACTCCGCCTCGAACACCATACACTGATGCAGGAGCGTGCAAAAGAGCGCGATATGACTATTCCTGACATGCCCCCCGCAGGTGGCGTGGGGAACAGAGAAGCCGCTCTTTTTTTGAGCGGCTTCTCGCATCAGGGGAGGCCCGGCTTCGTCACCGGGGGTCTGCCGGGCATGTTCGTGGCGCCCTTCCTCCGGTCTCTCAGGGCGTTGGCGGATGGTCCTTCAATGCCTCCAGAGAGCGCTGCAGCATCTCCTCCGGCAGCGGAAAGTCGCTGATTTTACCCGACATATATGCGTCATAGCCCTGCAGGTCCATCAGGCCGTGTCCCGACCAGTTCATGAGGATCACCTTCTCTTTGCCTTCCTCCTTCGCCTTTTTCGCTTCCCGGATGGTTTGAGCGATGGCGTGCGAGGTTTCCGGTGCGGGTATGAACCCTTCGGTGTGGGCGAACAGCAGGGCTGCCTGGTAGCACTCGGTCTGCGGCAGGGCGGTGGCTTCAATGAGTCCCAGCTGGCGCACATGGCTCACGAGCGGCGCCATGCCGTGGTAGCGGAGGCCTCCGGCATGGATGGCCGGCGGGATGAACCCGTGGCCGAGGCTGTGCATCGGCAGGAGCGGCGTCATTTTGGCAACATCTCCCGAATCGTACACATAGGGTCCCCTGGTCAGGGTCGGGCATGCTTCCGGCTCCGTGGCGATCACCTGCACCTCTTTGCCGTGGATCTTGTCGCAGAGGAACGGGAAGCTGATGCCGGCAAAGTTCGAGCCACCGCCTGCGCACCCGATCACCACATCGGGATACAGTCCCACCTTTTCGAGCTGCTTTTTGGCCTCAAGACCGATGATGGTCTGGTGCATCATCACATGGTTCAGCACGCTGCCGAGTGCGTAACGGGTGTCTTCGCGTTCTACGGCCTGCTCGATGGCTTCGCTGATGGCGATGGCCAGGCTTCCCGGGGTATCGGGCATCTCAGAGAGGATTTTGCGGCCCACGGCTGTTTCCATGCTCGGGCTCGGGATGCAGTCGGCTCCCCAGGTCTTCATCATGATCTTGCGGAAGGGCTTCTGATCGAAACTGATGCGCACCATGAACACCTTGCACTCGATGCCGACGAGCTTGCAGCTCATCGCAAGTGCGCTGCCCCACTGCCCGGCACCGGTTTCGGTGGTGAGGTACTTGATGCCGAACTGTTTGTTGTACCACGCCTGCGCTACCGCGGTGTTCGGCTTGTGGCTTCCGGCCGGAGACACCCCCTCGTTCTTGTAGTAGATCTTTGCGGGGGTTCCGAGTGCGGCCTCCAGGCGGTGAGCCCGGTAGAGCGGCGAGGGGCGCCACAGTTTCAGGATTCCCAGGATCTCCTCCGGGATGTCGATCCACCGCTGGGTGCTCATCTCCTGCTCGATCAGGTTCATCGGGAACACACGGGCGAGGTCGTCAGGACCGATGGGTGTGCCGTCAAGGCCAACGGGAGGGGGGAGCGGTACGGGGAGGTCGGCCTGGATGTTGTACCACTGGCGCGGCATCTCATCTTCGGTAAGGAGGATCTTGGTGGGCTCTGTACTCATGAGGCGGTGGGTTTTGTGTGGATGTTCCGTGTCCGTTTCGGGGTTCTCTAAAGAAAAGAAAGTCTTTGGCCGCTTCCATAGGGAAAACGTCGGAGGATGGGTCGTGGGTGCGATTTTTTTTGTTGCGGCAGCCTAGGGCGTATGGTGCTGGAGGATGACAAGCGCAGCTGGAAAGAGATCAATGGGGAGGTCGATCTTGGGGATGGGCGGGTGTGAGGGTGTTTGGGGCGGGGCATGCAAAACCCCCGCGGGTGAGGCGAGGGTTGGTTTTCTGCAATCGTGCTTTACTTACGGCGCTTACGCTCCAGATCCTGCTTGGCATGCTGGGGCTCGGGGCGCTCTACCTGCCGGCATACTCACTGGACTTGAATTAATCGCCGGCTACCCTGTGGGGTTCCCTTATCTGCAGGGGTTTCAGGGCTGTTGCTTATGTAAGCCTATGCTGGGTGGTGCCGAAGACGGGGGTCGAACCCGTACGCTCATTGCTGAACACGGGATTTTAAGTCCCGGGCGTCTACCAATTCCGCCACTTCGGCCAAGCCTGGTAAAGTTACACTCTTCCCTCATTTTCACAAGCAGAATGCGCCACCCTCCATGTGTTGCTGATTATTCCTGTACCCGTCCCCTCCCTCATCATCGGAAGTGGTCGAATCCGGGGAGCGATTGGAGGTCTATTTCGATACCGTAGATGTCTTTGAGCAGTATGCCCTGTTCCTTGGGGGTGATTTCGCCGATTACCGAGATGTCGCGGTTGTCGGCGATCTTCTGGTATTCCTCATGTGGCATGGTGAAGAGCAGCTGGTAGTCTTCTCCTCCGCCTATCGCCCAGCCGAGGGCGTCGTCCTGCAGCTCGTCGGCAATCAGCCGGGCGGTGGAGTTGACCGGGATGCGGTTCTCCTGCAGGAGCGCGCCGGTACCCGATGCGCTGCAGATGTGGCCGAGGTCCTGGCCGAGTCCGTCGGACACATCAATCATGGCCGAGGGGTGCGCCCGGCGTTCGTGGAGGAAGCGGACGATGTCGAGCCGTGCAAGCGGGAGCAGGTGCTGCTGAATGGCGCCGCTGTACTCCTTCAGGTCGGCCATGATGCTGCCTTCGTACGCTTCATTGTGTTCGATATGCTCCATCATGATGAGCTTTTCGCGCGTCAGGACCCTGAGGCCGGCCGCCGAGCCGCCGAGTGTGCCGGTGAGGCAGACGAGGTCTCCCGGTTCGGCCCCTTTCCGGTAGGTTATGTTGGCCTCTTCGGCTTCCCCTGTTACCGTGACGGACAGCACGAGCCCGGAAGGTGAGCGCGAGGTGTCGCCACCGACGATGGCGATCCCGTACTCCCGGGCGGCGGCCTCCATGCCTCGGTAGAGCTCCTCGATCATTTCGACTGGAAATGACGGCGGCACGGCTATGGAGACGAGGGCGTGGCGCGGTATGGCGTTCATGGCGCAGATGTCGGAGACATTGACGCTGATCGCCTTGCTTCCGAGGTGCTTCACGGGGGTGGTGAGGAGGTCGAAGTGGACCTGCTCCAAAAGCAGGTCGGTTGAAGCCACTTCAGTCATATCCGCCGCCGGATGCCAGACGGCGCAGTCGTCGCCGATGCCGGCGATGAGGCCGGGTGAGGCCGCAAGGGTGGGCTTGACGATGGCGGAGATTCTGTCGATGAGGCCGAACTCTCCGACCTCAGCGGTTGTTTTGTGTGTCATGCTTCAAGGTGCTGTGCACGGTAATGTGGTTCTGGATGATGGGGCGTTACCCTCAGGGGCGTGACGCCTTCCGCACCTCTCCCGAAGTCAGTTGGACGCGCCATTCCGAATTGTATGTATTTTCCCCGGGAGAAACAACATCTTCGCTTCTGTGGCCAGAGAGCCTCTCTACGAAGCAAATCCAGATTTCTCTTGAAGCCTTCGGCGTGCCGATGGCTTTGCGGATGCGACCAAAAGCTGTTTTCCGCTCCGATTCCGGCCGCTCGTTCCCGTTGGTGAGGGAGCGTGCTGTGTTTTTTGTTGTTGGCATGAAGATTCGGAGACTGACTCCGAATCTTCATATATTTCCGTCATGATACCAAGAAAAGGCCATATTCAGGATCTTGTCCGACAGCTAGCCGCTTTTCCCGTGGTAGCTATTTTTCGGACCCCGGCAGGCAGGCAAAACCACGCTGGCCAGGCAGCTTGCAGCCGTCTGGCAGGGCCCCGTGCACCGCTTTGACCTGGAGGATCCTGACGATCAGGCCCGCCTCAGCGATCCCTCGTTTGTGTTGCGGCCATTGACCGGCCTGGTTGTACTGGATGAAATACAGCTTCGTTTGGATCTTTTTCCTCTCTTGAGGGTGCTTTCCGACCGCGAGGAACTGCCTGCCCGCTTTCTGATTCTCGGCAGCGCCGCGCCTGAACTTCTTAAGCAGACATCGGAAAGCCTTGCCGGACGGGTGGCTTTTCATGAACTTGACGGCCTTGGGTTGGACGAATATGCGCCTGCAGCAGCCAAAAGCGACTGGCTGGATGATCGCTGGCTGCGGGGCGGCTTGCCGAGTGCATTGCTTGCGCTCGACAACGCCGGCAGTCTGGAATGGCGGGAATCCTTTATCCGCACCTATCTTGAGCGCGACCTTCCGCAACTGGGCATCAACTTGCCGGCCCTGACGCTGCGGCGTTTCTGGACCATGCTGGCTCATTATCACGCCCGGACCTGGAGCGGGAGCGAACTGGGTCGTTCGCTTGGCGTCAGCGACAAAACGGTCGGCCGTTATCTGGATATCCTGGAAGGCACGTTCATGGCGTTTCGCCTTCTTCCGTGGCATGCCAATACGGGCAAGCGGGAGGTACGGTCGCCGAAGGTGTATGTGGCCGACACCGGCATTCTTCACAGCCTTCTGAAAATCGGCGGGCGGGACGATCTGCTGGCCCATCCGAAATGCGGCGCCTCGTGGGAAGGGTTCATGGTACAGGAGCTTATCCGGCGGACCCATGCGGAGTGTGGTGAGGCTTTTTTCTGGGGCCTGCATGCGGGTGCGGGACTGGACCTGTTGATCGTAAAAAACGCTCAGAGGGTGGGGTTTGAAATCAAGCTTACCCGGTCACCGCAAGTCACGCTGTCGATGCGCAGGGCCCTGAAGACGCTTGAGCTCGACCGTCTTTTCGTCATGTGCCATGCTGAAGGAGAGCCGTGGGCGATGGCTGAGGGGATTGATGCTGTACCGGCATCGATGCTTGCTTCAGCAGAATGGCAGCCGTTGAAACAGCCTTAGGGCTGCTTCGTGAGGTGTTGTACCATTCGAGCGCAACCGGCCGCTTGCCGCACCGGGCCTCGACGGACGGGGCGGGTTTAGAGAGAGAGAGAGACTGCCGCTTTTTTTATGCAGGGTGGCATGCCGTTATGGCTGGAGTGCTCGTTATATTGACTGGATCGGCTGCAATGGGTGCGCCGCATGGGGGAACTCAATTGCCTTTCGGGGCTGGATTAACATGACTGCATATGGGTTTTTTTGACAAGTTCAAACTCTCACGGCTGACTGAAGGGCTCGGCAAGACGCGCGAGACACTTCGCGAGAAGCTGGCTGTGGTGACGAAGGGAAAAACGGAAATAGATGACGAGTTCCTTGAGGAACTCGAAAACATCCTCGTCGGGGCGGATGTCGGCGTGGAGATGACGCTCGACATCGTCGAGGCCATCACCCTGCGGGCGAAACGGGAGACCTACCGTTCTGAAGAAGAGCTGAACCGGATGCTGCTCGATGAAATCTCGGGCATGCTCAGGGACAGCAGCCTTGAGCATCCGGTCGAGTTCGACGCACCGCTTGCGGCCAGGCCCCATGTGATCCTCATCGTGGGGGTGAACGGCGCGGGCAAGACCACGAGCGTGGCCAAGCTTGCCTCCAACTACGAGCGGGCGGGGAAGAAGGTGGTCATTGCCGCCGCTGACACGTTCCGCGCAGCGGCCTATGAGCAGCTGCAGGTATGGGCCGAACGGGCCGGCGTGCCGCTCATCGGCCAGGGGCAGGGTGCAGATCCCGCCTCGGTGGTGTTCGATGCCGTCAGCTCGGCCGTGGCGCGCGGCACTGACGTGGTGCTGGTCGATACGGCAGGCCGGCTGCACAACAAGAGTCATTTGATGGAGGAGCTTGCCAAGATCATGCGGGTGGCCAAAAAGAAGATCCCCGAGGCCCCGCACGAGGTGCTGCTGGTGCTTGACGGCACCACCGGCCAGAACGCCGTGCAGCAGGCCCGGGAGTTCATGAAGTTCGTGCATGTGACGGGTATCATTGTCACCAAGCTTGACGGTACGGCCAAAGGCGGCATCGTGCTCTCTATATCGCGGGAACTCAAGCTGCCGGTGAAGTACATCGGTGTGGGAGAGAAGATCGACGACCTGCAGCTCTTCGACCGCCGGCAGTTCGTCGCCGCACTGCTCGGCCGTCTGGAGGAGTAGTTCTTCAGTTCCCCGTCAGATGGAGCGCAGCGTTCTCCATGTCGGCCATGACGGCCGCGGTGTCGTAAAGCCGGAGCAGGTGTGCGCCCTGTTTACGGTCCTGAGCCCCGAGACGGGGAGCGAGGGCTTCGGCGGCAGGGTGCGTGTTCAGGACGACGGAGAGCGCGTCCTCGAGCCGCAGGGGGCTTCGGATTGCGATTACCCGGAAGAGTTCAGCTTCCCGCCGCTCGAGCAGGTAGTCGACGTGCCAGCGGAGATGTTTAAGGGGGTGGCGGGCGGAAGGTCCGCTTGTGAGGCCGGCGGCCTGGAACTCCCGGAGCATAAGGCGCCGGATCGGGTGCGCGGGTTTTTTGCCTGAACGGGAGGCGTGACGCAAGAGGCGCAGGGCAAGCGGTGAACCCGAGGCCCGCTCTCCGAGAGCTGAGCCGACGTAGACGTAGTCGCCCTCCGGGGCCTCGACGGGTCGGCCGCCCATGAACCGCCCGAACGGAATCAGGAGCGGAGCCTTGAGGCGGATGAAGAGGATGTAGGTTCCCATCCTGCACCCTTCACCCAGTATCGTGCACTGCAGTTCGCTCATGGCGGCTCTCTTTGTTTGGCTTTTTCCCCTTTTGATGCAATATTAGCGGAGCGTTCCCCCTGCGCCTGTGTCTCTAAAGATAAAGGATTTCAGGTATGGAATGGAGCGAATCGGTATTTGACGGAAGGCGCAGGGAGATGGTCGAGGGACTTCGGCGCTCAGGCATCATGAATGCAAGGGTCCTCGAGGCGTTCCTGGAGGTCCGCCGCCACCTGTTTTTCCCCGAAAGCGAGCGGGAGCACGCCTACGACGATGCGGCGTGGCCCATCGGGCACGGCCAGACCATCTCGCAGCCCTATACGGTGGCCTACATGACGAGCCTGCTTGCCGACAGGGTGCCGTCCGGCAAGGTGCTGGAGGTCGGCACCGGATCGGGTTACCAGTCGGCCATCCTCGATGCCATGGGCTACAGGGTCTTTACCATCGAGAGGGTTGCGGCGCTCTACAGCGAGGCCCTGGGGCGCTTCAGGCGGTTTGCCCTCCCCGTTGCAGCAAAACTCGGGGACGGCTCAGAGGGTTGGCCGGAGGAGGCCCCGTTCAACGCCGTCCTGGTCACTGCCGCAGCACCGAAGGAGCCCGAAGCGCTCCTCCGCCAGCTTTCGGACAACGGGTGCCTCGTCATTCCGCTCGGGGGGATGGATGTGCAGCAGATGACCGTCATTACCCGCCGCGGCGAGGTCTTTCTGAAGGAACGGTATCATGAATTCGCCTTCGTGCCGCTCATCGGCAGGGAAGGCTGGGAAGAAGAACAGGAACAATCGTAACACAAAAGCAGCAACCATACACAGGGAAGTCTTATGGCACTCATGACGAGCATGCGCGATAAAACGCATATCATCCTCTACACGCTCCTTGCCGCATTCCTCGCCCTCATCGTGTTCGAATGGGGCATGAACTTCAGCGGACCGGCCGGCCGCAACGGCCAGGCGGGCAGTGTGAACGGCACGCCGGTGCCCTACAGCGAGTATGAGGAAATCTACCGCCAGTACAGCGAAAACTACCGCCAGAGCAACCCCGGAGCAGACATCTCGCCCGAAGCGGAGCTTGGTCTCAAGGAACAGGCCTGGAACACCCTTGTCGACCAGAAGCTGCTTGAAGAGCAGTTCCGGAAGTTCCGGATCACCATCGAGGATTCTGAAATCCTGGCTGCCATCCAGCGCCCCGATCCGCCCCAGATCATCGCCCGCAACTTCATGGACCCCGCTACCGGCGCCATCGACCGCGCACGGCTTGACAGCGCACGCAAGGATCCCCGGAACAAGGAAATGTGGGTACAGGTCGAAGACATCATCCGCCGTGAACTGAAGATCCAGAAGCTGCTTCGTGCACTCGGCACGATGGCGCACGTGACGGACCGGGAGGTCGATGAACTTGTCCTCCGCCAGTATACCCGCATGTCGGCCTCGTTCATCCCTGTTCCTTACAGCTACGCCGGTGACGATGCCAGCTTCCCGGTGAAGGACGATGAACTGCGGAAGTATTATGACGAGCACAAGGAGATGTTCCTTCAGCCCCCTTCGCGTTCAGCCGAGTACGTCTTCTTCCCGCTCGTTCCTTCAGCAAAGGACAGTCTGCTGGCCCGCAGTGAACTTGAGTCACTCAGGGGTGACTTTGCCTCTGCCTCCTCCGACAGCGCGTTTGTGTCGGTGCAGAGCGATGAGCCCGGCGGCGCCGACAGGACGTTTGACCGTTCCGTATTTTCACCCGAAGCAGGTTCTGCCATCTTCGGCTCCCCCGCCATGCGGCCGGGCGGGATGATCGGCCCTGTCGCAGATCAGGGCGCCTACCGGCTCCTGAAAGTGAAGCAGATCGTGACGGCTTCGCAGCCCGTCGCCCGTGCCTCGCATATCCTCATCGGATTCAATCCCGCAAACAGGGCCGAGGCCCAGCAGGCCGGCGCAAAGGCGCAGGACATCCTCCGGCAGCTCAAGGGCGGTGCTTCGTTCGCCGATCTTGCACGCCGTTACTCCGCTGACATCGGCAGCGCCCGGAGCGGTGGCCAGCTTGGCTGGTTCCGGAGTGAGCGCATGGTGCCGGAGTTCGCCGATGCGGTCTTCAGTGCAGCGCCGGGAACGGTTGTAGGCCCTGTCGCAACCCGCTTCGGCCTTCACATCATCAAGGTGGAAGGGTTCGACCGCAGTGCATTTGTCGGCTCCGCCCTTTCCCGCAACATCCGTCCTTCGACCGAAACTGCCGAGAGTGTGCGCCGCATCGCCATGGCGTTCCAGATGGATGCGAAGGATAAAGGGTTTGCGAAGACAGCCGAAACTGAAAAACGCGAGATTGCCAAAACCGGCGACTTCACCCGCAACATGCCGATTCCCTCCATCGGCTACAGCGAAAAGATTGCTTCATTCGCCTTCAAGGCCGGTGAGGGCGACCTCTCCGACGTACTTGATACCGAGCGGGGATTCTATGTCATGAGCCTTACCGGGAAGAACGACACCGGTTACCGCAAGCTTGACGATGAGCTTAAATCGGCCATTACCACAGAACTGAAACGGGAGAAAAAGGGGGAGTTCATCAAAAAGAAGCTGCAGGCGCTGGTCTCGGTTCCCGGCGCCACGCTGCAGAAGATCGCTGCCGCGGACAAGAACTTCAGCCTCTTCACTGCCGACGACATCCGCTGGAGCGACGGGTTCATTCCGGGCTACGGGGTTGACCGTCCCCTTGTGGAGGCCATGGCCGGCATGCCGGTGCAGAAGCTCTCCCTGCCTGTCAGGGGTAATGACGGCTTTGCCGTCTTCATGGTGCAGAAGAAAACTCTTCCCGAAGGGCTGGACCCCGCCCTTGAAAAAGCGGCTGTCGCCCCCCGTCTCCTGCAGATGAAGCAGGAACAGCTCTTCAGCGAATACTTCGCTTCCATCCGCAAACAGGCCAAGATCGAGGATACCCGCCCCTGAACGGGGCGGGGTTCGGGAAACGGGGGAAAGCCTCCATCCCGTCGGCGAGCGGAGAAACAGATGGTTTCTCAGATGAAGGTCGCGATGTGCTGTGGCGACATTGAATGCAGTCCGGGTGAAAAGCTCATGCAGGTCCTGGTTGACAGCTGCAGGTTCCCCGTACGAAGCAATGAACTCCGCGATTTCCAGATAACCGGCATCATCGCTATCGATATGGTGCAGCATTGTCATGCACCGGGTGCCATGGGATGACGCCTCTGTTCTTCTGCAGGAAGGGCTTCCCGCCGCAGTATCAGCTGTTGGCCCCGCCGGTCGGGACATGAGTCCATGAAGACCCCGAAATTTGAATCCACAGGGTAGAATCCTCCTTCTTTGAGGATAACTGTTTATTGCTGTATATGTGTTCTTTCTAAATGATGGTTATCCTTATCTGGTCATTATGCTGTCTCCGCCTGCATTGTAGAAAGAATGGCACCCTGATGGATGAAGACAGGCGCTGGAAGCCGCGTCGGTTGTTATGATGCATCCTACGGGTTTCTGTTTGGTACTTGTTCTGAAGTATGTAATATTCAAGTTGAACTTGAAAATTGCATAACAATGATCCAAAGACATCTTGCTCCTACCATGAAGGAGAGGTCAGGGCAGTACCCGATCGTCACCCTCACCGGGCCCCGCCAATCTGGAAAAACAACTCTCTGTAGGCAATGCTTTCCAGAAAAGCCATACAGCAACCTCGAACGGCCGGATACGAGGGCCTTCGCACAGTCCGACCCCCGGGGGTACCTTGAGCAGTTTCCCGAGGGAGCCGTTCTTGATGAGATTCAGAGAGTGCCCGAACTGCTTTCCTGGCTTCAGGTCCGGGTTGACCTGCATAACCGCAAAGGCGAGTTCATCCTTACTGGCAGCCATCACTTCGAGCTTAGTCGTAGCGTCAGCCAATCTCTGGCAGGTCGTACGGCTCTGCTCGAACTTCTCCCCCTCTCCATTGCGGAGCTGCAGGGCGCTGGCGCCGACACCTCCATCAACCGAATGCTTTATGCCGGAGGATACCCGCGCATCCATGCCGACAGGCTTGATCCGACGGTCCTGCTCGGAGACTATTTTGCAACATACATTGAAAGGGATCTTCGCGAACTGATGCAGCTCCGCAATCTCAGCGCATTCGAAACCTTTGTGCGTCTTGCCGCCGGCAGGACCGGTCAGCTTCTGAACCTGCACAGTCTGGCGGCCGACTCGGGCATTTCGAGCCAGACGGCAAGGGCATGGATGAGCGTTCTTGAGGCATCTTTTATCGTTTTCCTTCTCCCTCCATGGTTCGCCAACATTGGCAAGCGCCTGACCAAATCACCCAAGCTCTACTTTTGTGATGTGGGTCTGGCCGCCTGGCTTATCGGCATCCGTGATGAAACGCATCTGGCTTCACACCCCCTTCGAGGGAACCTGTTCGAGAATCTGGTTGTCCTGGAGGTCGTGAAGAGGCAGAAAAATCTGGGGCGGCACTCCCGTCTCTTTTTTTACCGGGACAGCAACGGCAGGGAGGTCGACCTGCTCTTTGAAGATGGGGAGAAGATCGGTCTTGCCGAAATTAAATCAGGAATGACTGTTGCGAAGGAGGCTTTTACCTCGTTGCACGCTGTCCATAACACGCTCGGTGAACGCGTTCAGACGTTAAGCCTGATCTATGGCGGCACGGAACACCAACGGCGGAGTGATGTCGATGTGATCGGCTACCAAAGCGCCTCAAGGCTCGTCGATGAGCATGGATGAGGGGGGAGGGGGGCAGCGACACCCGGGAGCCCTTAGCGGCATCACGGGTGATTACACACCCGCCCTCGACGGAGCGGGTCCTGCAGAATGCTTTCAGTTTTTTCAGGTTCCCGGTCTCTTTAGCACCGTCCATGAACTTGACCTCGAACGGCACGGGTCGTTCGCCTGTGTCGGCGATGACATCAATCTCATGCTGGGTGGAAGGGTCTCTCCAGTACGAAAATGCGACGCTCTCTTTGTGGTGGCATTCGAAGACGTGTTTTTGCTGTCCCCGCCTGCATGGTAGAAAGAATGGCTCCCTGAAGGATGAAGACAGGGACTGGAAGCCGCGTCGGTTGTTATGATGCATCCTACGGGTTTCTGTTCGGTACTTGTTCTGAAGTATGTAATATTCAAGTTGAACTTGAAAATTGCATAACCGGCAAAAGCCCTGCAGCCGAATTGAAATCAGGGCTTACAGGAAAATGCATCACACCGCCCATCTCCAGCGCCTGCAGAATCTCATCAAACCAGTAACCCCAACCTCATCACGCTCCACGGCCATCTCCCCCCACCCCAACAAAGGAATCATCCACATCTACGACTCCATCGAGCTGAACCTCCCGCAGCTGGCTCGTATGGGGCAGAATCGCCGAAATGGCTATCAGGCTGATGGGATACCGCATCCGGCAGCCCATGGCGGCCGGACCGCCCTACGAATGCAGTTGGAGTGAAGCTCACGCATTGTCACGCTTGCACCAAACAGAGCTGCCCTGCATGGTACTGAGTAGATTTACTCAGTACCATGCAAGGCGCTGCGTTCTGGTTGAGGAAAACGGCAAGGCTAGGATTAATACCACATGCAGAAGAATGGTGAAGCGCCTTTCGGGTCAACTCGAGAACACTTTCCATCGAAGGGCTGCAATGTGTTCGAGGTTTGGCGAAACCTACATCCTTGGCGATCCTTCGGCCTTGGAGAACGGATGTAATCGATGGTTGGGACGGGCTTAACAAAAGGCTGCGTAATCAACGCGGTCGTGAATGATTGGTGGGGCAAGCCTACGCAAACCCCAGCCACAAAGCCAATGCCCGGTTAATGGCGAGTAAGCTTGTATCATCGAGCCGTCCAAAAACAGGCCCCACCTTTTCAGAAGGGACGGTCTGGATTTTATCCACCATCACTTGGGAAAGCTTTTTCAGGTTGTTGTCTGCCGTCGGAGGAATCTCAATGCGAAACAACGGCGCTGAACGAAGTTCGCTGGTCACGGGCAGCACCGTCACAGAAGGATGTTCAGAAAAGAAATCAGACTGAACGACGAGGGCAGGGCGTGGCTTGCCGTAGTCGCCTGATAATGCAATGGAGACGAGCTCGCCCCGCTTCATGCCGTCCACCCTTCACGGTCTGCGGCCTTTTCCAGAAACTGCAGGACTTCCTTTTCCTGATGATCTTTTTTCAAAAGGGCCGATTGCCGCCTGCACTCCGCCGCGAACCCTGCCCGCCGGGTATCGGGAACCCATATTTGCAACGGGCGCATCCCGGCCTTGCGTAAGCCCGCCCTGTACTTTTGAACTCTTTCGGCTACCCCCGCCATAGTATCCATCCTTGAGTTATTGTTTGATCCTGTAACATGTAACATATACTAAAACATCGCTACATGCAACAAAATTCCGTATCGAAAAGACAGAAAAGGGGTCCCGACAAAAAGCCGGTAAAAAGTACGCCCCCGGCGAAAGTCTTCGATAATAATCGATTGATACATTCTCAGTGAGATCAGAGAGAAAAACAATATGGAATCAATCTCATGCTGGGTGGAAGGGTCTCTCCCGTACGAAAATGCGCCGCTCTCTTTGTGGTGGCATTCGAAGACGTGTTTGAAAAATGCTGTTTCAACAACCCGGCCAAGCGCTGTGGAGTCTTCCAGCAGGCCTTTCTCTCTCGGCCCCTCAGTATTTCCTTGCCGTAACCAGGCGGCTTCAGCCTCTATATCAGGTGAGCTGATTCAAGCAGCATCATGAAGTTGAGTACAGTCTTTTTATTGACATCAAGATTGTTGCAGCGTGTGGGGATGTCAAGCATCCCCCCGTCATGCTGGCAGAAATACAGAAATGTCTGCTCAAGCTCCTTGAGTCTCCTTACGCCGAACATGGAGCAGATGTCGCGCTTGAGGACTTTGTCGACAATGTCTTCACGAAGAAGTTTCTGTGCCATAGGGGTGCTTTCCAGTAGTGCGGTCTGGGGAAAGCTGCCACGAAGCAGGTAGCTATGAAACAACCCTGTCAGCGGCCGGCACTCCTCTCCAACCCGGCTGAAGCGGGGCAGCTCGGCCTCGAACAGTTCCCCAGGAGATGAGAGTAGAGGGATGTCAGCGAGGGCCTCCTTTCTCAAGTAGCATGTATTGGCGGAAAAGACTGCCGTACGGTCTCATTTCAGGGCACAGGGTCTCTTTCATCCAATTCTTTCCTGTGACTGCTCCACACCGTCAAAGATTGCTCCGGCTACGCTTTCCGGGAACCCGGACGGGAGTTGTCGGGCGGTATCCATAAGAACCTGCGGCGTTCGCTGCAGCATATCATCGATGATGGTTTCGGCGGCACGCCCTGTAAGGCCGCAGCTTCTTGCAGTGGTGATGAAGTGGCGCCGTGTCATGTTTGCCCATCGGTACACACGGCTTTTACCCCAAAGAGCCATGGCCATGGTGATTTCTCCGGGAGGAAGCTGATTTCGGCCGTTTCCGATGACAGGAAAAGCCGAGAGGGTATCATAGAGGGGCGTGAGGTGGAACGTTCCTGTGGGACCAAGGAAGATGCTGAAGTTTTTTGCGTGCCCATCGATAGCCGCGAGAAGAAAAAAGGCAACCTGTATCTGGAAGAACAGCTTCCGGTCATCCTCTGCACGCGCTGAGCCGAGGAGGAGCTGCATGATGGCTTCGATGCCCGGACCACCATCGCTTTCGTATTTCTGCCAAGGCGGTGTCCCGGTGGCCTGGCATAGGTCTTCCTGCGGGAGGCGCATGATCCAGTCCCCTTCACGGGACGGTTTTCTGTCGAAGCGTTCTACAACGAGCGATTTCACGTCGCTGAAGGTTTCGATGGTTGCTTTGGCGACAGGAATTCCGTATGCCTCGAGGATCTTCAGGGAGAGCCACTCGTTTTCGATCGACAAATCCATGTTGATATGGTTTTGGCCGATTGTGCCGAGTGGCAGTTTGAGGATATGGGTTGAGGGTGTGGTGCCGTGGGGAATCATCCACCGGCCTTCATGAAAAAGAAGGGCCGTTTTTTCCTTTGCCCCGGAAAGAGAAATCCTGAATTCGTCACCCGCCTGTTCTCTTTTGCCGAAGGCGGCGTCCCGGGTTGTATTATTGCAGAGGGATGCGATTCCTGCCGGGTCAAGAGCCGTTGCCCGGATGGTTCGGATATCTTCTCCTGTATCGTTTGGGGCGAGAAGCTGGATGGCACCAACACAATCGCGTCCGGTTTCCTGCAGGAGCGAAAACGGATCGATGCCTCCGGCGGCAAAGCGGTTCTGGATTCTTCGCCTGATCTGGTCATTGTTCGGCAGCAGGTTGTCGAAGTAGGCGTAGACCGCTTCACCACGGTAAGGTTCAGTTCGTAACGGCATGGAAAGAGAGATCGGCCGGGCATGCGGCAGGGTAAGCCACGAGGCGGTATAGCCGAACTCATGCATACCGTTTGGGCGGACAGTCCAGTTTCCGACATCCTCTCCATTCATCAGGAGCCGGAGCATTTTCGTGCTTGATGCTCTGCCCATTACCACTCGCCTTTGTCTGTTGATCCATCTGCTTTTCTTTTGAGCGAGAGTTCAAGGCCGAGGGCGGAAAGCAGTTTGAAGAGGTTTCCGATGGAGCAGCGTTCCGGGTGGTTTTCAAAGGCCGATACCATTTTTTGGCTCATCCCGACTCTCTCTGCCGCTTGCTCCTGTGACAGCTGCTGTTCCTTGCGATATCCCTGCAGCAGCAGTGCAAGTTGTTTCGTGGTGCGGATGGTGTTCATCTGGCGTCTTGTACGAATTTTGATGGTACCCTCGTTATGAGGGTCTCACTGTCAATGGCCAACACTCGATTATCCTTTATATGGGATAAAATCAATTTATCCGTTTTTCGGGATAAAACAACGAATCCTGCTGGTTGGATTATGGAAAAAAAGGGAAATCCGTCTGACGGCGGTGCCAGGAGTGCTACGGCTCTCTCTTGCTCTCTTCCTCTCTCTCTGCCGGACGGGAGCGTCGGTAAAGGGGGGGGGGACGTCGCATACGGCTCTGGTATGAGGACGTGCAGGGGGCTGTATTCGTAATGAACGGGCACGGGTGAGCAGGCATCGTTCCATCTTCCCCTTGTCGGCGGAGCATACGCTGCCTGCAAGGGGTGTGCTGGGGGCCTGTGTTTTTACTGTGGAATCCAGGGCGGTTTTCAGTGCATGCTGCGGCACCGTTCAAGGCGGTCCTTGATGGCTTCTGCGGTGGTGAGCATCAGGCACTCACGGGCGAGCCCTTCGGTTTCTTCGAGCGTGTAGCGGCCGACGAGCGACTTGAGTTTTGCGATGTCGGAGCTGACCACGCTGAAGTGGCGGAGGCCGCATCCGAGGAGGAATGGAAGGGCGAGCGGGTCGGAACCCATGTCGCCGCATATGATCGCCTTGCAGCGGTTTTTCTGTGCCGTTGAAATAATGCGGTACAGCTGGCGGATGAGTGCGGGGTGGAACTTCTCGAACAGGTCCTGTACGATGACGTTGTTGCGGTCGACGGCAAGGGTGTACTGGGTGAGATCGTTGGTGCCGATGCTGATGAAGTCGACCACCCGGGTGATCTCCTCGATCAGCTCCACGGCTGCCGGCACTTCAATCATGGCGCCGAAGCCGGGTTTTTCGATCTGCAGTCCGCTTTTCTGTGAAATCTCCAGGTAGAGCCTGTCCAGAATGGCGCGTACCGCCGCAATCTCGTCAAGCGACATGATCATCGGTACGAGGATGTCGATGTTGCCGTGGAGGTTGGCTTTCAGTATGGCCGTGATCTGTGCTTCGATGATTTCAGGCAGGTCGAGCAGGATGCGCACGCCCCGCCAGCCGAGGTTGGGGTTGGGTTCCTTGACTGGCGAGTACATCAGCTTGTCCCCTCCGATGTCAAAAAGACGGATATCGAGCGGCAGGGGGGCGATGGCGTCGGCCATCTGGAAGTAGTAGCGTTCCTGGAGGGACTCTGAGGGTACTTTGGATGCGTCGGTGAACAGGTTCTCGCTCCGGAACAGCCCCACGCCTTCGGCGCCGGCAGCGCAGATGGCGTCGAGTTCCTCCTTGAAGTCGATGTTCGCGTAGAAGCAGATCCGTACGCCGCACTTCGTCATTGCGGGATAGACGGCCGCTTCCGACTCATCCTCTTCGCTTTTCTGCTCGGCCTTCTGGCGGGCGGTGTATTCCGCAATGCTCTCTTCCGAAGGGTCGACAAGCACCGTGCCGGTGCTTCCGTCGATGATCATCTGCCGTCCTGCAACCACCTTCTGCGACAGTTTGCCGAGCCCGACGACCATCGGAATCTTCAGTGACTTGCAGATGAGGGAGATATGCGAGGTCTTTCCTCCCGTGTCAGTGACGAACCCCTTGATGTTGCTGCGGCTGAGCAGCACGATGTCGGCCGGTGAGAGGTGGTCGGAGGCTACAATCACCCCTTCAGGGATCCATGAGTGCAGTTTACGGACATGGAGATTGCGGATGATGCGGTCCTTGATGTCCTGCATGTCGTCGGCGCGCTCCTGGAACAGTTCGTCGTCCGACTTGCGGAACAGCTCAAGGTACTTCGAGAACTCCTCCTCGATGACGAGGTTCGCAGGCCGCATCTCAGAGCGGATGCGCCGGGTGACCGATTCGGTGAGCACGGGATCGTGCAGCACCATGATTTGCGCCTGAAAGAGGTTCGAGTAGCTTTTTCCGAGCTTCTTGATGGTGACGCGCTCTATTTTACGGAGCTCCTTCTCCGAGCGGCCGAGCGCAGTGAGGAACCGCTCGACCTCCGCTTCGGTCTTTTCGGGTTCCAGCTTCAGGGGAAGCGGAATCTCCGTCTCTTTTACGAACGCATAGCACTCCCCGATTGCGATGCCGCGGGATGCGGCGATGCCCGTGTAGCGCTCCTCCTTGCGCCGCCGGCTTTTTCGGGCGCCTGGTACTGCATCTTCCGCTCCTTTCCGGGTGGCGGGAGGCTCCTCGTTCGGTGTGTGTGCGGGCATGAGGTAATCAGGTTAAAACGGTGCTTCGTCATGATTGATATAGGCCCCCTCTCTGTCCGGCGGCTGGTCCGCTTCGGGCGCCCGGTAGTGGTCGGTGTTGCCGTAATCGACTTCGGATTCAGCTGCTGCGGTGATGTAGGCGTTGGCCATCGACTGGAACCGTCCGTGGTTCTTCAGGAACAGCAGGCGGATGTCGCCGATCGGACCGTTTCGCTGTTTGCCGATGACGATCTCCACCACGTCTTTGGTGGAGGAGCCGTCTTCGAAGGTCTGTTTGCCGTACATCTCGGGGCGTGAGAGGAACATCACCACGTCGGCATCCTGCTCGATGGAGCCCGATTCACGAAGGTCGGAAAGCTGCGGGCGGCGGTCGCCGGTGCGCTGCTCGACGGAGCGGTTGAGCTGGGCGAGGGCGATGACCGGGATGTTGAGCTCTTTTGCCAGCGCTTTCAGTGACCTCGATATCTGGGCGATCTCCTGCTCGCGGTTGCTCTTGCCGTCACGCACGGGACTTACCAGCTGGAGGTAGTCGACGACCACCATGCCGATGTCATGCTCCTGCTTCATGCGCCGGGTCTTGGCGGTCAGCTCCATGATGGAGATGCCCGGCGTGTCGTCGATGAAGAGCTTTGCCTCGTTCAGCTTGTCCATATTGTTGATGATGCGTCCCATCATCTCGTTTGAAATCCTGCCGGTCCTCACCAGCTGCGACTCCACCATGGCCTCGGCGCACATGAGCCTGACGGCCAGCTGCACTTCGGCCATTTCAAGGGAGAAGAAGAGCACCGGTGTCTGGAAATCGACGGCCGCGTTGCGGGCGAGCGCCAGCGAAAATGCGGTTTTGCCGGCCGAAGGACGCGCAGCGATGATGATCATGTCAGAGCGCTGGAACCCGGCCGTCATCTGGTCGAGCTCCGAGAACCCCGATCCAACACCGGTCACCGATGACTGGGAGGCGCGGAGGGTTTCGAGCATATGGATGCCGTTCTTCACCAGCTCCTTGATGGGAGTGGCCCTTTTCTTGATGCCCGCCTGCGAGATGTTGAAGAACTGCTGGGAGGCGTGCTCCACAAGATCGAAGATGTCCATCGACGAACTGTAGGAGCTCTCCGAGATCTTCGTCGATATCGATATCATCCTCCGGTAGAGGAACTTCTCCTTTGCCAGGCGCGCATAGTACTCCACATTGGCAGCGCTGATCACCTTGCCGGAGAGTTCCGCCAGATAGTGTCTTCCGCCGATGTTGTCGAGCTCGCCCATCTTCACCAGCTCTTCGCTCACAGTGATGAGGTCGATCGCCTGCCGCTTGTTGTAGAGCTGCATCATTGCCCGGAAGATGATCTGGTGGCGCCGCTCATAGAACACCAGTGCTCCGCTGTCGGCGAAGATCTGCACGACCTGCTCTATCGGATCCTCCTCAAGCAGAAGGCACGCAAGCACCTCCTGCTCGATTTCCGTGGAGTAGGGCGGTATGCGGCTCTCTCTGGAAAAATCGATGTCCTGATCGAAATCTATGATGTTCCTGTCCTCTTTTCTGTCCCTTTTCATTCAGCCCCCGTCTCCTTGACGGGCATGGTAATGTTGTCATAATGGTGCCTGAGCAGCTGCACGTCCTCCCAGCACCCCCGCTTCCAGTTGGGGTTGCGGAGCAGTGCGGCCGGATGGTAGGTCACGAAGCAGTCGACTCCTTCCCACTGAAGCACCTTCCCCCGCATCGCACCCATCGAAAGCGAGTTCTGGAGGATGGTGTTTGCCGCAACCTTTCCGAGCAGGAGGATCACCTTCGGACGGATGATTTCGATCTGGCTTTTCAGCCACGGGGTACATGCCGCTATTTCATCATGCGCCGGGTTGCGGTTCTGTGGCGGCCGGCACTTGACGATGTTGCAGATGAACACTTCCTCGCGGCTGAAGCCGATTGCCGCAAGGATTTTGGTGAGCAGCTGGCCCGAGCGGCCGACGAATGGCTTGCCTGTTGCATCCTCCTCGGCCCCGGGTCCTTCACCGATCACCACCAGCTTCGATTCAGGGTCGCCTTCACCGAACACAACCGTGTTGCGGGTTTCGGCAAGCCGGCATTTCCGGCACTCGAGCGTTTCCAGGCGGAGTGCCCCGAGTGCTTCTGCTGTGGGTACGTCCTTCAAGCGTTCCCTCCCTCCGCCCCCATAATCCGGGAGACGGCCTCAAGCAGCTTTCCTGCGGCTTCGTCTTTCGTCATAAGGGGGAGCGCATCCGTTCTGCCGTTCCGCTCAATAAGGGTCAGGCGGTTCGTATCGCCCTCAAAGCCCGAACCCGGCTGTTCGAAGGTATTGAATGCGATGAGGTCGAGGTTCTTCGATTCGAGCTTGCCTTTTGCGTTTAGGAGGCCTCCGGCGGTTTCGAGCGCAAAGCCTACGGCGAGCTGTCCCGCCTTTTTCTGTGCTCCGAACCCGGCAAGGATGTCGGGGTTCAGCTGGAGCTGTACCGCCATCGTCTCTGCACCTTTTTTCAGCTTGCCCTCAACCGCTTCCAGCGGACGGTAGTCGGCCACCGCTGCCGCCCCGATGAAGATATCCGTGCCCTCGTACAGAGCGCGTGCGGCTTCGTCCATCTCCCGGGCGCTCTCGACCTTGATGCACACAATGCCTTCGGGGGTTGGAAGCTGCACAGGACCGGCAATCAAGGTCACACGGGCACCGCGACGGTAAGCCGCCCGGGCGATGGCGAAGCCCATCCTGCCCGAAGAGTAATTGGAAATGAAGCGCACCCCGTCGATCTTTTCGCGCGTCGGGCCGGCAGTCACCACCACATGTTTTCCGCTGAGGATAGGGTCCGGTGTGAGTGCTTCCTGAAGCTGGCGTACGATCTCTTCGGGATCAGCCATGCGGCCGAGGCCGCACTGGCCTGAAGCGAGTTCTCCCTGTTCGGGGCTGAACACCCGGCACCCCTGTTGAGAGAGGGTACCTGTATTGCGCTGCACCGAAGGGGATGCGAACATATAGCCGTCCATGGCGGGGAAGATGAGCACCGGCCGGTCGGGACGGAGGGTGATGAAGCAGGCGGTCAGCATGTCGTCCGACAGCCCTGCGGCCAGTTTGGCGATCGTATTGGCTGTTGCCGGCGCAATGACGAGGGCGTCGGCCCACTCTCCAAGCGAGATGTGGGTTGTATAGTCGACTCCGGGAGTGTCGGTTGCGGGGAACATGCTGCGGAGGACGGGTTCCTGGGACACGGTCGCAAGAGAGAGCTCGCTGACGAACCGCCCGCCGGCTTCGGTCAGCGCAACCCTCACCTCAGCGCCCGCCTTTTTCAGGAGACGCACCAGATGTGGTGTTTTATACGCGGCAATTCCGCCGCACACCCCCAGTACAATCCGCTTTCCCTTCACGCTGCAACCCCTGTTTAATGCAAAAACCATATACCCTTAATGTACAAAATTCCCTTCCACAAAAAAGGTTGCCAGATGCCCCCTTTGAACCGCCTGAAGGGCCGGACAGAGGAGGTCTGACGTCATAGTTATCGTCATAGTTATCGTCATGGTGATCGTCATGGTGACTTCTAAACCCGCCCTCCTCCATGCGGTTCAACGAAACAATCTCATCACAGGGTGAACTCCACAGCCAGTCGAGCTGGATCAGTCGGTAGTGGGATGCAGCGAGACTGAAGCCTCGGGCTTCCCCAGGGCAATCAGGCGGTCCACTTCGTCGGCGAAATCCAGAAAATCGGCAACTGGATCGAAACCCTCATGGGAGAATCGGAACAGCGATACCCGGTCAGGCCATCAATCTCAAAGTCGTTCTCTCTCAGCTCCTCGAGACTGCTCCTGCGCAAGTCGAAACTTTATACTGTTGCAGGTGGTTCACCTTTTTGTTAACATTTGATCTGTGAGAAATCTTCTTCTTTAAGACCCCGTCGGGGAAAAGTCCTGTCGATGAATACCTGGATACCCTTTCTGACAAGGAAGTCAAGAAGGTTCTTTGGGTGCTTCGATTGGTACGAGAGCTACATTCGGTATCGACCGAGTATTTCAATAAAATTCCAGGGTTCCGATGGCATTTGGGAGATTCGGGCTCAGCAGGGAAGTAATGCTTTTCGCCTGTTGGGATTTCTAGATGGTGGGCGTCTGGTTGTATTGACCAACGGATTCCGAAAGAAAAGCCAGAAGACCCCCGCCTCGGAAATTGCGCTTGCTACAAAACGTAAACATGACTATCTCGAGAGGAATAACAATGGATGATCTTGATCGGTACACTGAGAAAAGGGGCGAATCTTCTCCAGATTTTGCCCGAACTTTTGAACGGGGCTATGAGCAGTTCCGGATTGGGGAGTTACTGCGTCAGGTCAGAATCCAGGCAGGTCTGACTCAGAACGATCTGGCTGAGAAACTGCACACCAGGAAATCCGCAGTATCCCGTATTGAGAACCATTCGGAAGATATTCGTTTGTCGACGCTTGCCCATTATGCCGAGGCCCTCGGGAAAAAACTGAAGGTGGTGATTCAGTAGTTGATTGATGGTCGGCGAACCTCACCTTTCATATGCTGGATTACGCCTGCGAATTGTTGGCGCTGCCCCTTTTGGTCTTTAAGGGAAGAGATTCGGAAAGAGGGTTTCGGCGGCGGAAACGGGGAAGCGGAGTGAGACAGGGGATTTCGGGGTGCTTGAGCCGAGGATGCCATGCTGTATGAGGCCGCTGAGCATTATCCTTGCGCTCCGCTCTTTTTTTGATGTGATGCGGGCGACTTCGCCCCGCGGAATCTCGCCTCGGACAAGGACGGCTTCAAGCAGCGTGAATGCTTCGCGGTCCCACTCCTCTCTGAGACAGTACATCCGCAGCCTTGACGAGAGCGAATCAAATGCAAACAAGCTCTGCATAAACGTGATCTGGTCCAGAGAGACCTTGAGGAACCAGATGATGAAATCATTCAGTGCCCTGAGGGAGAGGTTTCCTCGCAGATCAAGGTCGCCTTGGCGTGCCATATCGGCACGCTCCATCATCCTCATATAATCACCAGGCCCCTCAAGCCCCCTTGCAAGCCCTCTGGATATTGACCAGAGGCCATGTGCCCCGATTCCAGCGTATAGGCCCATAGCATGACTCAACAATCGGCTAACCCTGCCATTGCCGTCCGGGAAAGGATGAATGTAGTTAAACCGATGATGAGCTGCGGCCATGGCGACGATGCGCATGCCTTTTCCCATGGATGCAAGGGTATAGCGCTCCATGAAATAGGCCATAAAATCATTGACATGTATGCTTGATGGAGGCTGATGCAGGCCTACACTGACATCCTGCTCCGCTCTGTTCCGGTATTCACCTGGAACGATGGTCAGCGACCGTCCCTGCTTTTTAATTTGGCACATGCTCTCTGGCAGATTTAGATAGAACTGCTTATGCAACCACTGTATGAAGGTGCCGGACACAGGGTCCTGCAGCATTCCTTCCGCATGCATGGAGTCTATTCTCTTCTGCACGGTAATATGCGCAATCGCTTCCCGTTGCAGGTTCCGCTTTTCCTCCTGATGTAAGAAGTTGTCGTGCAGGGCGGATTCAATGTCCCTCGGTCGTGTCTTATGTCCCTCAATGAGGTTGGAATAGTAGCAGTTCATGACCCTTACCAGATCTGCAAGGCTACCAGCCGTTACCGGATGCAGGGAACTGTCGAGCAATCCTGCTGCAGATGACAGCGAGGCGATCAAATCGACTACTTCGGGTTCCAGTGCGCTGGGCATACATGGGTCTATACGGGCAGGTACTTCTATAAGTGTCATTTTCTGCCGATTATTTTTTTGCTTTTATGTTATAAACAAAACAATTTACGCGTTTTATGGTAAAAATTATGCCGATATTTTTGCCGATGTTTTTCTCTGCTGTTTATCGAACGACCGGTTTGTTTTTTTTCGCTGTTTTCTGCAGTGAGCCGACCGCATTGAAACTACCTCCATGTGCGCTCCCCTTAGGCGTCCCGGCGGTCTCCTCAATGTTCTCTGGTGCCCAGGTTTGATTGGGTATTTCTGTGTTGGATTACTATCCACCTCAAGGGATACATGCGGGGGGAGCATGGATGATCTTGAGCTGTACACTTGAGAAAAGGGGCGAATCTTCCGGCGGATTTTGCCTGAACTTTTGATCGGGGCTATGAGCAGTTCCGGATTGGGGAGTTACTGCGTCAGGCCAGAATCCAGGCAGGTCTGACTCAGAACGGTCTGGCTGAGAAACTGCACACCAGGAAATCCGCAGTATCCCGTATTGATCAACAATCGGCTAACCCTGCCATTGCCGTCCGGGAAAGGATGAATGTAGTTAAACCGATGATGAGCTGCGGCCATGGCGACGATGCGCATGCCTTTTCCCATGGGTGCAAGGGTATAGCGCGCTCCATTGAATAGGCCATAAAATCATTGACATGTATGCTTGATGGAGGCTGATGCAGGCCTACACTGACATCCTGCTCCGCTCTGTTCCGGTATTCACCTGGAACAATGGTCAGCGACCGTCCCTGCTTTTCAATTTGGCACATGCTCTCCGGCAGATTTAGATAGAACTGCTCATGCAGCCACTGTATGAAGGTGCCGGACACAGGGTCCTGCAGCATTCCTTCCGCATGCATGGAGTCTATTCTCTTCTGCACGGTACTATGCGCAATCGCTTCCCGTTGCAGGTTCCGCTTTTCCTCCTGATGTAAGAAGTTGTCGTGCAGGGCGGATTCAATGTCCCTCGGTCGTGTCTTATGTTCCTCAATATCGCGCAGCCCTCACACTCGCGATGTTGTCCGCTCACTGTCGATCGATAAATGGTAAATATATCTATTGTCATAAAGATATGAAATGTCAATATATAGCATTACTTTTGTTATGTATTTGACAATATAAGGATTGACGTCATGAAGAGCAGATTATTACAACAGAAGCATCTGGACGATAAAATGCAGGCATTTTATCCTGCTGCCGCACTCACGGCTCCACCTACAGGCTGGATAAAAGCCATCAGGACAGCCCTCGGCATGTCGATGCAGCAGCTCGGCAACAAGTTGGGGGTCACAAAGCAAAACATCCAGAATATTGAGCAGCGGGAAAAAGAAGGATCCATAACCATCAAATCTCTAAGGGAAATCGCATCAGCCTTGGATATGAAGCTGGTGTATGGGCTCGTCCCGAACGATGGCAGCATCAATGCGCTGGTTGACAGAAAAGCCCGGGAGCTTGCTTCCAACATTGTGCTAAGAGCCGCACAGAGCATGAGGCTTGAAGCTCAGGAAAATTCCGCAGAGCGTATTGAGGCCGCTATCAGGGAGCGGGCAGAAGAGATTAAGCGGGAAATGCCTAAAATGTTATGGGACTAGATTTTAAATATCTTCCTGGCCAGACGCCGATCGGTGAGGATGATCAAGATGGATTGCTTATTCCTACCATTTCCACAAGGGGGGAGCTTGACGAGTTCGAGCAGCAAAATATCGAACAGGCAGTGCACTGGTCTTTATCGCGCAGATTTCGTCAGGGGGATATCCTTACGGAGCGGTTCGTCAGGGAGCTCCATAAGCGAATGTTTGGAGACGTTTGGTTGTGGGCTGGAGAATTCAGGAAAAGCAATACAAATATCGGGGTTGATAAATGGCAGATTGGTGTCGAGTTAAGAAACTTGCTGGGCGATGTCGGCTGCTGGATCGCCAATGAAGTATTTTGCCCTGATGACATTGCGGTCCGCTTCAAGCACCGGCTTGTCAGCATTCACTGTTTTCCTGACGGTAACGGTCGACATAGTCGATTAATGGCCGACATCATCGTCGAACAGGTGTTCAAACGACCTCAGTTCACTTGGGGCACCGGGGATCTCTCTCTTGATGGGAATATAAGGAAGACATATCTCGATGCGGTAAAAGCGGCCGATCAAGGTGATTTCAATCCATTATCTGTATTTGCAAGATCCTGAGACCAGGTCCGCTGTCTCGCAGGTGCCGATCTGACTACCACCAGCGAGGCGGTCAGGCTGACCGGCGCGAGTCGCAATACCTTGCAACTGCACTTCCGGAACCTGGCCGGACAGGGCAATCTGACACAGCATGGCCGAGGGCGGGGCGTGTGGTACGAGCCTGCTTAAACTCGAGCAGATGTTGTCTGATGGCTGGGGTCCACTTCAGTTCATGAACTTGCGAGTGTCGAAGCTAGTGTCGAAGGTGTCGAAGTTAGTGTCGAAGGTGTCGAAGTCTCCGATATTGCCTCTTCCATGGCACCCCTGCTTTGGTATTGCAATCTGCCTCGAACCAGAAAAGAGATACTGACGCACTGAGGACTTGCTCTGCTCACACTACGAAGTACAGTCGCCATATTCTTCCAGGGCTTTCAGCATGGATGGCTTGCAATGACAGAGCCGGAAAAGCCAAACAGTCCGTTCCAGCGCTCTGTGGTTACCGGGCGCTGGATGAGATGGCTGTCAGGGCCTGAAGGGTAGTCTTGAACAACTATCGTACACCGAATTCGATACGGCATCTCTCTTCTGCCTTAAGCCTCTTTCGAATTCCTCAGCGCGGCACCATTTCCTGCTCTTTTTCCCGGGCGGGCTTTTCTTTCTGTTGCTTTTTGCCGGTGATGCGGCGCCAGAACTGGTCCCAGGTATGGAAGCGCTCTTTGTAGGAGAGGCTCACGCCCCAGGTTTCGGTGGGTTTCTGGAGGTTGGTGCTGATGAGTTCGCTGGAGCTCTGGCCGTAGGAGCGGTAGGCTTCGGCGGATATTTTGGGGGTGATGCGGTATTCAAGTTTCTGGGACGTGCCGTACTGGCCGAAGAGGGACGACTGCTTGATGTCCGAGGAGCTGCCGGTGCCGATGAAGCGCAGCTTGCCTCCAGTGCCGGGTACATGCATGGCGAAGTAGAGGTCGAGGCCGGTGAGTGCGCCATCCTCTCCGGTGCCGACGTTCAGGTTGAAACTTTCCAATCCGGCAAGGTTGCGAACGGCGCTCGATACCTGCGCGGAAAGCAGCCCGGTGCCGGCTGAAAGGCCGACGCTGGAGGCGGCAATGCCTCCGCCCCCCGCTCCGTTGCTTCCGGGCCGGATATACCACTGCCGTGAGAGCAGCATGGAGATCACGTTCAGTTCGGCGTTCGGGTCGATCTGTGCCGAGTGGCTGCCGAGGGTGGTGGTTGCGGCGTATGGCTGGGCGGTTTCGTTGAGGTAGTATCCCATCGCTACCCGCGGCTCGTTGATGGTGCCGGTGATGGCCAGCAGCAGCTTCACGTTGTCACGCTCGGCAGTGGGCTGGTAGAGGGCGCTGACGAACTTCGAGCCGTAGAGGTCCGTAATGGCTCCGTTTCGTATCTCGTCGTTGTTCCAGCTGATGCGCCCTCCGTCCTCGAGGTCGAAGTTGGAGTTTGAGAACCGGTACTTGCCGCCGACCACCTGCACGGAGCCGAACAGCCGGTACTGCTGGTTGTGCTTGTTGACGGTGAGCGAGAGGTTGTTGACCGTCGTTTCAAGCCCTTCACCACGCAGCCGGTCAAAGATCATGCTGTAGCGCATCGGTTCCTGCCCCGAGAGCTTGAAGTCCCTGATCTCCAGAATGTCGATGAGCGAGTAGTAGAACTCCGCGTCCTTCGGGCGTTTTAATGCCGGCCTGTCTCCGGGCAGCACCGGTTTGGGGTAGCGGGGAACGAACTCGATGAACTTCTCCGCCCCTATATACTTCGTGCTTTCGTTTGCCCCCGAGCGGTAGAGCGAGAATGATGCCTGGTTGACCCGCAGCTCGCCCTCAAGTACCGGTGCGGATATGTCGCCCCGGAGGCGCATGCCGGGGCTTGTGCCCACAATGGTGCCGAACGAGGTTTCGTCCTTCTTGTCTTTCTTGTTGTAGAGCAGGAGGTTGCGCAGCCTTGCGTCTACCGAGATCGCGCCGGGTTCGAGGTTTCGGAGCTGCAGGGTGCCTGAGAGGGTACCGGTTCCTTTGAGTGAATCGCTCAGCTGGAGCTGGCGCAGCTCGAGCTGCCTCGGGGTCACGACGATGTCGCCGTTGAGGGTGTAGGCGACTTCAGTCGGCGCCACCCTGATTTTCGTATTGCGCAGTTCGCTCTGGAGGTAGACTTCGGGTGAGGGGGTGCGGCCTTCGATGCGCAGCGTTGAGGGTACCATGCCTTCAGCGGAGGCAAAGAAGGGGAGGGCGAACTCCAGCACCTCTGCCGACAGGTTCCGGGACTGGAACGATGCCTCGATGCGCTGGCGGTCCGGCACCGCTATACGGAGCGGGAAGTAGTTGAGTTCGAGCGGCACCGTTCCCGAGCCTGTGATGGTGTTCAGGGCGAGGGTGCCGCCACCGGCACCCCCTGCGGCGTTGCTCTCCATCTGGAAGCTGAGGGTGCCCGGGCGGTGGCGGAGGGATGCCTGGAGACGGCCGATCTGGAACCGGTCATAACGGACGTTGCGTCCCTCTACGTCGAGTGTGCTGGTTTTTGATGCGGGACTTCCGCTGATCAAGAGCGAGGCATCGATTGTTCCGGAGAGGGGCGCAAGCGAAGGGTCGAGGGTGAATCGCTGCAGTTCGTCGAGCCGGAACCCCGTAAGGCTGGCTGTGAACGAACCCGGTTCACGGCTTGAGAGGTCACCCTCAAGCACCAGCTTCTGTGTGCCTTTAGCGACATTGAACCGGTTGAAGCGCAGTGCGGAGCGCTCAACCAGCACCTGCGGGGTGCCGGCGGTCGACCATATGCCGGAGCTGTCGGCCAGAGAGAGGCGGTTGACTGACAGCCGGTAGGTTCTGCCGCTGCGTACCGCCGCCACATCGAGCGTGATCCGCCCTCCCGGTTCGGGCACATCCATATCGAGCTTCAGGTCTAAGGTGGATGCGGCGTAGCGGAGGGAGAACGAAGCGGAGCCGATCTTACGGCCGAGGGTTTCGGCTTCCCGGGTCCTGCCGGTAAGCGAGAGGCTCTCAGCCCCGCTTCCATCGCACTCCAGCTGTGCCTGCACATTCAGTCCGCTGATGGAGAGGTCGCTGCTGTTCCTGCCCGTCGGCAGTTTTCCCCCTGAACCGGAAAGGATGGTTGGTACGTCGATCGATGATGTGACCGAGCAGAGGCCTGCGGCGGACAGTGCACGCCCCACCGCACTTCCCCTGAACGACAGGTCTCCAAGAGGCAGGAACAGCTCGAGCGGAGCGCTTTCCTTCACATTGATGCTGTAGTTGAGGATGAAGGGTTTTTTCAGCACCGGGTCGGCCTTGAGCGGCGGGGGCGCGGCGCCTGACCAGATGTTCTCCTTTGCTGCTTCGCGTGTAATGCCCGCAGCTGCGTACTGGCTGAGTGCTGCGAGCTGCTGCACCGAGTAGTTGCCCTGCAGCTGCAGGTCCATGAAGTCGCTCGAAAGGGTAATCTCGGAGGCCCCGTCCGACTGGGCAACTTCGGCGCTGAGGCGGGAGCCGTCCTGGATGCGGAGGCCGTTCAGGGATGAGGGCGTGAAGCGGACGGTGAGGGCGAGGTTGAGGCTGGAGGGGTCGAACCCCTCGCCTTTCAGCGCAACCGCGCCGCCGAGGTCGGTGCTGTAGGTGCTGGAGGGCAGGAGGCGGGCCATATTGATGCCCTCCAGGGTGCCGCCAAGGCTGTAGGCCGGGTTTGCGGTGCTGAAGTTCATGTTCCCTTCGAGCGAGAGGCCGGTGGACTCTGCACCCTTCATCTCCACGCTGTACTGCAGGTTCCTGTTGCGGTAGTCCGCCCGGATGAGGCCCGACTGAACCTGCTGGCGGTGCCACAGGGACTCGCCGAGCACCACCTCGGCTTTCATGTCCTCAATGCCTTCCCTCGACTGCGTCCCCTCAATGGTTCCCTTCAGGGCGATGCGGCTTTTTATGCCGTCCATCTGGACGAGCCGGTGCGGCTCGAACTCCCGGAGTTCAAGTATGCCGGCGTAGTGCACCCCGCTGTTCGGGGTTGTTGTGGCCGTCGCCTCGAGTGATCCTTTTCCGGCTCCGGTCGTAAAGGCTACATCGGTCTTGACGGCTGTCAGGTTTCCCTCGGCCTTGCCGGTGAACGACACGCCGCCCGATTGCTCCGCAATCTGGCGCACGGTTCCTTCCGGTGAGAGTGCTGAGAGGAACGGTGCGCTCACCTTCGAGCTGTCGATCGTGATGGTGTAGGCCAGCGCTTCCCTGTCCTGCAGGTTCATGAAGCGGCCTTTCAGCTTCAGGCGGCTTCCGTTGTGGGTGGCAAGAAGGTCGAGCAGCTCGGCTTCGCGGGCGTTGCCTTTCATATTGCCTTTAAGGGTATAGGTGCCTTTGGGGAGCTGAACCCCGGGCGCCAGCATTGCGATGTCGTCGGTGTCCAGCAGGATCTCCTCCACGTTCACGAACGAACTCCCCGTCTGGAGGGCATGCTCGGGGTCGAAGTGGTGCAGGTCAATGGCGTCGAGTGAGAGGGAGAGGGTTGCCCGGCTCTTTCCGCCGGCGGCTTTCAGGCCTATCACCTCGGCCCGCTTATCGGTAATGAAGAACTGTCCCGACCCTTCCCGGAGGGTAAAGCGTTCACGGGGAAGTGTGAAGCGGAGCTGCTCAAGGGATCCCTTCAGGAGCTTTTCCTGCAGGGTGAAGTTTGAGAGGCGGAGGTCGAGGTTCCGGGCGGCAACGGCTGCCCTTGCAGTGCCGGACGCGGCAAAGGGCGTGTAGGATACTGCGGCATTCTGGAGCCGGAGGCGGCGGCAGGAAAACTCCTGCAGTCCCGGCTTTGTGGAATCGGGCTGGCGGGGAGTGAAGATGACGGCAAGGTTGAGTTTTCCGTTCTCGCGCTCAGTCACTCTTGCAGTGAGGGAATCGGCGCTGATTCTGCGGAACCGGAGGACGGTGATGTCCTTTTGCAGAAGGGGAAGGAAGTTGATGCGCGCCGAAACCCGCGATGCAGAGAGTGCGGGAATGCGTTCTCCGGGCTCATAGATCCGGGGACGGATGAGGGTCACGCGGTTCGGGAACTTGAGTTCTACCCCCTCAAGCTCAAGCCGCCCGGTCAGTTCCTTGTTGAAAAGGGCCGTACCGGCTTCTTTCGCCCAGTGGTTGAGTACGCCGCTGTTGAGCACTATCGCCAGAAGGAGCGAGAGCAGGAGGAGGAGTGCGGAGAGTGCCGCCAGAATCCGTATTGCAAGCTGTTTAAGGTGTTCCACCCCGGTCCCCTCCGCCCCTGGCGGTCAACTGCCGCTCTCCGGCGTATGCGGCAACTATCCGTTCGATGATGCCGGTGGTGGAGCGGCCCTCAAGCAGCGGCACGTTCAGTACGCTGCCCCCTTGGGCAAGCACCGCTTTGGCGCCCGCAATGTTTTCCACCGCCCAGTCGGCTCCTTTTACAAGGATGTCCGGCAGGAGCAGCCCTATCAGCTCTTCAGGGGTGTCTTCATCGAAAAGAGTGACGGCGTCGACCGCCCGGAGCGCTGAGAGCACCGCAGCGCGGTCCTCTTCACTGCATACCGGCCGCAGGGGGCCTTTAATCCTCCGTACCGAGGCATCGCTGTTCAGTCCTATGATGAGCCGGTCTCCAAGCCTCCTCGACTCGGTGAGGTAACCGACATGGCCGGCATGCAGGATATCAAAACATCCGTTCGTGAACACCACCCGCAGCCCTTCCCGCTGCCACTCCTTGACCTGGTCACGCGCATCGAGGCGCGTGAGAAGCTTTGCCTTGTAGTCACCCATTACATTCAGCCCTCTGCATCGTTTGGCTCTCAAATTCTAATCTATAGTATAATGCATATTTTTCTGGAAATGCTTCAGCCCAAAAAATGTTCCCCGGATTCTCCCAAAAGACTGTAGCCTCGTGGGATGTCGTTCCCGCAGAGAGCGCTAAGAGCAGATTCTTCTGCATCGTTTGCTTCGATGGTTCTTTTCATCTCGTGTTGCCGGTTGGGTAACCTGAATTCCCGAGACTGTATAACTATGCCGCGCTTTCTTCAAGGAAGGGAATGTCGAGAGCCTTGAGTATCTGGCGTTGAGGCTTGGTCGGTTCGGTCAGGATGTGGCCGTAATCCCGCTTTCCGTCCAGATAAATATCAAGGTAGAATGAATGGTGCCCTTTTGTCAACATACCTCTTCAGCACCCGTTATCGCAGAATGATCCTCATAGAGCATGTCCTGTCCTGTGTTCCCAGTCAATTCCGTATATCAATGGTGCAACAAAAACCAGAGCCGTTCCGCCACCAAATACGAACAGGAACCCTTCATACGCAAAGGATGCAATAGCTGCGACTACTTGAGTTACGAACCAATCCTTTTCAATAAAAGACGGATCGATTCCTGTAAGCAGCGCCAGTTCGTCAAACTCTTCCTGCTCAGGACGCACGTTCATAGCTGACAAAGGCCCCCCGATAACCAAGCTTCCGGCTAATGCGCCCCTTCACACCGATCAGACGCCCGGTAGGAACCTGTGTTGTCTCTCCGGCATTGTAGGCGTTTTCAAGACGGGATGGAAGCGTTTCAATTCCCAGACGCTGCAGAGCTTCTTTGGCGATAACAGGCAATGGAGCAACGGGAACCGGCTCACCATTGATCGGCGACTTTTTCGCCTTGACATAAACACCATACCCCAGGCGAATCAGCTGCCCCTGTTTCGTCAACGTCCTGAGCACCCTTCCAACCTGGTCATAGTCGCTGATGTCACGGAAGTCATCACGGATAAAAACCGATGCTTTCGTCCGCGCCACTCTCGCAGTAATTCTAGCGCCTACCGTTCCCTTCCTACTCATTTTAAATAAAGGTCTTAATCAATCAAAAATACGACACATCCTCAACACAAATATACGACACTTCCAACCTAGCGGCAAAGGAAAGAAAGCAAGAATCCTTCCTATACATCCTTAAATTCCCGAGACTTTATAACAAAGGCCTATTTGCGCATAACAGTCAGTTTCTCAAAGAATTATCGGGGACATAGTTATAAATCAGCCGGGAATTAAGGTGGGTAAGGGTTCTTGAATATTCCGTTCGTTCTTGTTTCTATATGAGTTTGTATTCATGATAAAAGTCATTATTATACAAATATTTGTTGAAAACGGCCTAATATGATGAACTATGCTGCGCTCTTTTACTCTTGAGAACTTCCAGTCGTTTAGAGATTCTGTCCGGATCTCGCTGGAGCTGAACGGCCATCCCCCCGAGGACGGCAGGTCCGTTGGTCTTGCAGACGGTACCCGTCTGTCAAAGGCTGTCACCATCATCGGACCAAATGCGAGCGGGAAGACCGCTCTGCTCAAGTCCCTGGTTTTTGTGGACTGGTTCGTCAGGCACTCCTTCCAGGCAAAGCCGGACGAACCGATTCCCCTTTTTGCGCATTTTTCCAGAGAGTCCGAGCCCAGCACGTTCGAGGTTTCGTTCCAGCTGGACGGACGGGAGTGGCGTTACCGGTTGCGAGCTTCAAGGGAGCGGGTGTATCACGAGTCACTCTACTCCCGTCAGACCCGTTCCTTCTCCTATGTCTTTGTCCGCGACTGGAGTCCCGGGAAGAAGGGGTATGTAGTCAAGCAACGTCAGTTCGGCCTCCTCGGAAAGGAGGCCGGGAAAGTGCGCGAGAATGCATCGCTGATTTCGACAGCCGCCCAGTACGAAGTGCCTCTTGCACTGCGGCTGCTGTCAGCAAACGTCTGGAGTAATGTCCATGCATTTGGTCGGCTGGGGGCGGATCATAATCAGCTACTTCTGGCATCGGATTTCTATGCCGGCAATGCCAACTTCAAAACTCGGATGGCAGCCCTTCTGCACGAGTGGGATTTCGGCCTCATCGATGTGCAGATTGAGAAACAGGCGGTGAGGGATGAGGGTGGCACAGTCAAGGAGATCAATGTTCCGTTCGGCGTGCACCGGGTCGGAGGGAGGGAGCATCGCCTGATGTTCCTGCATGAGTCCAGCGGTACCCAAGGGGCGTTCGTTCTTCTCTCCCGCATTCTCCCTGCCCTGCAGTATGGGGGGCTGGCTGTCATCGACGAGCTTGAGGCTGATCTCCACCCCCATATGCTTGCCCCTCTCCTTGACCTTTTTTTCTCGCCGGCAACGAACCCGCACCATGCACAGATCCTGTTCACAAGCCACTCGATTGAGGTGTTGAGCCTGCTTCACAAAGCTCAGGTCGTGCTGGTGGAAAAGGATGATGAGGGCGTGAGCGATGCTTGGCGCTTGGACAGCCTCAAGGGCGTTCGTGCTGATGACAACCTGTACGCCAAGTACATGGCAGGCGCCTATGGCGCCATTCCACAGCTATGAGGATGGGGGTCCGACGACAACAGCGGCAGGTCAGAAAAACCCTGCTTGCGGTTGGTGAAGGGGACTCTGAGGTTGTTTTTTCTCACGCATCTTCGTGATTTGTATTGTTCCCGGAGGGAAGGGGTCAGTGTGAGCGTACGCAATGCCCATGGAAAAGGGCCCGAGCATGTCATCGGGTATGCCGTGAAGCTGAGTCAGCGCTTTTGTTACGATGCATGTGTCGTGTTGCTTGACACCGACATTGAATGGGCCGACCGGGTAACAAAGAGCGCACGAAAATCCGGCATCGAAATGGTCGGTTCTATGCCATGCCTTGAGGGGCTGTTGCTTGCGATTCTCGGCCACCGTCCGCCAGAACGGTGTCTGCAATGCAAGAAACAGATTGAGAAATTGCTCGACCTTGACCTGATGGAGCGTCAGAGTTATGCGGGTAGTTTTTCAAGGCCCGTGCTTGATCTGTCGAGGAAGGGGATTGCCGAGCTGGATCGACTGCTGAGGTGTTTTGAGGGATGTTGAATAGATCAAAGCGTTCCGGTTCATGTTATCGTCTCTATTGAGGAGCATCATCGTGCTGTTCGATCAGCCTTTTTTTCTGGAGGATGATGAGCGGGATGCCGAGCAGTTCGGCAGCCTTGGACGGGGTTATGCATCCTTCGCCCGGCGCACGCCACACAAACAGTTCGAAGAACTGCGAGGATTCTTCGGCCAAGGGCGGGCCCGGCTCCTTCTTTCGCCAGCCCCTGGCCGAAAACTGTTTGATCTGCTTCGTATAGACCGCATCAGTAATGATTTCGCACTGACGGGCCCGCATCAGCCAGCCCAGCATCGACAGGCCGAATTCATGCTTGAGTTTCAGTAACTCCTGCCATTCTATTTTCAAGTGCTCTTTGCCAAGAAGGAACTGTACCGAGGAACGGGGGGCAAGAAACGCACCTGCGAAGCGGTCGCATGCATTCTCTTCATCAATTCCGCCGCGAAGGCGCCCTGAGAGCAGCCTGTGACCGAGCTCGTGCGCAAGGGTAAAGCGCTGGCGGTCGCCCGGCCACCGTCGGGAAATAGCGATGAGGGGATATGTCCGCCCGGAAGCGGTGTGCGCTTCGGCGGTGAACCCGGAAAACCAGGGGGTCGTTCTCATTGAGCATTATGACGATGAATCCGAGGGCCTCAAGGCTGCCGCACAGGTCCGCAATCGGATCAATGCCGAGCTTCCACTCTTCTCGGACGGCTTCGGCGGCCGCTACGATTTGTAGCGGGTCGTCGATGTATGGCCTCACCCCTTCAGGTACTGTGAATGTGGGGATGGGCGGTTTAGGAAAGGCGTCGAGTAGCCGGACCCATCGTTCGGCGCGTTCGATGACTTTGAGCCGGATGGTTTCCCTGGCTGTTTTACCGAAGGTGGAGCGTTTTGGGAACTCTTCGTGACGGAGGGTCACGGACGATGTGCGGAAAAAGTATTCGGTACGGACATTGCACGCCTCGGCCAGTGCGAGCAGCTGCGATGAGGATGGGGTTATGACCCCTCGCTCGTATTTCTGGATGGCGGTATCTGAAACGCCCACCTCTGCACCCAGCTGCAGCAAGGTCAGTCCGGCTATCTGCCTTGCCTGCCTGATGCGTTCTCCGATCATCTTTCCTCCCGTAGAAAGGTTTGAGCTCTCGTTGAGTTTAGAAAATATTTAAACCAACCCAGCAACAACGAGGGTAATGCCAAAGGGTACTATGGAAAGGTCTTTCCGCGATTCGGTTGGCGCCCCCTGGATCGGTGAAGCGTCCTTTGTCGTGATTTGTTGCAGTACGGCCATGCAATGCCGGGATCTGTCGCTTTTATTGTTCTATCATGCCCGACATGTCGTAAAATTCAGTGTATACGCATCGCGAGGCCAGGGCAAACACCATTGAAAGCCTGTTCTACGGCTGCACAGCCATACCCGGATGAGGGCGTGTGGTCTGGTGGTTATGCAGAGAGATGGATTTCATGGTTCGTGCAGAGAGAGAGAGAGAGCAGTCTCTTCGGCCTCCAGAGCAGCAGGTCCCGGTTGTTCTGGATTTCCATACAGATCGTCGTATCTTTCAGGGCGTTTTCAAGCCGAAGCATCAACCCCGCCGGCCCCGTGCTCATTGCCGGCACCAACCTGCTATTACAGATGGCCATCATCCCGTTTCCCGGATTTTCTCCGGAGGCCGCGGCATGCTGGGACTCCGTTCCCCCGGAATTTCAGGAGCAGATTCTTGCCCATGTCTTCTGCACGAACTGCCGGAAAGGCGTTCCCATTGTCGGGTATTCCGGCTCAATGCTCGCCGGAGACCTCCTCCTGAAGGGGCGCTGCGGGGTGTGTGGCCATGAGGTCGCACGCCTGCTTGAGGGTCCCTTCAGTGATCCGGAAATTCCCTTTGGCACCACGTTCAGAGAGCCCACTGATCGTTATTACCTTATGCGCATCACCCTGCAGGACGTCCAGCCGGAGATATGGCGTCGTTTCATGGTGCCCGGGAGCATCACGCTCGACCGGCTGCACGATGTGCTGCAGGTCGTCATGGGATGGGATGACTATCATGTGCATCAGTTCACAATCGGCAGGACGTGCTTTATGGAGCACCTCGACCCGGATGATCCGGGCCGCCCTCTTGACGAAGCGGGCTATCGGCTGCAGGACCTCGTGCGCCGCAAAGGACGCCGGTTCAGCTACATCTATGATTTCGGGGACTATTGGGAACATGAGCTCACCCTTGAGCACAGCCGTTTCGAGCCCCGGGGCATCCATTACCCCGTCTGGTGCCTGGAGGGCGAGGGTGCGCCCCCGCCCGAGGATGTCGGAGGACCTGACGGCTTCAGCGAATTCTGCCGGGTGATGGCCGATCCCCGACACCCGGACCATGAGCAGTTCAGGGTGTGGTACGGCGAGCGCCAGCAGCCGGGTGGGGGTTTTGACAGGGCGAAGGTAGATATCCTTCAAATCAACGACCGGCTGGTGGATTACCAGCGGTGGACCCGTGACAGGCAGCTGCCCCGGGGGGAGTGGGAGATATGAAGAGGGGGCGGATGGCCACTTGATAGAATCGCGGGGAGAGGGTGAGCGGTTCAGGAGCAGTCATTATTGGTTGCTTTCCGGTTCCTTTCCGGTCCCTTTCCGGTCCCTTTCGGGGCCCTTTCCGGTTCCTTTATGGAACATTAATCTGCCCTTTGGTTCTGTACTGTATCTGTTGGCGCGCCTGCTGTTGGTTTTTTTGTCCTGTATATGCGGGATGGTCATTGCGGAATGTCCATTGCGGGATGTTGTGCCAGATTGATTTTTTTCAACATAATGCTTGAGGTGAGGTGCGTATGGTGGTTTATGAGGTTCGTGTATCGCTGCTCGGTGCAGAGCCCGCGGTGTGGCGGCGGATCAGGATTCCCGATGACGCTCATCTGGGTCTTGTCCATATGGTGATTCAGATGGTGATGGGGTGGGAGAACATGCATCTGCATGAGTTTGAGGGCGGCGAAGAGAGCGAGAGGGTGCGGTATGGTCCGATTGACGGTGATGAGGACAGTCCGGATGTGCTTGATGAGCGGGAGTATCTCCTGTCGGATCTGCTCCGCGAACCGGGTGACCGGTGTCTGTACTGTTATGATTTAGGTGATGACTGGCAGCATGAGGTTGTGCTTGAAAAGGTATCGGAAATCGGGGAGGATGATGATCCGCTCTGGTGCCTTGGTGGCAGCGGAGCGTGCCCGCCGGAGGATTGCGGAGGGGTGCCAGGGTATCTTATGCTGCTTGAAAGCTTTAAGGATGTTTTGGATGAAGAGGAGCATAAAGCGGCAGTGCAGCTGCTTGGCGAGGGGTTTCAGCCTGAGGCGTTTGACTGCAGTGTATTCAATGATCAGGTGAAGAACAGGTTTTCGGGCTCCCGTATGAGAGCCGTTGCTGAGGTTGAGCCGGGAGAGGAGTTTTTGATGGAACTTCAGGAGTTTCTTTCTTCGGATGCGCTTCCTGAAGGGGCGATGTCGATGCTTGCGCTTGACGGGCTGTTTTCGGCGCTTGCCGTTCATCCGGTAACCATCATGCCGAGCAGGTGGCTGCCGCTGGTGTGGGATATGGAGGCTCCGGGCCGGCAGCCGGATTTTGCTTCGAAGGCGGAGATGGAAAAGGGGATGGGGCTGATCTACGCATACTTCAACGCAGTGGTGCGTCAGCTCACCAATGATCCTGACAATTACCTGCCGTTATGTGAGAATCTGCAGTTTGAACCGGGTGAAGAGCGGCTGCAGGCGGCAGTGGACTGGTCGGCCGGGTTTCTGCTGGGCACAATGATTGATGAGGATGTGTGGACGCGGACCTATGGCGATGAGGAGGGACGGCGGGTGATGACGCCTTTTGCCCTGCTGTCGGGGGTGTTTGACGAGGAGTCCGGGGTTGATGAAAATGAGATGCTTGCCATGAAAGAGGATCTGATTGACGAGTTGGGCGGGTGTGTGCTGGACCTGCAGGAGTACTGGCAGCCGTGGCGTGAGGCATATCTTGCTGAGCAGGGCTTGAATCGGACGGTACGGGGCAGCCGGCAGCCGGGTCGGAACGACCCCTGCCCCTGCGGGAGCGGGAAGAAGTACAAGAAGTGCTGTGGCGGGGGAGACGGTGGCTGAGGGGTGTCCGGCACGGTGGCGCGCATCTCTTCTGAACAAAAACACTACGGGATGATGATGGATATTGAGTCGATGCTCCAGGGAGCAGGCAGGGATGAGCTGGTGGCCATGGTGGCGGGGCTTGCCCGCGAAGTTCCGGGGGTAGCCAGGTGGGTCCGGGACCGTGTTCAGCTGGAAAGCGGCAGCGTTGGACCGCTTGTTTGCGCCTTGCAGAAGGAGATCCGCGGGTTGACTTCCCTTGACGCGTGGTCGGATTACCAGGACTGCGGCGAATCGCTTCCCGATTATTCCCATGTTGAATTGCGCTTCCGGGCTCTTCTTGAGCGGGGGCATGCTGATGCGGTTCTCGATCTTGGCCGTGAACTGCTGCAGAGAGGCACGGTACAGGTCTCGAACGCCCATGATGAGGGCGAGACGGCCATGGGGATATCGGACTGCATGCGCTTGGTGCTGAAGGCACTGCCCGACACCAGGCGCTCGAAGCTTGATCAGCTGTCATGGCTCTTTGAGGCCCTTTATGAAGATGAATGCGAACTGCTTTCGGGTGTGGACGTCCTGCTTGATGATGCGCGCTACACCGCACCCGTCTGGCACGACCTTGGTGCTGTGCTTGAAGAGCGGCTGCGGGATATGTCGGTTCCGGAGTTCGACCGGTGGCGGGAGAGAGACCTGCGCACCGTGGTGGTCAGGCAGTTGATGGACGCGTACCGGCGGGCCGGTGAAGGCGGCAGGATCATTCCTCTGCTTGAAGCGGAGGCCGATGCCACCTGGGAGTATGATGCCCTTGTCAAGCTTCTGCTTGAGGCCGGTGACACAAATCGGGCGCGGCACTGGTGCAGAGAGGGATATATGCGGACCTTCAAGGATGCGCCCGGCATCGCCGCAAAGCTCCAGCGGCGGCTTCGGGAACTGGCGGAAATGGAGGAAAACTGGCTCATGGCGGCTGCCTACCGGGAAAAGGACTTTTTCGAGCGCCCGGGGGTGGAGGCGTTCAGGGAATTGCATAATGCGGCGGAGGGTGCGGGTGTCTGGCCGGCTGTCCGGGACTCTGTGATGGGATATCTGTTGAACGGACGCTGTCCCGCTTTTTCCGGTACGGAGCAAGGCGCATGGGTGCTGCCTGAGCCGGAGACCGGCCGGGCGGTTGTTCCTGAGAGCCGGGGCCCCCGGTCGTTTCCGAACCGGAACCTCCTGATTGAAATCGCCATCTATGAAATGCGCAATGATGATGCGGTCGCACTGTACCGGGATCTTTGCGGGCACGGGGGCTGTTACAGGGGCATCGGTGAACAGGTTGCCGATGCTGTGGCCGTAACCCATCCGGATCTTTCGCTCTCGATATGGCGCCTTATCATCGACAACCTGATTGGTGAGGTGAAGCCGAAGGCCTATATGGAGGCTTCCGGCTCTATGCTGAAGATGCAGAGGGTCTATAGGGATACAGGCCGGCAGGAAGAGTGGACTGCAATGCTCAAGGAGCTTCGGTTGCGGCACAAGGCAAAGCGGCGGCTGATGGAGGTGCTTAATGAGGTGGAGAAAAGTGTTGAGAAAGGTGTTGAGAAAAGCGGGGGGCCGGCGTGAGGGGCACTCAGCTGCCGTGCCGTGTATGCGGTCTTGAGCTGTGTCCCGAACGGATTGCTGCTTTGGGCTCCACGGAGCTCTTGATCCTCCGGACAGTTTCTTCTGCTATCCGGCGGGAAACGACATTCCACATCAGGGAGGCAATCCGTGTCACGATGGCCACGTCATCATCCGTGTAGTTGAAGGGCTTGTTTGCAACGCCGAAAATGGCTGCGACCTGACCGGATTTCTTGAGCGGTATGAGCAGTTCTCTGGAGATATGGCTTGGGGCATCAGAGGGTATGCCCCGTATTTTTCTGATGGATGCGCCATCATTATGGATTACAGCCTGCTTCGACTCTATGATATCTTTCCATACGTCCGACGAGTTCAGGTGGTCGCGTCGCGCGCTCACGATTCCCGCATGCTCGAGCATCCTGGCCGCGTTGCTTGACCAGATCTGAGCCGGCTGGTCCCCAATGCGTTCGTCCCCTATGAAATGGCAAAACCCCGTAGAGCTTTCCGTAATCTCTTCAGCGGCATTAAGCGCAGTCTGCAGCAGTACATCCACGCTGACAGACTCATCCATGCTGAAGAGCTGGTCAGTATAGGTTCTCACGGCATCAAGCCGCTTGTGTTCGGTAATATCTATTCCTAACGCAAGGACGCATGCTTCCCCATCCACCTCGATTCGTCGCCCTGAAATCGAACGCCAGACATACTCGGGTCCACCGTTCAGCAGCACCCGGGCTTCACCGGTTATTTCATTGCCTGAGCTGAGAATGGCTGAAAACTGCTCAATGGCAAAGGCCCGGTCATCGGGGTGAACGGTTGCCATCCCATCGATGCCGTACATTGCTTCCTCCGGCACTCCGGCAATGACATCGCGCATGAACGGGTTCCAGGCAATCACTTTGCCCTCTGGGTTCATGATGGAGAAGCTGCCTGGAAACAGCTCGTAGAACTCTCGTAACTGCTGGGTTCCCAGAATGTCTGAAAGCGTTACGTGTAAAGCGTTTGCGATTTTCTCGGCATTGGCTACCGTAATGTTCTGCTCTCCGCGTTCAACGGTTCCGATGTAGGTTCGGTGCAGGCCGGCGCATTCAGCCAGTTTTTCTTGAGAATAGCCCAAGGCCATGCGCCAACGTCGTACGCGAAGACCAAGAAGGCGGGTGATGCTGTCGGAGGAATCCACGGACATCTGTATCTACTGACTGGAACATACCTGGAGGAGTCGGGCGATCTGATGGGCCCTTATGTTAAGATAAATAACGTCTTGGGCTCTTCCGTGCAATAGACTATTGATAGCATCTTCTGGCAGGAAGCAGTTCTGTAAAGGCGGGATCCACAACAGGCTGGCGCTTTTTTGTTGTCGTGGTTACCGGATCAGGGTGAGGTGCAGGGCGCAACCTCCATCGTCGGCGGTTGCTGACAGCCGGAGCCCGTTTCGGGGCGTTGTGAAGAGCATGCTGCTGAGGACGCCGACCGCGGCTCCTGCGAGCACATCGTGCACATGGTGACGGTCAGCCTCTATCCGGCTGCACCCAACGAACCCGGCGAGGGCGTATGCAGGAAGGCCGTAGTTCCATCCGTACCGGGAACGCATGAACTCGGCGGCTGAAAAAGATACCGAGGTGTGTCCCGACGGGAATGAGTGCGTCCCTCCGTCCGGGCGGTCTTCATCAATGGCATATTTCAGTGCGTAGGTAACGCCAAGGGTCAGTGCGGTCGATTCCAGCAGCTGCACTGCGCCCTCTCTGTCTTCATGCAGCAGGCAAAGTCCCCCGGCAGCGGCAGGGAGTGCAGCCGCCAGGGCGGTCCCTGCCGTTTCGATGCCGTCGGCGGCATATGCCGGCCCTGATCTTCCGCTGAGTCCGGCAAGCAGCAGCCACAAGGCCGCAAGACATCTGAAATGAATTTTCTTCATGGAGGTAAGCGGGATATCGTTGTCTCGCCGCACTTCCTGCACGGCTTCCCCGGGCCGTCAGTCACGGACCATCTTGATTACGAGTATAGGGCTGTATGGCAATGTTACGAATAATGCGCAGAAAACCCGCAATACTTTCTTCCCCACGTCGTACCATAATAACTTGGATAGGACAGCCTTTGTACTATCCGGACCGCTATATTGATTTCTTTTTTCGGGATAATCTGCTATTAATAGTCGGTCTATGTATAGCATGTAGACTCTCGCGATGTCGAGTGGTATTATAGTGCCGATGTGTTTTGTTCTGTGTTTATCTGTGTGTTGTGTGACTTTTTGTGTGGCTATTCGGTGTAATTCCCTCAACGGCCTGGTCCTTCATTCCAAATGAGAGTACTCTATGTCTTCTGCTGGTGACATCATCCGTATGCTGGGAAAGAACATCCGGCATGAGCGTGTGAGGCAGGGGTTCTCGCAGGAGGATCTGGCTGAAAAGGCGGGATTGCACAGAACCTACATCGGCATGGTCGAGCGGGGTGAACGCAATATCACGCTCCTGAATTATGCCAAGATCGCAGATGCATTGAATCTGGCGATGCACGACTTGATGAAGGACCTTGTTTACCCCCCCCCCCCCCCGAAGCAAACATCCAAAAAGAATAGGGTTGTAGGGCTTCTGGCGGGTCGCTGCCGGTTTTTATTTATTGAAGCGCGGCCGGGATCGGGTTTGGGAGTTTTCTCTCCGAGAACTCTTCATGTGTAACTGAAGGTAGCGAAGCTTTTCCTGTTTTTTTCTCCCCCTCCATACCCCCAAAATCCCCTATGAGATACCGTCAATTCATTGTTGCGGCTGCGGCGCTTGTTGTGCTGCCGGCTTGTGTGTTTGCTGAAAATGCGGCCACTTCAGGCAGTGCGTTAAGCGCCGCTCAAACTGGCTCCATGATGATGCCATCAGTTTCGTCATTTGTTGCTCCAGGTGGAGTTCAGCAGGCTATGCCCATACCCCAGAGCATGAGGCCTGCACAGAGTGCGTTAGTTGATGATAACCCGGTAGTACCCGATGCTCAGATTGCTGGGCCGTCACTCAATATTACCAGCAGTTTTCAGGAGTATGTTTCTGCGACAACCGGATCCGCTCTTCCTGTCTTCGGGCGAGATCTGTTTACAAAGGTTCCTTCTACTTATGCCCCCCTCAATGCGGTTCAGGTCAATGCCGATTATGTCATTGGCCCCGGTGATGTCCTGCAGATTCTCGGTTGGGGAATGATTGATGTCAATATTTCCTTGGCAGTCAACCGTGATGGAACCATCTATCTTCCGAGAGTCGGTCAAATCCATATCGCAGGTGTCCGGTATCGTGACCTTGACGCGCATCTTAGAAAAGCTGTCGGTCGGGTGTTCACCAACTTTGAACTCAGTGCCACGGTTGCACGTACCCGAAGCGTGCAGATTTATGTGACCGGTCATGCTCTTCGCCCAGGGACCTACACCCTCAGCGCAATGAGTTCCCTGCTCAACGCCTTGTTCGCTTCCGGCGGTCCATCGGTAACTGGCAGTATGCGCAATATCAAGTTGAAGCGTTCTGGCTCCCCGCTTGTATCATTTGACTTGTATGCCATTCTTCTGCATGGCAACACGTCCTCTGACCTCTCGCTTCGAGATGGCGATGTCATATACATTCCAGCAATAGGCCCGCAGGTTGCTGTGTTCGGTGATGTCAAGCAGCCGGCAATTTTTGAGCTGAAAGAAAAAGCCTCCGTGGCTGATCTTCTCATGTGGTCCGGTGGTTTTGAGTCGGCCGCTGACCTCACAACAGTCATCGTTGAAAAAAATGTAGACCATCGGTACAAAACCATCAAGGAGCTGAAGGCTGACTGGATATCAGTACAGAACGAGCTGGCGAAGCTTCCGCTTGTCCCGACCGACATTATCCGCATTGTGGCCCCTTCGGCCGTGCCGATCCAGGCTAAAATTGAACGCGCTTTTGTGCGGGTCGACGGATCTGTAAAGCAGAACGGTGTTTTTGAGCTACAGCCATCGGAGACACTGAAAAGCCTTATGGTTCGTATTGGTGGTATATCCAAAGATGGTTATGTCTATGGAGCCCAGCTGAATCGTGAAAGTGTGCGCAGGGAGCAGCAGGTCAAGATCGATGAAGCGGTTGATCGCTATGAGAAAGAGATTGATATCAGCGTTAAGCAACGCCTGAAAAACGCAACCGACCAGGCAGAAACGGCCAATATCAAAGGCGAGTACGAAGCCTCGCGCAATCTGGTCCGGAAACTCCGTGCTGTGAAATCACAGGGCAGGATAATTTTGGATATCTCGAGTGCTGATGCAGGCATCGATGCATTGCCCGACTTCCCCCTGCAGGATGGCGACAGGATTTATATTCCCGAAAGACCCTCAACGGTCGATGTCATCGGCGCCGTGTACCAGCAGAACACCTTCATCTTCAAAGATGAGCGGAGCGTGAGCAACTATCTGGCTCTTGCTGGTGGGGTCAGTCCTACCGGTGACCGGGGAGCAGTGTACCGCATCTGTGCGGATGGTACGGTAAAAAGCCGTCGCCACAGCGGAGGCTCGGATGTAAGCCCGGGTGACGCAATCGTTGTTCCCGAAAAGCTTTCGCGCGGCAAGAGCCTGACACAGTCGCTGAAAGACTGGACCACCATCCTCTACCAGTTCGGTCTTGGTGCCGCCGGCCTCAACGCACTGAAATAATCCAGCTCACTTCACGGTAATCAACGCATCTCATACTCATGGCAGAATCAATACTTCCAGCTCAGAGCAGGCAGCCAGCAATGCAGGACGGCTACGAAGACGAGATCAGTCTGCTTGATCTCGCCATCACCCTTGCCAAGTACAAGAAGCTCATCATCGGGGCTCCCTTTGCGGTCGCGGTAATCGTATCCATCTACACCCTCTTCCAGCCGAACATCTACACTGCCGATACCCGCATTCTTCCCCCGCAGCAGCAGTCGAGCGCATCGGCCATGCTCAGCCAGCTCGGTGCTCTCGGCGGGCTTGGCGGCAGTTCCCTCGGCATCAAGAACCCCAATGACACCTATGTGGCAATGCTTGAGAGCAGGCCCCTGCAGAACAACATGATCAAGCGCTTCAAGCTGCAGGATGTATACAAGGCAGAAACCCTTGCCGATGCACGAGAGGCGCTCGGTGATGCGACAACGGTGACAACGGGCAAGGATGGGCTCATCACCATTGCGGTCGATGACCAGGACCCGAAGCGGGCTGCAGTACTTGCCAACGGGTACACGGAAGAGCTCCAGAAGTTGACGCAGGTGTTTGCGGTCACTGACGCTTCACAGCGCCGCATCTTTTTCGAGAAGCAGCTCAATCTGGCAAAAGAGGGGCTGGCCGATGCTGAAGTCAGCCTGAAGCAGCTGCAGCAGAGAACCGGGGTCCTTCAGCTGGACGCGCAGGCCGGCCAGCTGATGGGAACCGGGCAGGCTCCCGACATCGCCCTCCGTTATATCCGCAAGGTCCGCGATCTCAAATATGCCGAGACTCTCTACGAAATCCTTGCCAAGCAGTATGAAATGGCCAAGCTCGATGAATCGAAAGAGAGCACTGTCATCCAGGTGCTCGAGAAAGCCGTTGTGCCAGAGGATAAGTCAAAACCGCAGCGGAGCAAGATTGTGCTGATTGCGGCACTGGCTGCAGGGTTCCTTGCGGTCCTGTATGCATTTGTTGCTGAAGCCCTCCAGAAGGCCAAAGAGGATAAGGAGCAGGAAGCCCAGCTCGATGCATTGAAAGCAAATCTCCGCTGGTAACCCTTGAATCCCATCATTGCTATGCCGGGTATCCGTACCACCCTTATTCTGTTCTTTCTGCTGTTTATTGCTCCTCTCGGGGGCAGTGCGCAGCAGCCGGACTTGATCGACCGTTTCGACATAACAGCCGGCACGGCGGTCTCCTCGGACGACCACCCTCCGTTCTGGATGTGGGCAAACCGTGACGGCATTATTCCCGACGACAGCGGCACTACATCGTTCACCCGCCTGCAGCTTGGAAAAGAAGCCGATGACTACAAGCGGTTCGACTGGACATACGGTCTTGATGTGACGGCAAGAACAGCGGGTGATTCCGATGTGCTGTTTACCGATGCGTATGTCGGCTTCAAGTTCAGCGATCTCCATCTGACACTCGGCCGCAAAAGCGAGTTCTTCGGCCTTGCCGACAGCCTCCTCACCGTCGGTCCGGAAGCCTACAGCCGCAACGCACCGCCCATACCGAAAATAGCTCTATCCACCAACGGGTTTGTCGATGTCGCCGACTGGCTCGGAGTCAATGCCTACTTCGCGCACGGATGGTTGGGCAGTGAGCAGTATCTGCCCGATGCGTACCTGCATGAGAAGTTTCTCTATCTCAAACTCGGAAGTACGGTGCCTGACGAGGGCATAAACTTTCTTGCCGGCATCCATCACCTTGCCGAATGGGGCGGAGAGGGTCAGCCGTCCGGGTTCAAGGATTTTCTCCGCATCCTTGTCGGAAAGAGCGGGGATGAGAGCGCAACGGAGAGCGATCAGATCAATGCGCTCGGCAACCATCTCGGCTCAATCGAATACGCCCTGCAGTTCAAGGGGTATTCCCGCGACTGGTACCTCTACATACAGACCCTGTTCGAAGACGGCAGCGGCCTGCGCTTCTGGTACCCTGCTGATTACCTCGCTGGTCTTTCCCTCATCAACAAGGAACCCTCGGACCACTTCCGGCGATTGAATGTCGAATACATCGATACCCGGAGCGGCGGCAAAACCCCTACTGAACCCGACAACTACTTTACCAACGGCACTTATGGGGGCTGGGTGCATGAGGGGTGGGGAATCGGCCACCCGTTCATCCGGTTTATCTCCCTTGCAAATAACGGCTACAGCCCGCTCAACCGCATTACGGGTGCCAACGCATCCCTGATGCTGCAGTATGGAGAGATGCTCAACCCGCTGCTGCGTGTGGCCTGGGTGCGCAACTCCGGCAGTTTCAGTGCGCCCCTTGAAGGTGAGGAGCAGACCTACCTTGTCTCGCTTGACGTTACCAACACGATGTACCTTAAAGACGGCTGGTCGTTCAGTCAGCAGCTGAGCCTCGATACAGGGAGCGGGAGTGAGCTGAATCCGGGTATGCTGCTGAGGGTAACGAAATCGCTGCTCTGAACTATGGCGCAGCTCTATGCATAATGTCGCAGAAGTCGCAGATGTCTTTCATGCCTCGATGATCTATCCACCCATCATCAGTGCCGGAGTATCGGGCGCACTGGTGCTGAGCAAGTCCTGGCATGGAAAGCACTCATTCGACTCTCATGACGGGATCCAGAAGTTCCATGACGAACCCACCCCGAGGATTGGAGGAGTAGCTCTCTATCTGGCACTTTTCGTCGCATGGATGCTGCTCCCCGATGCAGCAGGCCGTCTGCTCGGCCAGATGCTTCTTGCCTCTGTTCCGGCGTTCGCCGCAGGGCTGACGGAGGATTTTACCAAACGCGTGGGTGTCGGTGAGCGGCTTCTTGCAACCATGCTCAGCGGACTTCTCGCTGCAATGCTGACCGGGTATGCCATTACCCGCAGCGATATTGCCGCTCTTGACCGCATTGTTGCCCTCATGCCAGTCTCCCTTGCTGTTACGGCATTTGCGGTGGGTGGGGTAGCAAATGCCGTAAACATCATCGACGGCTTCAACGGGCTCGCTGGCGGTGTGCTGATGATCTGTTTTACGGCGCTCGGCCTCATAGCGCTGTCGACAGGAGATCTTGTGCTGGTGCAGCTCTGTTTTCTGTTGACCTTATCGGTTGGCGGATTCATGATGCTGAACTTCCCGTTCGGCAAGATCTTCATGGGGGACGGGGGAGCCTACTTCATGGGATTCATGCTGGCCTGGGTCGCCCTCATGCTTCCCATGCGCAACCCTGCTGTTTCCCCGTGGGCCTCTGTTGTGGTGTGCTCCTACCCTCTCATTGAAACCCTGTTCAGCATACTGCGCCGTCTTATCAACCGAACCGGACCCGGTGCTGCCGACTCGCAGCACCTGCACAGTCTTATCAAGCTTAAGATCATCCGGCGTTACTTTTCCCGCTTTCCAAGACGGCTGCGCAATGCGATGGTATCACCCGTCTCTTGGGTCCTCACGGCCATGTTTGCCGCTCCAGCCCTGTGGTTCAGCACCAAAGCGGCTGCACTCCAGTTCATTTTGGCTCTCAGTGTTGCCGCCTTTGCCCTCTTGCACGCCCTCCTGTATCGGATGGCTGCCGTCGAACAGGAGTAGCGGGACCGGGGGGATTTCTGGGCATTGTTTCGGATGCATGCAGTTTATTCCCTGTAGCCCTCATCCGTATGGTTTCAAGTGCAGTTCGCTTTATGGTATATATTTTTTATATGTATGTTGTGTATCGTCATACTCTACGATGAGAGGCACTTGCACAAAAGTCACTTCAGTCTGTTCGGTTTTTTGATGAGTATTAGGGAAGAATGCCTATATTTTCAGCTACCCGGCACGACCGCAGGCCGCATCACCAGTGCGGGTCTACCGTTGCCAGCTGAAAATACCATGGCAATGCCCCTTCTTCTGTAGCTGAAGGAAGCGAAGCCTTATGCTTTATAGTGGTGTTTTGCGGTTGTTTCGGGGCAATTTCCCCTCTTTATATACTGCAAAACCGCATTGCACATGCATGATGCTCCATTGTCCACTGGTAATCCCCAATTTCAGCGCCCCGATCCCTACGACGATGAAATCAGTCTCCTTGACCTCGCCATAACCCTCGCAAAGCACAAAAAGCTCATTCTCGGCCTGCCGATTGCCGTGGCCGTCATTGTCGCTGCGGTGACCCTGTTTATGCCGGTCACGTATACCGCTACAACTACATTGCTGCCACGGGGCGAGGACAAGAACATATTTGTTTCTCTCATCGAGAGCCAGCCGATGGGCGACAGTCTCGTTGCACGGTTTGATCTTCAGAAGGCTTACGGCGTTACGAGCCTGCGTGATGCAAGAGCGGTGATTACGGAGGCCACCAGTGTCAAGCTTGAAAAAGACGGGTCGATCACGCTGGATGTTGATGACAGCAACCCCGAAAGGGCTGCGGCTCTTGCCAACGCCTATCCCGGGATGCTTCAGAAGCTGACCAGCCAGTTCATCCTGACTCCTGCTGCAGAGCGGCGCATGCTTCTTGAAAAGCAGCTGCCCGATGCCGAAAGGACGCTGGAAGAAGCTGGTTCGGCCATGCAGGAGGTGCAGGCGGGTGCGAAATCAGGCTCGATGGGCGGGAACGTTGCCTCTCTCGTCAAAGCTGCGTCCGAGCTCAAGGCCCGCATTGCGATGAAAGAGGTTGAACTGGTGGTCATCGGCAATATCGATGCAGGCACCTTTCAGGACGGCCTTCCCCGCCAGCAGCTGAACGCCCTCTGGGAAGAGCTTGCCGCCGTCGAGAACAACCCGGCGTTCATCAGTCGGGTTTCAAGTAAAGAACAGGCATATATCCGCGCCGTCGGCGCCCTCAAATACGCTGAGACCCGGCTTGACGCCCTGCGTCGCCAGATCGAGCTCGCAAAAGTCGCTGAACAGCGTGAGGCACCGAGGGTGCAGGTGCTCAACAGGGCTGATGTGCCGCTGGACCCCTCAAAGCCCCAGCGCTCGAAGATTGTTCTCATCGCGGCCCTCGCAGCAGGGTTTCTCGCCGTGCTCTGGGCCTTTGTTGTTGAAGCATTGAAGAACGCCGCTGCTGACAGCGAGCAGCAGTCGAAGCTGAGGCAGCTCAGGGAGTCCCTCGGCTGGCAGTGATTGTTCCTTTTCATTTCTTTTCCAACACGCCACCATCCCAACCGCCAGCATTTAATGCCTCAGCAACTTCAGCTTGTCGAACCCTCGACGGCGGCGCTCGTCGGACTGACGAGTACCGCCATGTCGGTGCTCATCGTCCTCACGGGGCGCTGGCACGGCAAGCATACGCATGATTCATCGGACGGGGTGCAGAAGTTCCATACAGCCCCAACCCCCCGTATTGGCGGGCTTGCCATTTTTGCCGCACTGTTTGTTGCCTGGCTCCTGCTTCCAGCAGGCAGCGGGCTGCTTCTCGGGCTCATGCTCATAGCCGCATTGCCGGCATTCGTGGCGGGCTTCATTGAAGACCTCACCAAACGGGTCGGCGTGAGGGACAGGCTTCTGGCGACCATGCTGAGCGGTGTGGCCGCGTGGTACCTGACCGGCTACAGCCTGACGCGGGTCGATGTGCCGGGGTTCGATGTTCTGCTTCAATGGATGCCCTTCACCGTTGCCTTCACCGCTTTTGCCGTCGGCGGGGTGGCTAACTCCATCAACATCATCGACGGGTTCAACGGCCTTGCCGGAGGTGTACTCATGATCTGCTTCGGCATGCTCGCCGCCATCGCCTGGCAGGTGGGCGACACGCATCTGGCCAAGCTCTGTATTCTCTTTATCCTCTGCGTTGCAGGGTTCATGTTTCTCAACTTCCCCTTCGGCAAGATCTTCATGGGGGACGGCGGGGCATACCTCATGGGGTTCCTGCTCGCCTGGACGGCCGTCATGCTGCCTGCCCGCAACCCGTCAGTCTCCCCATGGGCGCCCATCGTGGTATGCTCGTACCCTCTCATAGAGACCCTCTTCAGCATGTTCCGGCGCATATGGACCCGCAGCCATCCCGGCCAGCCGGACACCAACCATCTGCACAGCCTCGTGAAGCTCAAAATCGTGCGGCGCTACCTCAGCCGCCCGAAACCCAGTCTGCGCAACGGTGCGGTCTCTCCGTTCTGCTGGGTGCTTGCGTTTTGTTTTGCTGTTCCGGCAACCTTTTTCTACGGCGATACAGGAGTGCTGATGGTTTCTGTGCTCGGTATATTTCTGGTTTACGGGGTCATGCACGCTGCGCTCTCAAGGATGCCTGTTGTGGAGGACGGGGGCGGGGCGTCCCGCTGAGGGTTGCAGGCTGTTAGGGTTTGCCCTCGGTCAGTCATCCTCTCCACATCGGGGCTTTGTTTCTTCGTCCTCGCAGACAAGCCCCGGAGGGCGGGTACGGTCGATATAGCGCATGACGGTATCGGATTTCATCCATCCCCCTTTCTGCATGATCTCGGTAAGGGTTGCGCCGCTATTGAGCATGTCCTGGGCGGCCCCTACCCGCATGGAGTGGCTGCTGATGCGGCCGACGATGGCGGCATCCAGACCGGCCGCTTCGGCCAGCCGTTTATAGATCGCCGAGATCTCTTCGGTGCGGAGTGGTGTTTTGATTTCGCCTTTCCGGTCGATGGTGCGGAGAATGAACCCCTCCGTAAGGCCTGCGGCCTCAATCCACGCCTTCAGGGTACAAGCGGTTTCGGGGTTGAGGTGGATCCAGTGGCCGACGCCGTACTGGTCCGTCTTGCTTTTGCGGAGCAGCAGGACTGCGCCGTCCTCCGTGTACTCAAGATCCTCTATCCTGAGTCCTACAAGTTCCTGACGGCGGCGCAGGCTGTCGTACGCCAGAAGAAGCAGGGCCCGGTCGCAGAGGGTGTGTATGCCTCTGTCTCCGGCAGCCTGCATCATCCCTTCCAGCATGGGACGGGTGATGCCGTATGCCTGCCGGGCCTGACGGCCGAGCTTGCGGTAGACTTTCCGCATGGCGATGCGCGTATATGAGGCTCTGGTGGGATCGTCGTGGTCGCCGAGCCGGTGGAAGACGCTGATGGCTTCGACTTTCTTCTGGATGGTGCGGCTTTTCATGCCGCTTTCCGAAAGGCTCCCGATAAAGTCCGCGACCGTCATCGGCGAGGCGGGAAGGGCCGCCAGGCGGTGTTCTTCACAGTAGCGGATGAACGACTCCATGCCGGAGTGGTAGCCGACGAGGGTGCCGGGAGCGTACGCCCCTTCCATCTGCTCAAGCGTCGACTGGAACCGCCGGCGTGCAAGAGTGTCCCGGTATCCGGGGCATGAACACTTCTCCCCGTTGTCTGCTTCGTCCCCAATGTCTTCCTCTCCGCCCGCTGCCGTCCTGTATGGCGAGCCCTCTTCGCAGATCATGCCAGGCTGGCGGGTCCGTTCCAGATAGCGCAGGAGGGTGTCGGTTTTATCCCAGCCGCCTTTCTGCATGATCTGGGCGAATGTCGCTCCGCTGCGGAGCAGGTCCTGGGCGCCGCCGATGCGGAGGGAGTTGCTGCTGATTGATTGCACCATCTCCGCGTCGAACCCGGCGGCACGGGCAAGGCGGTTGACGATGCGGCCTATCTGGCGAGCGCCGAGCTCCGCGCTTATCTCTCCCTTGTTCGTAACGCCGCGGATGATGTAGCCCTCCTCGATTCCGGCAGCATCCAGCCATGCTTTCAGGGCAAGGGTGGCCTCGTTTCCGAGTCGGATCCAGTGGCCGGTAGAGAGGCGGTCGTCTTTGTTTTTACGGAGCTGCACGATGGCGAAGTCCTCATGATAGGCGATGTCTTCCGTGCGGAGGCTGGTGAGCTCCTGACGGCGTCGCAGGCTGTCATAGGCGATGAGGAGCAGGGCGCGGTCGCGTTTCGAGCGAAGGTCGCCCTCCGGCTCCGGAAGCATCGCTTCAAGCATGGGGCGGGTGATGGGCCGGGCTTCTGTGAACCGCCGCCCGAGTTTTCGGTAGACTTTCCGCAGGGCGATCTTCACCGCCTCACTCTTCGTCGGGTCTTCAAGGTCGCTGAGCTGGTGGATGATGCTGATCGAGCAGGATTTTCTTCTGATGGAGCTGCTCTTGATGCCGATGTCGGTGACACTCTCCAGAAACCGGGCGATGGTTGAGGGCTCGGCCGGAAGGGCAGGGAGGCCGTGCAGGTCACAGTACCCGATGAACTCCTCCATATCGGCACGGTATGCCCGGATGGTATTGGGTGCATAGGCCCCGTCGAGCCGTTCGATCAGCTCCAGGAACCGTTGGCGTGTCTCGTCGCTTTTCTGCATGCAGGCGCGTTTTTTTCTCTGGAAGTACGGTGTTCGTAGGGGCAATATAGGTATTTGTTGGATATCGGTGCCTTGTTGCAGTCGGGTCTCGCATTGTCGACCATGCTCGCTGCCGGCGTGGTCGCTATAGCGCTCTATGACGACTGGCTGGCATACTCCGTAAAAAAACCAGGGAATACCGGAAGGTACTGAAGTTGGGACGCACTGATTCCGTGCGGGATATGTTTTATGCGGAGGTGCTCGATATCATTGCCGCTTATGAGTGCGGTTTTTTCTGACGAGCTGCAGAAAGCGCATAAGGAATCCTGCCACGGACCATCCATAGCGTCAGGAAAGCCTCTTGATACTTCCGCCACCGTCGGCAAGAACGGCTGCGCACATAAACAACATGTATTGCGGATATTGATATTTTTTGGTGGTTTCGTTCCTTTATGGGTAACGAATAGACCAAAAAATATCATGTAATGGCCAAAACTCTCGGGCCCCGGGTTGCTCAACTTCTCACCGGATTGCATGAACGGCAGCGGCCTACATTCACATTGGGTGATGTAGCCGCTATCACCGGCCTTAGCGCTTCAGCTTCACGAAGTCTGGTGCACAAAGCACAGCAGCGGGGCGTTGTGACGCGACTCAAGCCCGGGCTCTTCTGCCTGGTGCCCTTTGAGCTCGGCCGGGCAACCGAACATGTCGACAGTCCATACATCATTGCGCGCGAGCTGGCCGGTGAGGCTCCCTACTTCATCTCGCATGGCAGTGCGATGGAGTTGCATCGCATGGTGACACAGCCGAGCCTTACCATCACCGTTTCCTGTACGCGGCGCCTTCGTGTCAAAGCGGTCGGTGGCTATGATTTCCGATTTGTGCAGTTGCGTCCAGAACAGTTCTTCGGTGTCATGAAGTATTGGGTCGACAAGGAACGATTCGTCATCGTGAGCGATAGGGAACGCACCATTGTTGACTGCCTCCGCCGCCCCGATTTCTCGGGCGGTATCACCGAAGTGGCCAAGGCCATGTGGATGCGCAGGGAGGCAATCAACAGCAGCCAGCTTGTACAGTACGCTCTTCAGCTGGATGTCGGGGCGGTTGTCCGCCGGCTCGGTTACCTGCTTGAATACTACGGAATGGCTGAAGAGGATGTGTTGCAGCCTTTGCGTGAGAGCCTCACCGATACCTATCAGCGCCTTGATCCGCTGCTTCCTCAAGAGGGATCTTCGTTGGCGCGATGGAGGCTGCAGTTGAATGTGAGTGAGGAAGAGCTTGACATGGTGAGGAGCAGCTGATGATCCCGCAACGCAACATCTCCCTCGTAGCAAACGGACTTATGCGCACTGGAGGGCGGCGCATTCTTGAGAGTGTCATCGAGCGGGACTATGTCCTTGCCTGGCTCCTCAATGGCGGAGTAAATGAGGGGGTAAAACCCACCCTGCCCGAGTGGTTCCGTGCATGGCCAGACCCGGCTTCCGATCTATCCGATGTGATTCTCTGCCCAGTATACTCTGGGACTAAAAAATCGCATTATTTGCGTTTTTATTGTATCTTGGTGTATGTAAGTGGTCGATGAATACGTACACCAGGTTTTTGTCCGATGATGGTACAGGCTTCTCTATCAGCCGTTCCGAAGGGAAAGAAGGCTTTGCTGGCCAGATTGGTTGCGGCAGGCGGTGATGTTATTGCCATCGATGACGCCGTCGCTGTTCTGGGGATGTCGCGAAAGGCCGCGGTGCAGCAGTTGTCGCGATGGAGGGAGCAGGGCTGGCTTAGCCGGGTGGGTCCCGGCCGGTATGTTCCGGTGCCGCTGGAGTCGCTCGGCAAGGCGCAGGTTCTTGACGATCCATGGGTTCTTGTTCCCGAACTGTTCGCTCCGGCCTATATCGGTGGTCGGACTGCCGCCGAGCATTGGGACCTGACCGAGCAGATTTTCACCGACATTGTCGTGCTGAGCGCAAGGCGGGTCGGCAGGAAAGAGCTGAGTGCTCATGGAGCCCGGTTTTTGCTGACGCATGTTCCTGAAGGCCACCTGTTCGGACTGCGACCGGTCTGGCGGCACCGTACCCGCGTCATGGTCTCTGATGTGCCGCGTACCATTGTCGATATGCTCGCCCTGCCGGAGATTGGCGGCGGGGTGCAGCATGTCGCAGATTGTCTGCAGTCCTATCTCGCTCATCCGGACCGTGATGACGGAGCCTTGCTGGAGTACGCCCTGCGCCTGGGCAACGGAGCTGTTTTCAAACGGCTCGGATTCCTGCTTGAGGGCAACCCTCTTGCCGGCCAGTTGCCGCGTGAAGCCCATCTGCGCATGACGCAGGGTCTCGCTAGGCTCGACCCGGGAGCGCCCTGTCCCAAGGTCGTCAGCCGCTGGCGCCTCCGTGTTCCGGAGCACTGGCTGAAGAGGGGCGAGCGATGATCGGACGTGCGGAACTCCTTGATATGGCCTCACGCGTATCGCTCTCGCCTCATGTTGTCGAGAAGGACTATGTTCTTGGCTGGGTGCTTGCCGGACTTGCCAGTCAGGAAGAGGTTGCGGATTCCTGGGTGTTCAAAGGGGGGACCTGCCTGAAGAAATGCCTGTTCGAGACCTATCGGTTTTCAGAGGATCTCGATTTCACGCTGCTTGATCCGGCGCATCTTGATGAAGGCTTTCTTCGGAAAATCCTGGCCTCACTCGGGCGCTGGATCTATGATGAGACCGGTATCGAATTTCCTGAGGCCATGCAGTCTATCGAGCTGTACAGGAATCCACGAGGCAAACTTGTCTGCCAGGGAAAACTCTCCTATCGGGGCCCGATTTCTCCGACCGGGAAAAACCTTCCACGCATCAAGATTGACTTGAGTGCAGACGAGTGCGTGGTCGAGGAGCCTCAGCGGATGCCGGTTCTGCATCCATACAGCGATATGCCTCGAGAGGGTATCCGTGTGCTGGCATACTCCTATGCCGAGGTTTTCGGTGAAAAAGTCCGGGCGCTGGGGGATCGGACCCGGCCGCGCGACCTCTATGACGTCATCCATCTCTATCGACAGCATGCCCCGCATGTGCGTCGAAATCGACTACCGGGCCCTGAACGGGACCCTCAGCCGGCGGCTGGTCGAACCCTATTCGCTGCGGCGCAGCAGGGCGGGCAAGGTGCTCCTGCATGTCCATGACATAGAGAAGGATGCGCACCGCGTCTTGCGGGTTGAAGGCATGGTGTCGGCGCGTGTGAGCGGGCTATTGTTCGCACCCCGTTTTCAGATAGAGCTTTGAGATGCACTGCTGTTGGGGTTTATGGTGGTATGAGTCACAACTGACACAAAAAAAGGAGTTGGTGTTTCAGGACGTCGTTGGTAACGAAACCGCTTTCGTTACCGGAAAGGTGACCACGATATGGTTTGACGCTCTACGACGATCGGCTGAAAATCGCCTGGCTGCTTCGCGAGGCGAGCCTGCCGCAGACGGTGACCAGGGTTGATGCAGGTAGCGTGATGGTGACTTTTGCCTTTCCAGACCGGCATGAGGGAGTAAATGGTGGAGTAAATGAGCTGCTGACCGCTATCAGTCAGCACCCCGGCATCATTGCCAAAACGCTGGCAGCGGTTCTCGGGATCAGCATCAGGACCGCGACCAGAAGGCTCGGTAAACTCAGGGCTGTGGGATTGATCGAGTTTCGCGGTGCACCGAAAACCGGCGGGTTCCATGTCCTCTCGAGAGCTTCTCTGTCCGTTGAACGCGGCTGTTCTTTCCCTGAAAATACATCTCTCTCGGCTGTTTGGGAGAGCATCCTGCTCTCTGGTGTCTTATAGTACACGCTGTCCGAAGAGCGGTATAAATTGATGAGTTGAGGGGGCAATCATGAACCCTTTTGCATAATGCCGGCATATGTGAACGAATATTTCCTTCAATACGGTTTGTTTCAGTACATATCGTAACCTAAAGAAAAGACTATTGTAGCTATGATTATCCGCAATATTGAAGAGGATTTGAAAATCCGTCTTGCAGTCCGCGCCAGCCAGCATGGCCGTAGCCTTGAGGAGGAAGTATACCAGATATTGCGCAGTGCGGTCACTGAAACTTCACCAAAACGCCAAATGCTTGGCTCTAGGATTGCTGCCCGTTTTGCAGGTGTTGGTTTGCAGGGACCACTTCCGGAACTGCACGGTCAGACAATTGAGCCAATGGGCTTTGTTGAATGATCATTCTTGACACCAATGTGCTTTCGGCTTTGATGCAGCAGCAGCCCGACCCGAAGGTTGTGAAATGGGTGGACAGTCAGCCCTCTGAATCAATCTGGCTCTCTAGCATTACCCTGTTTGAAGCCCGATATGGTTTGGCTCTCTTACCATCGGGCCAGCGAAAAAGCTTGCTGGAAAATCGATTTGAAGAGCTATTGAGTGATGAAATGCAGCACCGCATCCTTCTCTTTGATGCCGATGCTGCTAAAGCGGCAGCCCTGTTGGCGGCTGAACGAAAAGAAGCCGGTCGGCCTATAGATATGCGTGATACCTTTATTGCAGGCATTGCTTTGGCCAATAGTGCTACGATTGCTACACGAAATATCCGCCACTTCAGCGACTTGAGTGTCGCAGTAGTCAACCCGTGGGAGTGTTGATCTCCTTCAATTGGATCTTTCATTTCGGTCAGACTGCCTCGAAAAGCTCCTGCAGCCGCATGAGTCGAAGTCCTGGAACCCGCTCATTGCCACCGCCTTTTACCGTCGGGGCCTCATTGAGGCCTGGGGGAGGGGGATCCTGAAAATCGCTCAGCTGCTCCGGGAAGCGAGCCTGCCGCAGACGGTGACCAGGGTTGATGCAGGTAGCGTGAGGATGATGTTGAACGATCATTCTTGACACCAGTGTGCTTTCGGCTTTGAAGGTAGCAATGGAGGGGTCTTCTGGCTGTTCCTCGCCTAAAACAAAACACCTATCTGTACTCTTTCAGCATACTTACTACCATTGGATTTCCTATATTACACTTCACCCGGCCAGGGAGGGGAAGTGACCCGCTCTGCTCAGCCGGATGCCATACTCCCACTCCCTGCCGTGAAGAGAGCGTTCATAAGGGCAACCCACCATCCACTGTGACTGAATGCGGCGAAGCCGTGATGCAATGTCAGGAACAGCCGTAGTTGATGTACGAATAGCCGGAGTCCGTCCCCGTATGCCGCATCATTCAAGCCGAATGTGTCGCTTGAGGAACTCGATATGGTTCGGAAGGGTTGATTCTTCCAATTACTTGGCCTGCTTTCCTGGATACAGGATGAAGGGTCTCGAGGTCAATGTGGTACTTTTTGCGGAACGCATAACAGAAGATCATCAATCAATTAAAGCAAGCATGAATACGCTCAGGGCAGTTGAGCTCAAGCGGCGTGGCATGATAGCTATAGAAGAAAAGCTTGCAGCAGGACCCGTGCATATTTTACAACGCAATCGACCGGCTGTTGTTGTTCTCTCGGAAGCAGAATATCTGTGCCTTACAGGAAGAAAAGAGCAAGCCGAGCAACCCAGTGCTGCACAGTGGGTTCTGAACTATACCCCTGAAGGGCATCGGTCCAAAGAGGATATCGACCGGCAGATTCAGGAGGAGCGGAACTCCTGGGAAGAGGCATGATCGTTTTTCTCGACAGCAATGTGCTCATCTATCTCATTGAAGGGGACGGCCACCTTGCTGCAAAAGTGAAACAGGCAATCATCTCTGAGTTTGAGGCCTGTTCTGATGCCGTTCTTGCCCTTCAGCGCTTTGACGATTCTTGAATGTCGTGTGCTCCCTCTACGTCGAAACGATAACCTTTTGCTTCGACGCTATGATGATTTTTTTCAAGCGGCAGGCTTGCTGCAGGTAGAGCTTACCCGTCCAGTTCTGGAACGTGCCGCCAAGATTCGGGCACATTCCAGATTGAAGACCCCCGATGCACTTCAAGCAGCCTGTTGCCTTTCGCTCGAGGGTCCTCATGTCTTTCTTTGCGGAGGATGGCGGGTTCAAGAGTCTCGGGGAACTCAATGTCGTTAGACCTGTTTCGGGCAGTTTTACCTCATAAGGCGTAAGGAACCACTGTAGTTGATGTACGAACAGCCGTAGTCCGTTCTTGAGGTAGTGAACAGCCTAAGTCAGCCCCAGTATCTAGCATCACTTGAACTGAATCTGTCGGAGCAGGAGCTCGACATGACAAGGATTGGGTGATAATTGCCCCTGTTGAAAGAAAAACCGGAGGAGTGTTGTGTTTGATCTCTTGAGATTGAAGCATTTCAAGGCATGGCGCCAGAGCATCAGTATAGAGCTGAAGCCGCTTACCGTTTTTCTTGGTACCAACTCCTCTGGCAAATCGTCGATTTTCCAGGCTCTGCTCCTGCTCAAGCAGACTGTGGTTTCGCCGGACAGGACAGTCCATCTTAACCTCGGCGGCAATGAGGTGAGCGATTATTTCAATTTCGGCCATTTCGATGATGTGATGAGCCGTAATGCTTCGTCGAACCGATTCGATATTGGTTTCGAGTTTCATAAAAACGGCAATGTTGACAGGCAAGAGAGTCCTGCCGCATGGGTGCAGAATGGTGCATTCAGCGCAAGCTACGGGAAAACCTCCCTGAAAGCTGCGGTGGTGCAGGAGATGAGCATTTCGGGAGAGGATGTTTTATTCCGTCTGGTGCGTCGAGATCGTGGTGCCTATTCGGCGTTTGTTGGACAGGAGCCGCAGCCGAGGGGGAAAAGCCGACTCTATGCGCCCCAACGTTCCATAGCGCTTTCTCCCGAAGCTGTTTCACTTCTGGGTGTTGATGGGAAGAAAGCCGAGGACATCAGCCTTGCCATTCGTCGCCAGATTGAATCGATTACCTATCTGGGACCTTTACGTCGAAAGCCCGAGCGCGACTATGTCTGGAACGGTACCATGCCGGGCGATATCGGTATCGATGGCAGCCGGGTTGTCGATGTGCTGCTATCCAGTGCTCTGGCTCCCGCAAAGGATGAGGGGAAGGGAGCTATTATCGAAAGCGTGTCCCACTGGCTGAACAGGATGGGAGTCGCCGATAGTATCGAAGTCCGCCAGCTTGGCCGCTCAACCCGCTACGAGATTGTTGTCCATAGGGACGGCGTCGATGCAAATCTCCGCGATGTTGGCATCGGTGTATCGCAGGTCCTGCCAGTGGTGACTCTGGCATTCTTTGTTCCTAAGGGATCGACCATCATCCTTGAAGAGCCGGAGATCCATCTGCACCCGCTTGCGCAGGCAGTGCTATCAGAGCTCTTTGTCGAAGTCAGCCAGCAACGGCAGATCCAGTTTCTTGTTGAAACCCATTCCGAGCATCTGTTCAGGCGCCTGCAGACCATGGTGGCTCGGCAAGTTGCCAGAGAGAATGATTGCCGGCTCTATTTCGTGGAAAGAAAAGGAGCTGATGCCGAACTGGTGCACCTTGAGCTAGATGGTTATGGGCGTATCGGCCACTGACCCGAACACTTTTTTGGGGATGCTCTCGGTGATGCCCGTGAGCAGGCGCGTCTGCTTTTTGAACGGCAAAAGCAAGAGCGTTCTGTGCAATGAAAGCCCGCTATGTAATCGACACCAACGTCTTTATTGCAGCAAGTTCTTTGAATCTTTCCTCATTGACGGCTGTGTGCGCGATGCCCGACGATCCAGCCTTACGTCAGCGGGTATGGCAGTGGCTCGAAGACTTCAGGCGTTCTTCATCAAGGATGGTCATCGACAGTACCTGGATGATTGAGGAGGAGTATCGCCGCCATCTTTGCCATGGGGATTTCGGCATGCTGGTCTATCTGGAGAAACTTGATACCGCATGCTGTGATATGGTTGATATCTCCTGTGATAGTGATGGATACGCCATACTTGACGAAGAGCTGCAGCGGGTCGTGCATGACCGTGCGGACAGGAAAATGGTTGCTGTCGCACTTGAAGCTTATGCCCTCACAAGTTCTTGTGCCATCGCATTTGCCGCTGACAGCGACTGGCACGGCTGGCAGGATACGCTTGAGGCGAGGGGTGTAGAGTTGGAGGCAGTGATTGAAGTGTGGAGTCGGGCCAAATACGAAGATAAGAAAGCAAAGAAAGAGCGGAAGCAACGATGAACACCTTTTTCCGTTTTCCCCATACGCCGCATCTGATATGGCTGGGGGAGGGAAAGCCGCGCGACGACAAGGTGCTCTCTGAGGACGAATCGCAAGCGATGCTTGATGGCCCGGTTGTTGTCGAAGAGAAGCTTGATGGTGCTAACATCGGTTTTTCCCATGGCCCGGAAGGGATACGGGTCCAGAACCGGGGCAGCTATCTGCATCGCCCCTTCCGGGGACAGTTTACACGCCTCGATGCATGGATGGCCCTGCATCAGGAAGGGTTCAGGGTACTTCCCCCGCACTGCATGCTCTTCGGCGAGTGGTGTGCCGCGTGCCACAGTCTCGAGTACAGCCGCCTGTCCGACTGGTTCAATGCGTTTGATATCTACGATCTCGAACATCAGGCGTTTATGAGCACGGCCCGCCGCGACGAACTCTGCCATCGGATGGGTATCGAAACGGTTCCTCAGCTTGTTGAGGGAAACTTTACCATAGCGGAGCTGAAGGGCATGCTTGCCAAAGCCGAAAGCGCCTGCCGTCCGGGGGGCCCCGAAGGGCTCGTCATCAGGAAGGAACGGAACGGGTGGCTTGAGCTTCGTGCCAAACTGGTGCAGCCCGGGTTCCTGCAGTCGATCGGAGAGCACTGGCGTCGGCGGGAAATCCGGTGGAACCGTCTCGGGGTTCAGCCGAACAGGGGTGACTTTGAGCGTACGACGCAACGAGAGCATTGCTCTTGACGTAGTGAACAGTTCTAATGGGAAACGGGTACACAATCGCGTGGTATACTGAATGATGCCGAGAAATCTTCCTTCACTTGAGTTAAGAATATCCGGCCCACACGATGAGCCGATGGTTGATGCTGAAGTTCTATCGGCAGCTCTTCAGGGATTTCAAAGGGCTGTCTTTGTTTTGGCGATGGATGCCCGGAATGAGCAGTCGGTTTCTTCAGGCTACATTCCCAAAGCCATACAGAAGATGTTCCCGGTGCGGTGCTGGATTCCAACGGCCGGTAGCTATCAACTGCCAATGACCGTTGGCAGCTATACTGAGGCTGGTTCTATCGAGGAGGTAACGCCAGTTATTGAGACATTGCATGATTGTCTGCGTGGTCTGCATGATTCTGAAGACCAGCCTTTTTTGAAGGTACGAAACCCTCATTATCGTCTACGGTTACTTAATGCATTCCAGACACTTGTTCCGAAGGCAGGACAGCCATGGAAGCTTGCAATCAGTGGCCCGGGTCAGCCGGTTGTATCGTTGTCAGGCGTTGATGTGGGAAAGATCAATACAATTCGTGAGAGGCTTCGTCATCAGGAAAGGGTAAGCCAAACGATTACCGGTTATCTTCAGGCAATGGAATTTGCAGGCCGACGGATTACCATACTGTATCCAGAGAATAATCGAGAACTTGAATGCGTTTACGATGTTGATTGGGAGCCTGAGTTGTTAGCTGCAAGAAGAGGGTTGGTACAAGTTACGGGCACTGTTTCTGTTGATGCTGGCGATTTGCCTGTTCGAATCCATGATGTGGAGTCAATCGAGCCTTTGGATATGTCTGATTTTGAAGTATCGGAAGTTGAGTACCCGGGAGGAAAACTCTCGATCGACCCTCCCTTAGTGCTTTCCCCGGAGCTGACGGAAAGCTCGCAGTATCTTATGCTGCTTGACGAACAGTGGAATATAGAGGTCATTGCCGCCACCCGAGAGCAGCTTCTTTCGGAATTGCAGGAGCAAGTGGTTGCAAATTGGATTGAGTACGGAAAGGAAGATGATGCGATGCTGACCGAAGGCGCACGAAACGTAAAACGCTTGATGCGGGATCGCATAAAGGAGTGACTGGTAAGCATGGCGGTTCGTGAAAAAAGGCAGATTGAAGGGGCGCTGGAACGGAAAGGGTTTACATGCCGCGTTACCGATCATAAGTATTACTACTATTATTCGCTGGCCGGAAAGAAAACCCTGGTAAAAACCAAGGTGAGTTTGGGGGGCAAACCTAAAACGATTGGCGGAGATCTGCTCAGTTTTATGGCCAGGCAGTGCAAATTGACGACTCCCGAATTTCTTGAACTGGTGGACTGCACTATGGATCAGAAAATATATGAACGTGTTTTGTTTGATCGTGGCTTAAGTCTTGAGTGAATTAGTCCGTAGTTGACGTAAAGAGCAGCCGGGGTCCGTCCGTCCCTGTATGCAGCATCGCCTAAGCCCCATCGGACCCCGTAGGCAGCATCACCATAGTTCCAGCGGACCCCGGCTGTTACTTACGTAAGGGGAACAGCCTAAGTCCGTCCGTCCCCGTATGCAGCATCACGAAAGCTTCACCGGACCCCGGCTGTTCGGACCCCGGCTGTTCGGACCCCGGCTGTTCGGACCCCGGCTGTTCGGACCCCGGCTGTTCGGACCCCGGCTGTTCGGACCCCGGCTGTTCATACGTCAGTCTGTGCATTAGCGGACTTAAGGATGGTCTTATGCGTATAATATATTTCTTTTTCGAACGATTGTAATCACGAGACCATAAGAATGACATTCGCCGATGTACTTGGCGTGACAGATCGTCTGAGGAAAAGCAGTTTTGTAAAAAATGTTGCCGTTGTGGCAGGTGGAACAGCTGGGGCCCAGGCATTGGGGATGCTGTTCGCTCCTTTCATTACGCGTTTGTACGGGCCGGAAGCGTATGGAGTACTTGGGGTGTTTATGGCTTTTACGGGTATTTTAGTACCAGTCGGTGCACTGATGTATCCGATTGCCATTGTACTTCCTAAAGATGACGCTGATGCGCGTGGAATTGGTCAACTGTCAGTTCTGATTGCGCTGGTGATTTCCTTTATCATCGGAATTGTTCTGATTCTCGCTGATGATCTGCTTCTGCCCCTTGTTGGCGGTGGTGAGGCAATCCGTGATTATCTGCTCCTTGTTCCAGTAGCTGTGTTTTTTGGAGCAGTGTTGCAGGTGTATAGTCAGTGGGTGATAAGAAAAAAACAGTTCAAGCTGACCGCGAGGGCAAATATTCTTCAGACGCTGTTCTTGAATTCGGCGACAGTTGGAGTTGGGCTCTATAAACCCATAGCAGGGGTTCTGATTGCAAGAGCCATTTTGAGTAGCCTTGTGTACAGTACATTGCTGGGACTAGGAATCCGTGGAGCAGGAGGAGAGAAGAGATTTGCTGTATTTCAGTTTGATATAGCTCATCTAAAAGCGCTTGCTCGGCAGTATTATGATTTCCCCCTCTACCGCGCCCCACAGGTTTTTATTAATGCCTTTTCGCAGTCGCTTCCGGTTCTCATGCTTGCATCGTTTTTCAGCCCCGCTGCAGCTGGGTTCTATGCGCTTGGGAAATCAGTGCTAGGCTTGCCTTCGCAATTGATAGGCAGCTCTGTAACAGATGTATTGTATCCAAGGCTTGTAGAAGCAAAAAATAATGCTGAGGATTTATCGGAATTATTGATACGGGCAACAAAGGGAATGATAAGTGTCGGCTTAATCCCTTTTGGGACTGTTGTGTTGGCTGGCCCTTGGATATTTGGAGTTGTTTTTGGCGATAAATGGGTTGTTGCAGGGGCGTATGCGCAGTGGTTATCGTTGATGAGTTATTTTTTTTTTATTGCACGGCCAGCTGTGATTGCAATACCTATTCTTCATATGCAGGGCATGTTATTGGCGTTTGAAGTTCTCAGTATTCTATTAAGAGTCTTAGGCCTTGCGTGGGGGTATTACTTTTATTCTAGCGATTTGTATGCTGTTGTGGGCTTTTCGGTTGCAGGGGTTATGATATATATCATGTTAATTGCTATGGTTTATTTGAAGTCTTTAAAGTTATTTACAGAGCGATGAATAAGCAAGTTGATGCTGCACATTATGATTGGTCTAAGTATGTGCATAAAAAAAGGTGGCTTTCAATATGGCATCAACTTGATGAAGTACTAGCACATAACCCCGAAACAGTATTGGAGTTGGGCCCAGGGCCGGGGGTGTTTAAGGCGTTGGCCGAAACATTTGGGGTTAATATCAAAACACTTGATATTGATCCGGAGCTCAATCCTGACTACATCGGTTCTGTTCTTGCTATGCCGTTTGAGGATGAATCGTATTCAGTTGTCTGCGCATTTCAAATGCTTGAGCACTTGCCTTACGAATCGAGCCTTATAGCCTTTTCGGAGATGGTTCGAGTTGCAAGGAACAATGTTGTTATAAGCTTGCCGGACGCATCACCTGTATATAGATTATGGTTTCATGTCCCTAGGTGGGGCGAGTTTACTTATCACATCCCGTATTTCTGGCGCTCCCCTCAGCCGCATGTTTTTGATGGTGAGCATTACTGGGAGATTAATAAGAAAGATTACGCGTTGAGTCGCATTCTTGAAGACTTCTCAGTAATAGTGGGCTCAAAATTTTCTATCGAGAAAACATATCGAGTCCAAGAAAACCCATATCATAGGTTTTTTGTCTTTTCTCGTCAGCCTAGGGTTTAATGCCCTGATTCAGCCCTCATGTACACCCTCTCCCGCATTTCCATTTCCAACTTCCGGTCCTGCCAGCAGGTTGACTTTGCATTAGCTGCGTTTACTCCTTTTGTGGGGTATAACAATGCTGGGAAGAGCAATTTGCTGGCGGCTATTCGGTGGTTCATCGCTCCTTTTGCTCTTGAAGCAGCTGATTTCAATCAGCTCAGTCTGCCTGTTGTTGTTGAAGGAGAGATAAACGGGATTACTGCAAGTCTTCTTGATAGGCTGGATGTAAAGCATCGTAGCCGGATTGAACCACTCTTGATGGATGGTGGCTTACTGCGCTTCCGTCGTGAACTGTCGTCTCCTGGTGCTGCAAGTACGGCAGTGCTTTCTATATGGAATGTTTCAGCTGGGGACAGCGGGGAATGGGTTATCAATCCTACCGGTATTGCTGCAGCGCTGAAGGCGCTGTTTCCTGAGCCAGTCGTTATTGGTGCGATGGAGGATGCTGCTGAGGATTCGAGCAAGGTGAAGTCGAGCAATACGATCGGTAAACTGCTTGCAGAGTTTTCGGTTGCGCTTGAAGATGCTCACTCCGGTCAGCTGGCAACGGTTCTTGCTGATTTGCGTTCGAGTTTCAATGCTAATGGGGGTAGTCGTTCTGTTACGCTGCAGCGATTTGATGAAGAGGCTACCTCAGTCCTTCGTGATTATTTCCCCGGTGTGGCGTTGCACCTTGAAATCCCAGTGCCTGAAATGGGTGCGTTGCTTAAGGGTGCCACCGTTAAGGTCAGTGAGGCTGGTGGTGAGGCTCGTGATTTTTCATGTCTCGGTCATGGTGCGCAGCGAAGCATTCAGATGTCCATGATCCAGTATCTGGCTGAAGTCCGTGAGAGGGCAGTGGGTTCAGGGTCTGAGCCTGGTCAACGGTTGTTGATTATCGACGAACCGGAACTGTTCCTCCATCCGCAGGCAATCGAACAGGTTCGCGAGGCGTTGAAAAGGTTGTCACGCAATGGGTGTCAGGTGCTGTTTACCACGCATTCACCGCTCATGATTGATCGTGAGTCGGTACCCAATACCAGGTTGGTTCGCAAGGGATCCTCTACTACTGTTGCCTCAACCCTTGAGACTGTGTTGCAGCGTTATGTCAATGATGATGGCAGTCGTCTGCAGACATTGCTCGATTTGAAGAACGCCAAGGAGTGGTTGTTTGCGGATCGTGCGCTGCTTGTAGAGGGGATTACGGAAACCCGTGTGTTGCCAGTCTTGGTTCAGGCCGTGACCGGTAAAAGCCTCGGTTCCAGAAGTGTTGCTTTGGTGCAGGTGGATGGCGGTGCAGCTGTTTCAGATTGCATGAATGTGCTGGGTGCTATGGGCATGACCTGTTTTGCGATTGCTGACCTTGACTATGTGCTCGACAAGGCGCCTTCCTCCGGAATGATTGCAAAGGATGATCCTTTGCTGTTGCGTATGCTTGAAGAGTTCAGGCAACTGGCTGAGCAGGATGAACGGGTGCGTCTTGATAACGGCAGACCATGTCGGGATAAGGAGCGGAAGGATAGTCTGAAACCTTCAGCAGCGGTAACGCTCTGGGCAACAACGGTTGGACGAGATACGGCGGACGCAATGCGGGGCGCGCTGCGTTCACAAGAAGTATGGCTGTGGCCATCTGGAGATATTGAACACCATCTTGGACTGCCTGGCAAGAAGGGACCGGCGCAGGCGAAATTCGTGAACGATATTGAAGATCGCGGTTGGCGTGCAGTGGTTTCGGATATAGAGGCCGTTGAAGAACTTGCTTCGTGGTTGGAGGCGGTTTGTGCGTGATAATCGCATGATCTGTTGCGAGAGTGTATGAGTATGAAGATCTGGCTGATACGCAGGGTAAACATCTTTTCTTTCCTGGCCTCGTCGCTGATTCTTTTTGCGGGTATCGGATGGGTTTATTCACTGCTGGAATTTCCCAATGCGGTTAGGGTTGAGGAGATGGCATTGCCTGCCGGTATTCTTGTCGCATTGGCCGGGCAGTTGTTTTTTCTGGCGAAAGAACTTCGGGATAGAGACGAGCGTCGGTCTCGGTTTTATCTGGAGTCCTGTGTGCTTGGGTATGAAGAGGCAAAGGACTTGTTGCAGGATGGAAATAATAGCAGGCGAGTCTGGATAGCGGCTGCTCGTGCTTTGGTTCATGCTAAAGAGCTTGCTTGTCAGGTGACTGATAAAACCCATTGCCGGGTGCTGGAGCTCTACAGGTTGAAATATAGAGGGGTATTTCACACGGCTATAGCGGATCGTCCCGCATCGTTTTACTATGGTGTTCATGACGAGGCTTTATCAGTGGATGAAGCTGCGGCACAATCAACTGTACCTGAGGTTATTGGAGGGATGTCTTATTCTTCCTTTGATCGTGACCTTGCGGAATCTTCAATACGGGAGATTTGGGAAGCAGCACAGTGGCCCGAGAAGTATACGGATCCTTTGAGAGATTTTTCCGAGGAGGAGCAAGGGAGCCTTCTGGTTCTTTATCCTGGTCTGTATGAATTTCTCAAGCATAAGGCGCAATGGCATTCTGCCGGAGGGAAGCTGTATCCGAGGAGTTGATTGTTTGTTGTTGATGCCGCCCGGTGGAAGTGTAAAGGCCCGGTTCGAGCTGACGGGCTATGGCACTATAGAATTGAATTCTCTGAGCATTTAACAATCGGGGTAATATTGAGTGTGAAACTATATGTAGCTGGCCATCGCGGCATGGTAGGGGGCGCCATTGTCCGCCATCTGCTTGCCTTAGGCGTTCCTTCGTCTTCCATCATTACGCGAACGCATGCTGAGCTCGACTTGACCAACCAGGCGGCCGTTCAAGATTTTTTCTCTACCGAAAAACCTGATCAAGTCTACCTTGCCGCCGCGAAAGTCGGCGGCATCCATGCCAACAACACCTACCCGGCCGAGTTCATCTACCAGAACCTGATGGTCGAGTGCAATGTGATTGATGCCGCATACCGGAACGGGGTGGAGAAGCTCCTCTTCCTCGGCTCCAGCTGCATCTACCCGAAACAGGCACCGCAGCCCATGCGGGAGAATGCACTCCTCACCGGAGTGCTTGAGCCGACGAACGAACCCTACGCCATAGCTAAAATCGCCGGCATCAAGCTCTGTGAGAGCTATAACCGGCAGTACGGCACTGATTACCGTAGCGTGATGCCGACGAACCTTTACGGCCCCGGTGACAATTACCACCCCGAGAACAGCCACGTCATCCCCGCACTCATCCGGCGGTTCCATGAGGCAACGGTTGGTAATGCTCCCACTGTCACCATATGGGGGAGCGGCACACCGAGGAGGGAGTTCCTCTATGTCGATGACATGGCAGCAGCATCAGTGCATGTCATGAACCTCGATAAAGCGGTGTACGAAGAGCACACTTCACCCATGCTCAGCCACATCAATGTCGGCTATGGTGAGGATCTTACCATCAGGGAACTGGCAGAGGCTGTGGTCGTTACGACCGGGTTCAAAGGCGAGATAGCATTCGACGCCACCAAGCCGGATGGTACCCCACGAAAACTTATGGACAGCACCAGACTCAATAAGCTTGGTTGGAGGGCAAAGACAACCCTTCATGAAGGCCTGAACCTAGCGTATCAGGACTTTCTCCAGCATCACGCAGAATAATTACGAAGGTATATGAAGAAAGCACTCATCACCGGCATTACCGGCCAGGACGGCTCCTACCTTGCGGAACTCCTCCTTGAAAAAGGTTACGAGGTCCACGGCATCAAACGCCGCTCCTCATCGCTCAACACCGAGCGGATAGACCACCTCTACCAGGACCCGCACAGCAACCACCGGAACCTGTTCCTCCATTACGGTGACCTCTCCGACAGCAGCAACCTTACCCGACTCATAGCAGAAATCAAACCCGATGAGGTCTACAACCTCGCCGCACAGAGCCATGTAGCGGTCAGTTTCGAATCCCCGGAGTACACCGCTGATGTCGATGCGCTTGGAACGCTCCGTCTGCTTGAAGCCATACGGTTCCTCGGTATGGAGAAAACCTGCCGGTTCTATCAGGCAAGCACCAGTGAACTCTACGGCCTCGTGCAGGAGATCCCCCAGCGGGAAACCACTCCGTTCTACCCCCGTAGCCCCTACGCTGTAGCAAAACTATACGCCTACTGGATTACCGTCAACTACCGTGAAGCATACGGCATGTACGCCTGCAACGGGATCCTCTTCAACCATGAATCCCCAAGAAGGGGTGAGACCTTCGTCACAAGAAAAATTACCCGAGCCCTCGCCAACATCAGCCAGGGGCTGGAAGAGTGCCTCTACATGGGTAATCTCGATGCCAAAAGAGACTGGGGGCATGCAAAGGACTATGTGCGGATGCAGTGGATGATGCTCCAGCAGGAGGAGCCGAAAGACTATGTGATAGCAACAGGGGTGCAGTACAGCGTGCGGGAGTTTATCGAGAAGGCCTCAGCAAAGCTCGGTGTCTCCATCCGCTGGGAAGGGGAGGGGAAAGAAGAGGTTGGTATCGTTGAGGCGGTGAGCATGACAGAATCCACACTCCGCACCGGATCAACGATTGTGCGTATTGATCCCCGGTACTTCCGTCCTGCTGAAGTTGAGACCTTGCTCGGTGATCCGGGTAAAGCAAAAGCTGATCTCGGGTGGATACCGCAGATCGCGCTTGACGAGATGATCGCCGAGATGGTGGCGCATGACCTTGATCAGGCGAGGCGGCATGCGTTATTGCGGCGTAGCGGGTATGCGGTTTCTGTCAGCAGGGAGGCATAGGGGAATGGGGCAGCAGAGCGCGCGTGGAATGGGAGTCACTGGGTGAAGGTATTGCATCTTGTCGCTGGGGAACTGACCGGTGGAGCTGCCCGTGGTGCATACTGGCTGCATCGGGGCTTGAGAGAAATCGGAGTCGATTCCCATGTGCTTACTAATGGTCGGGAGACCTATGGCGACCCCTCCGTTACCTCCTTGTGCAAGTCAGGAGCTGATAAAGTCCGCATTGCGCTGTCAAATCGCATGGCGAATCTTCCTATTCACCTCTATCGTAAACGCCAGGGACTGATTTACAATACTGGTGTCAATGGTATCGATATCACCAGGCATCCGCTATACGAAAGTGCTGATATCATCCACCTGCACTGGATCAATGGGTTGGTGAGCATGCATTCGCTGAGGAAGGTCAAGAAGCCCTTGATCTGGACGATGCGCGACATGTGGCCGATGACGGGGGGCTGCCATTATGCCATGGAGTGTGACCGATACAAGACAGGATGCGGAAAATGTCCTCAACTTGGTAGCACTCATGAGTGGGATCTTTCTGCATTGGTAGTGCAGTACAAGAGAAAATGTCTTCCTGCAAACATCAAGTTCGTAGGAATCAGCGAATGGCTGAGTTCATGTGCGGCACAGTCCAGCGTGTTTCGAGGCCATGATGTCAGGACAATCAGCAACAACATCGATACCAGTCAGTTTGCTCCTGTCGAGAAGGGGGCGGCTAGGCGTTTACTGGGGTTGGATACCGGGAAGAAGATTGTGCTGGTAGGTGCAAATAATATCAGTGGTTTTTACAAAGGCTTTGGCCTGTTTTGTGAAGCACTGCGTTATGTAAATACGGGTGATCTTCACCTGCTGGTATTTGGTCGCTCTGAAAAGAAGGTATTGGACGAACTCTGTATTGAGTTCACGGAACTAGGTCGGTTGACCGATACGGTTGCTCTTCGTCTGGCATATTCAGCGGCGGATGTCTTTGTGGCGCCCTCCCGAATGGATGCCTTTGGCAAGACCTTGGTAGAGTCCATGTCATGCGGTACCCCGGTTGTCTGTTTCGATGCTACTGGCCCCAAGGATATCGTGCAACATAACATTACCGGGTACAAAGCTGCGGCTTTTGATCCCGTTGATCTTGCCACTGGCATCAGATGGGTGCTAGATCGTTCATCAGATGGGTATCGGGAGCTATGTGATGCATCTCGAAGCAGGGCTATTGAGCAGTTTGACTCAATTGTGAGTGCGCGACAGTATCAGAATTTGTATCAAAGTCTTTGAAGTGGGTTTGAGTCAGCTTGCCCAGCGCATTATTTCTATCAAGCAGTGTCCCCTGAGATGATCAGCTTCGGCGATATCGTGCAAGTTGTTGCAACGCTCATTGCGGCGTTTGCCGGTGCATGGTTTGCCTTCATCTACCAAAATCGCCAGAAAGCGAGCGCAGAGCGTCAGGAGCACATTGCTGCCGGCAACCGGGCGCTTGCGACCCTTCTCCAGCAGGCCAATACCCTGAAGCTTTACCAAGTTGACATGATTGAGCCCTTTCGTGACGATCCGGGACGTCACATTGACATCCGGCCAACGCTTCAGTATCGGGAAGAAGCATTGACTTTTGATGTCAAATCACTCAATTTTCTCCTTACTCCCAAATATGCTGAAGTTGTGTTTGATCTTATCATCGAAGAGGAGCGGTACCGGGAGGCCCTTAAGGCGATCAATGAACGCTCCCGTCATCATTTTGAGGTTGTTCAACAGAAGCTATTCCGCTACGGCATCAAGGACGGTGTCTCATACTCTGACCGGAATTTTCGGGATGCACTTGGAGAACTGGATTATAAACTTGTGAAACGGCATACTGATGCGGTGGTGCTACATGTCGACAGAACAGTCGAATCACTCGTCGTAGCAAAGGATCGGCTACTAAAAACGCTTCTCGAGATATACCCAAACGAGAAGTATATCAATTTTGAATCCCTGCAGAATCCACCGGGCTCAATATTCAAACAGGGTGCCGCATAGCACCTTACCCCCGCCCCCAATTCCGATGCCCTTAAAATACCGCCCCGACATTGACGGCCTGCGTGCCATAGCCGTGCTTGCCGTCCTCTTTTTCCATACTGGCGTTCCCGGGTTTTCCGGCGGGTTCGTTGGAGTCGACATCTTTTTCGTCATTTCCGGATTTCTCATCACCTCGATTATCCTGAAGGATATCAAAGAAGAGAAGTTCTCCATCGCACGCTTCTATGAACGGCGCATCAGAAGGATTTTTCCGGCACTGTTCCCTGTCATTGCCTTTACGCTCGTTGTCGGAGCATTTATTTTTGACGCAACAGCGTTCAAAGAGTTGGGGCAGAGTATCACCGCAACCACCATCTTCTCATCCAATATCCTCTTTTGGCTTAAGGCCGGGTACTTTGACACGGCATCACTGCAGAAACCGTTGCTTCATACATGGTCTCTTGCCGTCGAAGAGCAGTTCTATATCTTCTTTCCACTTGCTCTGGTCTTTATCAATCGGTTCTTGAATGGCCGATATCTTCGCTGGATTATCGTTGCCAGCACGCTGTCGCTCGTGGCAAGCATATATGGGGTGTATCACTATCCTTCTCCAACATTCTATCTTGTGCATACCCGTGCATGGGAACTCTTGTTAGGCTCGATACTTGC
>NC_007512.1:2032500-2067500 GCF_000012485.1 Pelodictyon luteolum DSM 273 | reverse complement strand
TATTCTATTACGCATATGTTGTCAAGGATCTCTTTGACAGATCCATCGTCGGCTGGGCGGTTCACGAAGAAGAAAGCGAAAAGCACAGCCGAGCTCTCTTCGCCCGGATACTGAACGGAGGCAAGGTTAAACTCAAGGCGCTCCATGCTGATAACGGTCACCCGATGAAAGGTGTTACGCTGATGGCCCTTCTGCAAAAGCTCAATGTTGCAGTCTCGCACAGCAGGCCTCGAACCAGCAATGACAACCCCTACATCGAGTCGCTGTTCAAGACGATGAAGTACCATGTCACCTATCCGAATGCCTTCGATACGCTTGAAGATGCCCGCCGCTGGATGGGCGACTTTGTGCACTGGTACAACACCAAGCACATGCACTCATCGATCGGTTATGTGACACCGCACCAGATGCGATACGGTCATGCAAGTGCGATCTTTGAACAGCGGAATGCAACCTTACAGCGAGCCAGGGAGCTCAATCCGGAACGCTGGGGAGCAAGGCCTGCAAGAACGTGGGAGATCAACCGGGAAGTGGTGCTGAACCCGGCTGAAAAGTGAATGTTTTTTTTCAAAAAAATGCGTCATCTTCGTTGACATTGTCCGGCGTAAGTGTTTCTGTTTATGATTTTCTTTCTAAGGTATGCGAAACGTCATTATGAAGCTGTTTGAGTTCCACAAAGGCGGACATAGACGGGGCTATTTGTCTGAAATAGTGGTTGTATTAACGTTGGTTGGTTACCAAGCTATTGCGCCTATATCACTATTGTTAGATGTACCCAATCGTTTTATTTCGATTCCTTTGCGTGCAACTATTTTGGGTTTAGCATTATTCATAATATTTAAACGTTTATTTATTAAAAAGAACATGCCCAGCGGTTTGATGTGGTTTTTTTTGTCGCTGTTTTGGGGTTTGTATTTTGGTCGTATGATACTCGATTCGATTTTCAGTCCTGAGGTTTTGCGCCTTTCTTTGGGCGAGTATATTTTATCTGGTATTGGCATCTGTTTCTTGCCAGCATTGGCAATTGCTATTAGCCCTCCTAAGGCAATTTGGTTCTTATTGAGATGGGTGTTGATTATTGGTTTTTTTGCTGTAATATTTAATCTGTTGCTAATTCAAAAGCAAGGAAGTGTTGATGACTTGATGTCATTGCTGGTAAAACGGCAAGCCACAGAGACATTAAGCACTATATCGCTTGGTGATTTAGGCGTTATGGTCGTTTTGCTTGGGATATGGGCGATATTTCAACAATCATATTCGCATTTTCTTAAAAAGATTTATTTTGCTTGTACAATCATGGTTGGCTTGATGGCAGCCATAATTGCAGGTTCACGTGGCCCCGTACTTTCGTTACTTGTGTTGTTGCCACTTCTTGCGTACGAACTTTTTCGAAATCAACGCATGACCTTTGACTATTTAATAAAACTAATATGGTCTATAGTATTGGTACTGCCTGCTGTGAGTTATCTTTTGATTCATATTCATGAATTTGAGGGCTTCAATCGTATACAAAGTGGCTTGTTTAGTGATGATATACGAGTGAGACTGTTACAGTTAGGGCTTGATTCTTTTTACTCCCATCCATTATTAGGAAGTGGTATTGAGCCGCTTGGATTTTATCCACATAATGTCATTCTTGAAAGCTTTATGTTGTATGGAGTGATTAGCGGTTTTTTATTCGTTGGTTTGCTGGGGTATGCCACATACTGCGCATTTTGGCGTTACCTATATACGCCGGAGTCTGCATGGATATCAATTCTTTTTTTTCAGGCGGTGATAATTTCGATGGTTTCAGGATCATTGTATGGCAGTGCGTCTATGTGGTCATTGATGGTTTTAGTAGTCGTCGCCAATAAGGGTAGTATGGAAAGTATTGACGTGGGATAAACAGTATAGTTAATCCAGTGTAATATGAGCCCTATGGCAGTATCGCTTTTTCCAAAGATATCTATTGTTACTCCTAGTTTCAACCAAGCGGGTTATCTCGAAAAGACGATAAACTCAGTTATTGATCAGCGCTATCCCAACCTTGAGTATATCATCATTGATGGCGGTTCCGTTGATGGTAGCGTTAAGATTATAAAAAAATATGAGCCCTATCTGACCTACTGGATAAGCGAACGCGATAATGGGCAGGTTGACGCGATCAACAAAGGTTTACGGCGTGCGAGCGGAGAGTGGGTTGCCTGGCAGAATTCTGATGATATTTACTATCCTGGCGCATTCGAAGAGCTTGCAGAAGCGATCCGGATGCATCCAGAAGCATCACTTATTATCGGCGACCTGATGTTGATTGATCAGGATGAAAAAAAGATAAGGGACGTTCGATACATCAACCCGGAATACCATGCTTTGCTGGCTGAAGGAATGCTCATTGCGAATCAGTCGTCATTCTGGCGTCGCGAACTTCACGAGAAAATCGGTTACCTGGATGAGAACTATCATTGTTCGTTCGATTACGAATGGTTTCTTCGTGTTGCGGAGCATGCCAAAGGAATGCATGTAAGTAGTGTCTGGGGTGCGTTGCGCTATCACGATGAGACGAAGACGAGTACGATGACGGAGCGATTTCTTTCGGAACAGAAGCAGATTCTTGACGGTCGGTCGATGCCTGAGTGGCGCAAATCCATGTACAAACTGCGCCGATTGAGTCTGATGCTTGGAGAGGGTCAGTTTGATTACGTTTTCAGGGGTCTTAGAAAGTTCGTTGCTGGACAAAAGGGTGGGCAGGTCTGATGTGTGGAATTCTTGGGTGGCATGGCGGAAAAAGGCCGGAAGATAGAATACGTTTCGGCAAGGCGCTTGATACGCTGTCGCATCGGGGACCAGATGATAGCGGCATTTTTGAGGCTGACGGTATCATGCTTGGGCACCGTCGACTCTCGATATTGGATCTTTCTTCGGGCGGGCGGCAGCCGATGATCGACCCTGACAGCGGATCGATAATTGTTTTTAACGGTGAAATCTACAACTATCTGGAGTTACGCGCTGAGCTCGAAAAAAAAGGTCACCGTTTTTTCGGCAACTCTGATACCGAAGTGCTGCTTCATGCTCTCAATGAGTGGGATGTCAGTGCATTGTCCCGTCTGAACGGCATGTGGGCTTTTGCCTTCTGGCAACCTGACAGGCGCCGCCTGTTACTCTGCAGGGACCGGTTCGGTGTCAAACCACTCTATTATCGACTGGGCGACGAAGGTTTTGCCTTCGCCTCTGAGCCCAAAGCACTGCTTGAGCTGTTTCCCGGTCATCGCGCGGTATCCGAACCCGCTTTGCTCGATTTCCTTGCCAATAACCTTCTTTTCGCGAGGGGAGAGTCCTTTTACAAGGGAATCAAGGTTCTACCCCCCGCACACTTTGGTGAATTCGATTACCAGACCTGCGGGTTCAAAATGTCACGCTATTGGGATTATCCTGAATCTGCAGATGGCTCCCTGACTGTCGATGATGCCCAGGAGCAGTTCGATGATCTCTTCTCCGATGCAGTTCGCCTGCGGCTGCGCAGTGATGTTCCGGTTGGTATGACCTTGAGCGGCGGACTCGATTCGACCGGTGTACTGACGGCTGCTTCATCGTTCTCTTCCGCCACGCTGACCAGTTTTACATCGATCTACAGCGAGCGTGAGACTGGTGAACTGCCATGGGCGCAACTTGCCAGTGATGCTGTTAAATCCCGGCTGATTCCCGTTGCTGCTCCTGATGATCAATGGCTCGAAACCCTGGGTCAGATTGCAAGGCATATGGATGGTCCCGGCTATTCTCCAGCCGTGTATCCGCTCTGGCATTTGATGAAGCGAGCGAGAACGGAGGGTATTCCTGTATTGCTCGAGGGCCAGGGAGCTGATGAAGCACTTGCCGGTTATCCCCAATATGCGGTGTTGGAGATGATTGCCTATGTGACAGGGAAAGCAGGACTCCGGAGGAGTGTCTCAGGCATGAAAAGCCGGATTGCCGCCCTGAATCGAACTTTTTCGTTGCCTTGGGTGCTTGCATGGACCGCAAGGGAGATCTCGCCGGCGATGCTGCGTTGGCATCGGAATCGTGTCGGGTTTCACTCGTTGATGCGTTCCGGGTTGCGACTGCCCGATTGTTCCACCCAATCGGTATCGAACGTAGCTGATCCGGTAAGGACACGGTTGCTGGCGGATCATGCGCGCCTGATCCTGCCTGGTCTTCTGCACTATGGAGACGCCATCAGCATGGCATTCGGAATCGAATCTCGCCTTCCCTTTATGGATTACCGGCTGGTTGAATGGATGTTCAGGCTTCCGTCCTCTCTGATGTTTCAAGGAAACGAAACAAAATGGGTTTTGCGAGAGTACCTGCGTAAACACGGCCAGGTCAAGATCGGAAACCGACCCGACAAGAAAGGCTATCCGACTCCGGCAGGACAATGGCTTGCCACGGAGCAGGGCCTAAAGGTCGAACGGATGCTGCTTGCCGACAACAATCCGCTTCATCAATGGTGTGATCCGGTGAAAATCCGTAGCCTGATCGAACGCAACCGTCAAGGAGCCATGGCTGCAGACCATCACCTCTACAAGCTGCTCTCCACTCATCTCTGGATCAGTGAATGCATCGACCGAAGAGGTTAGCATGAACACCTATGCTCCTGTTGTAGTGTTCGCTTACAGGCGTCCCGACCATCTGCGAAGGACACTCGATAGCCTGATGCAATGCCAGGGATTCGACGATAGTCGGATTATAGTCTATGGCGATGGACCGAAGAGCGCCGACGAAACAGAAGCTGTTTTCGCTACACGTGAAGTTGCCAGATCCATGCTCGGTGATCGTGCAGAATATCATTTCAGCGATGTGCATCTTGGTCTATCTAGTTCGGTGATCAGAGGGGTCAGTGAGGCTGTCGATCGGTTCGGCCGGGTTATCGTCGTCGAGGACGATCTCTTGCTCAACCCGTACTTTCTGACCTTTATCAATCAGGGGCTTGACCGATACGAACACGATGACAGAGTGTTTCAGGTTTCCGGCTATATGGTTGGTGTTCCTGAGTTGAAAGATTTCTCTTCTGCACTGTTCCTGCCATTTACCGTTTCATGGGGATGGGGTACGTGGAGACGGGCATGGGAACAATTTGAACCACTGGCCACTGGATGGGAGCAGTTGCGTACAGTCCATAATACGAGAAGACGGTTCAATCTTGACGGTACCTATGACTATGCGACCATGCTTGAAAGGCAGATGCAGGGTCTGCGAGATTCCTGGGCAATACGCTGGTGCTGGAGCGTGTTCAGGAATGAAGGTGTTGTCTTGTTTCCTCCCCGTTCGCTTGTAGACAACACCGGATTCGACGGCAGTGGTTCTCACGGGCGAGGTATGCTGAGAAAATTCTCAACGCCTACTGATATCCTGGTTACCACAGAATTTGATTTGCCGAAGTCGATTCTAGTTGATGACGATGTATTTAAATTTGCAAAAAAGGCACTCTGGCAAAAGAACGGTGGTTGGTTGGTTTATTTTATGGACAGAGTTAGACGTTTATTCCGAAATTAATAGTGTCATTCAATGCGATTTCAAATCAAAGAAGCGCTCGACAGGATCGCAACACCGCTGTATAACCTTAAGGGGCGTCGTCCATGGAGCCCTGGCTATTATACTGCAAAAAAAGACACGATCTGTGCTGCTATTGATAAAGGTCTTTTGATAAAGGATTCAAAACTTCCTGCTGGATACGCTTCCCGTATAGATGAACGCTCAATTGAATATCCATGGTTGTTTGCTCAGTTGCCTGCAAAGCCCGGAAAAGTGCTTGATGCAGGTTCTGCCTTGAATCATGGTTTTCTCATAGAGAGAGCGCCGCTCAAAAATGCAGAGCTTACCATTATGACTCTAGCTCCTGAGAAACGTTGTTTTTGGGGACGTTCTATCTCATACGTTTTTGGAGATTTGCGGAACACCATGTTCAAAGATGCATCATTTGACGTGGTTGTTAGTGTTTCGACGATCGAGCACATTGGTCTGGATAATACGAAGCTCTATACGAGTGACGTTACAAAAAAAGAGAATGATGTCGATGGCTATCTGTCCGCAATTACTGAATATAAGCGTATCCTTAAACCAGGCGGGCTTTGTCTGATCACTGTACCATACGGTAAACCTGAGGTCCAGGACTGGTATCAGGTGTTTGATGAGCGTATGGTTACACAGCTGATAGACGCTTTTCATCCTGCGGAATATTCTGTTGATTATTTTGGATATGGATTGGATGGTTGGTTCAGAACTGTTGCTGAAAATGTAGCCAATGCAGAGTTTTTTGACTATAACAAAGGGCATCGCTACGCTCAAGACTTTGCTGCCGCTGCTCGATCTGTTGCATGCATTCGTCTTATCTCATGAATTTCAAGTATTGGATAAAGCGCCTTTCTTTTCGTCCGACTTGCAACTTGGGCGAAAGTTCTCAGCTCGCATCGTCGGCACGCATCGTTAATATGCAAGACGAAAGTAACGCTATTAAAATAGGTTCAAACTCGTTCATTGCCGGAGAATTACTGATTTTCCGGCATGGGGGCAAAATCTCAATAGGAGATTGGTGCTATATCGGCGAAGGGACTCGCGTATGGTCATCATGTGCCATCGAAATCGGGCACCGGGTTTTGATTGCACATAATGTCAGCATTTTCGATTCCCGAACCCATCCGATCAGTCCGAGTAAGCGTCATGCCCATTTCAGGGAGATTATGGAAAATGGACATCCCCGAAAAATCGATCTTGGCGAAAAACCTGTAGTCATAGCTGATGATGCATGGATAGGTGCAAATGCCATAATCCTGAGGGGCGTCACTGTCGGTACGGGTGCGATTGTTGGCGCCGGATCGGTTGTGACTGGTGACGTGGCTCCGTTTTCCATAGTTTCCGGAAATCCGGCTCATGAAGTACGTAAACTGGCAGAAGATGAACACTGAGAGTCATTTCAGAAGCTGGGAAGAGGCCGTGGAGTGGCTGCGCGATCAACCGGATCAGCAGCAGATGGTGCTCGACTGCTATTATGACGATCCACTTTCGGTTGCCGCCGAGCGGTATTGGCGAAGCGCTGAATGGGCAGATATACGAAACTTGTTGAAAGGTCGTTCGGGGAAAGCTCTCGATGTTGGGGCTGGCCGAGGGATTGCAAGTTATGCCCTTGCACGGGATGGATTTACGGTTACCGCACTCGAGCCTGATACCAGCGAGCTTGTCGGTGCAGAGGCTATTCGGCGTCTTGCTATCGAGGAATCGTTGCCTATCTCGGTCGAAGTTGAGTTTTCCGAACGGTTGCCTTTTGCCGACAATTCCTTTGACGTCGTTTTCGCGCGAGCGGTGCTTCATCACACAAAGGATCTGGACTCAGCATGCAGAGAGTTTTACCGTGTGCTCAAACCAGGAGGGGTTTTATTGGCTATTCGGGAACATGTAATATCTCGTAAAGAGGACCTTGACACTTTTCTTGAGCAGCATCCGCTACACAAACTTTATGGTGGGGAAAATGCATTCCTTCTCAAAAGATATACGGCTGCTCTCGGCAGTGCAGGATTCGGAAAGATTGTCGTGCTTTCGCCATGGAGCAGCGCAATCAATTTCTCTCCGTACACAGTGTCGGCCCTCAAACGCGAGCTTGTATGTCGTGCGGGGTTGACTCCATTGTCGACTATTACCCAAATGTTCCTCGATGTACCAGTATTCTGGAACTTGACGAAAAAGGTGCTTGAACGAGTCGATAACCGTTCAGGCCGGCTCTATTCTTTCAAGGGAGAAAAAGCTTGAACACGGAAACAGTCTGGATCACGGGTACCCATGGTTTCATCGGCAGGCATCTGGCAGCGTATCTGAACTCCAAGGGTTGTCGGGTTGCCGGCATCGGCCATGGTTTGTGGCCGGAAATGGAAGCAATGCATTGGGGTGTTTCCTTTTGGCTCAACGGAGAGATCCAGCAAAGTAATCTCGCTCAGTTGCGGAGTATCGCAGGGTTGCCCGATGTTGTCTATCATCTGGCAGGAGGGTCTTCTGTTGGAGCAGCAATAGCCAATCCATATGAAGACTTCAGAAGAACGGTTGTCTCCACCGCGGAGCTGCTTGAATGGCTTCGAAAGCATTCACCTCATACGCGCCTGGTATCAGTTTCGAGCGCGGCAGTCTATGGAGGGGGTCACAGTGGAAACATAGCCGAAGCGACAAGTTTGTCGCCGTACTCTCCTTATGGCGCTCACAAATTGATAATGGAGGAGCTCTGTCACTCCTATGGCGCTAATTTCGGATTAAGCATTGTCTTGCCGAGACTTTTTTCTGTTTATGGTCCCGAGCTAAAAAAACAGCTTCTCTGGGATATATGTACTCGACTCGAATCAGGTTTGGTTCCATTGGTTCTTGGCGGAAGTGGAAACGAGCTTCGCGACTGGACGGATGTACGCGATGTCGTTAGGGCGCTCGCGATGCTTGCCATGATGGCCTCGGAGAGTGTTCCTTCAGTAAATGTTGGCACCGGCGTCGGAACGACGGTTCGGGAGATTGCCGAGAGGATAACCAGAGTCTGGTCGCAAAGAAACGGTAGGGAAATATCTGTGGAGCTCAGTGGCAAGTCACGGCCGGGCGATCCATTCAGTTTGATTGCTTATACTGTTAAACTTGATGAAACCGGATTTCGATGGAAGATTCCTCTCGAAAAAGGGTTGGATGATTATGTTCAATGGTTTTGCAAGGGGAATCAGCATGGCTAAGCTAAGGGTGGCTTTTACTCTTATCGGTGGGAAGTCGTGGGCGGGGGGATATAATTATCTTCTCAATCTTTTTCGTGCTCTGGATGATTATATGGCTCAGTCCATAGAGCCGATTATTTTTTTTGGTGATGATTTCGATGTGGACGAGATAAGTCCATTTCTAGATTTGTCGGGTGCTAAAGTCGTGAAGAGCTCTGTATTTAATCGACAATATGCAAGCAAGCGACTGATCTATGCTTTGGTTTTTGGTCGCGATAACGCAGTTCAACGGGTCTTTCGTGACAACCGCATCGATTGTATTTTCGAGGCGGCACAATTTCATGGATGGCGTTCCGAGTTTCCTTCAGTTGCTTGGATTCCGGATTTTCAGCATAAGTGTCTTCCTGGAATGTTTGGGCCGCTTGCTTACTGGAAGCGGGAAATCGGCTTTCGTGCGCAAATTGCCTCCAAACGTACAATCATGCTCAGCAGTGAGGACTCAAAAGCGGTCTGCGAAGAATTATATCGTCCCGCTGCCGGAAGGATTTATACGGTTCCATTCGCGGTCCCCATACCATCAAATATTGATGCGGCAATGGCGCGTTCTACGGCTGACAAATACGGTTTACCGAAAAGATATTATATTTTACCAAATCAGTTCTGGCTACACAAGAACCATATGCTTGTTATCGATGCACTTGCATCATTAAAGCAGAAAGGTAATATGGATATAGTCGTAGCTGCTACGGGATTGACAGTAGATTTCAGACATCCTAAATATTTCTCAATATTACAGGCCAAGATAGCTGAATGTTCGCTGGAGTCACAATTCAGGATTTTAGGAAAAATACCTTATGCTGATTTGATTCAACTAGTATTTGCGTCGGAGGCGTTGATAAATCCTTCACTATTCGAGGGGTGGAGCACAACCGTCGAGGAAGCGAAGGCATTGGGGGTCCCGATGATACTTTCGGACATTGATGTTCATTTTGAACAAACTTGCGGTGATGCACGATACTTTAAGCGGCATTCGGAATCAGCGCTGGTCGCGGCATTGATAGATCCTCCAAAAAGAAAGATCTCTGGTATCGAACAGCTTACCTCCATCAATGAGCAACGCAGGGCGATTTTCGCCGATAAAATCGTTAAGACTATACGATACGCCATCCAATCAAAAGACCATCTTTAGTGGTGATTGTCAGATTGAGAATCGATTGATGATGTAAAAAATGACTATCATGTGCTTCTATTTCCTTGATGTGATCATATAATATTCTGATTGACGCAATTGGTTGGTATTGACACAATTTCAATTATAACGGCAGTATATAATCGTGCCGATTGTATACATCTGGCAATGAAAAGTGTTCAGCTGCAATTATATAAATATTATGAACATGTTGTTATAGATGGAGGGTCGACTGATTCTACCCTCAAAAGAGTTTGTGATTATGCGGATTATCGTACGCTACTTGTCAGTGAGTCAGATCAAGGGATTTACGATGCGATTAATAAAGGAATTATTCGTTCAAGTGGCGAAATTATTGGTTTAATGCATTCTGATGATGTATATGCGAATAAGCATGTGTTGACGCGTGTTGCTGATGCGTTTGCAGACTCTGATGTAGATGCTGTATATGGAGATGTGGCGTTCTTTCACCCGCAGTCGCCGGGAAAAATAATTCGGCGTTATCGATCAGATCGCTTTAGGCCGGAGATGCTTGATTGGGGGTGGATGCCTGCGCATACGGCCCTTTTTTTTCGGAAGCGGGTGTTTGATCAATATGGTCTTTATAAAATCGATTATCGAATTGCTGCAGACTTTGAGTTTGTTGCACGTGTATTTCGATCGGGAAGGCTACGATCCATTTATTTACCGGAGGTATTAGTGCATATGTCTTCTGGGGGCATCAGTACTGGCGGTTGGCGAAGTACAATTCTTTTGAATCAAGAGGTGTTACGCGCTTGTCGTGAAAATAATATTGACACCAATATGCTGAAGATTCTTACGAAATATCCGCTGAAGGCATTGGAGTTTCTTAGATCGTGAATGTGACTGTTACTGGTGCTAATGGTTTTATCGGCGCGAGGTTGAGTGTATACCTAAAAAGCTCTGGTCATGAGGTTTTTGGGATGGTTCGCCAATCGATTAGTGCTGATGACTTTGCCGTTGGTGATATTGGGCCGTTGACAGTTTGGTCTCAAGGACTTTTTGCGTCGAATTGTGTTATTCATTGCGCTGCCCGGGTGCATGTGATGCAGGATGCCGTAACTGATCCGCTTTCTGCGTTTCGTCGAGTCAATGTTGATGGTACATTGCATCTTGCCCGTCAGGCTGTTGATGCAGGTGTAAAGCGTTTCATCTACATCAGTTCGGTCAAGGTCAATGGCGAAGCAACTGATGGGGAGCCTTTCGGCCCTTATCAGACGCCTCATCCTCAGGATCCTTATGGTATCTCTAAGCAGGAGGCTGAGGAAGGCCTTCGTGCCCTTGCTCGTGCCACCGGTCTGGAGGTCGTGATAATAAGGCCTCCCATGGTCTACGGTCCGGGTGTGAAAGGCAATTTCCGCAGCATGATGAAGGCGGTTCAGTATGGTATTCCTTTACCGCTGGGGAGTGTGCAGAATAAGCGGAGCTTGGTCGCACTGGATAATTTGGTTGACTTGATCAGAGTATGCCTGGTGCATCCTGATGCTCCGGGCAATACCTTCATGGTGAGTGATGGTGAGGACAGTTCTACTGCTGAGCTGTTGCGGAAGATAGCTGGTGCTTTTCATCGGCGATCAATGCTGTTCGCGTTCCCTGAGAAGTGGCTTTCGGCCACTTTGTCGTTATTAGGCTATTCTGGTATTGCCGAGAGGCTTTGTGGGTCGTTGCAGGTGGACATTTCGCACACAGAAAATGTGTTGGGTTGGAGTCCGGTGGTTACGATGGAAGAACAGTTGATGAAAATGGCGGATGAGTTTCAATCCTGAGGTGGCAGAATGAGGGGAATCGTGATTCGGGTACTTGATATAGTGTTTTCGCTTGGAGGATTACTGGTGTTGTCGCCACTGATTCTCTTGGTGTCGCTTGTGGGATTCTTCGATACAGGGTCACCCTTTTTCTGTCATGAACGGGTTGGCCGTGAGCAACGGCCGTTTAAGCTGATTAAGTTTCGCACCATGAATATCGGCACAGCATCAGTCGCAAGCCATCTCGTCAATGCTGCAGCCGTGACACCTTTGGGGCATATTCTTCGCAAGAGCAAACTCGATGAATTGCCCCAGCTCTGGAATGTTCTCAAGGGCGATATGAGCCTGGTTGGCCCCCGTCCCTGTCTGTTCAATCAGGATGAGTTGATCGCTGAGCGAGTTGCTCGTGGCGTGTTTGCTGTAAGACCAGGGATTACAGGTTTGGCGCAGATCAATGACATCGATATGTCTACCCCTCAACTGTTGGCCGAGACAGATGCACTCATGATCAGCAAGATCACAGTGCGCGAGTATTTCCGGTACATTCTGGTCACGGTGCTCGGTAAAGGTCGTGGGGACCGGGTGAAACCAACGGGGACGCCATGAAGCGTGTGTTCGGTTTCTTTGCCGTGCCTGCGTTGGCATTGCCTCGTTTTGTGAAGCGCTGGCTTGTGCTGGCCATTGATGCTTTCCTTTGCGTGCTGACGGTCTGGCTTGCGTTTTATTTGCGCCTGGGCGTGTTTGTGCCGCTTTCCGGACCGGTGCTCTGGCCTGTTGTGGTGTCGGTGGTGGTGGCGTTGCCTCTCTTTATTCGTTCGGGGCTGTATCGTGCTATTTTCCGTTACAGCGGGTTGCCGGCAATGGTAGCTGTGGCGCGTGCGCTATTGCTCTATATGGTGATGTTTGCTGGTGTGTTTACTTTTTATGGAGTGCATGGTGTTCCCAGAACCATCGGGTTGATACAGCCGCTGCTGCTGTTTGTGTTTGTGGGGGCATCGCGTGCTGTCGCCCGGGTGTGGCTTGGTGGCTTGTATCTCCGCCAGCTTGGGAATGTGGATTTGCGGAAGATGCTGATATACGGAGCAGGCAGTGCAGGCCAGCAGCTGGCTTCCGCCATGGCGAGCAGCCCTGAGGTTCGTGTGGTAGGGTTTCTTGATGATGACGAGCGTCTGCATGGTCATGTGCAGAACGGTCTGCCTATCTACAACCCTCTTGATCTTGCTGAAATAGTGGCAGAGGCAGAGGTGTCGGATGTATTGCTTGCGCTACCGTCGGTGTCGCGTGAGCGGCGCAATGCCATTCTGGATATCCTTAAGCCCTATAAGGTGGCGGTGCGCACCTTGCCAGCCTTGAGCGATATCGTCAACGGTAAGGTCAGTATGAGCGATGTGCGCGAGCTGGACCTTGACGACCTGTTGGGGCGTGAACCTGTTGCCCCCAATGGGCAGTTGCTCAACCTGAACATCCACAACAAAACGGTGCTCGTGACCGGAGCCGGGGGGAGCATCGGTAGCGAGCTATGCCGCCAGATCCTCAAAACCAACCCCCGGCAGCTGCTGTTGGTGGAAATGAGTGAGTTTGCGCTGTACCAGATTCATCAGGAACTGCTGGCATTGTTGAAGGGAGAGCGACTTGGTGTCCTTCGGGGTGTTGAGGGTGATGGTGATATGGGGGATCTTTCGGGAGTAATGCAGCAGGCGCATGTGGAGATTGTGCCGCTGCTTGCTTCGGTGTGTGATGCGGTGCGGATGCATGAGATCATGGAGACATGGAAGCCGCATACGGTATACCATGCAGCAGCATACAAGCATGTGCCACTGGTGGAGCATAATCCGGTTGAAGGGGTGCGCAACAATGTGTGGGGAACAAGGGTGTGCGCTGAAGCCGCCCTGCGTCATGGGGTGCGTGATTTTGTGTTGATCAGTACGGACAAGGCGGTGCGGCCAACCAACATCATGGGCGCAACCAAGCGCCTGGCGGAAATGGTATTGCAGGCTCTCAGTGAACGGAACCGGGTAGAAGTATCTGAAAGGGGAGCGGCTGAGGGGGCATGTACTTGCTTCTCAATGGTCCGGTTCGGCAATGTGCTCGGTTCCAGCGGCTCTGTGGTGCCGTTGTTCCGTGAGCAGATTAAGAACGGTGGGCCGATAACCTTGACCCATGCTGATATCACCCGGTATTTCATGACCATCCCTGAGGCTGCGCAGCTGGTTATTCAGGCTGGTACCATGGGGACAGGGGGGGATGTGTTTGTGTTGGACATGGGCCAGCCGGTCAAGATCATTGACTTGGCCCGTCGTATGGTGGAGCTGTCGGGGTTGACCCTTAAAGATGAGGCTCGTTCCGATGGGGATATTGAGATTACAGTTATTGGTCTACGGCCGGGTGAAAAACTCTATGAAGAGTTGTTGATAGGGGAAAACCCCAAGCCTACGGAGCATCCGCGCATCATGAAGGCTCATGAGCAGTTCCTGCCATGGGCGGAGCTGGAAGAGAAGCTCACTCTGTTGCGTCGTGCTATGAGTGAGAACGATGTGCCGGTGGTTCGGGGGATGCTTGAGGAGGTAGTGGCGGATTACCGGCCAAGCGGGGAGGTTGTGGACTGGGTTCATATGGCTATGGATCGGTCAGTAGCAGTCAATGGACGGGTATCGTGATGGATAACTCACTATATGGAGGGTGAAAATGGGACTGATGGCATCAGTAAAGAACTTGATACAACCGAAGCGCGATTCCAGAACGCTCTCTATCTCAATCGATGAGATGCCCAGGCCGCGAGACTGGGGGACTATGGAGTTGATGGTTGGCAACCAGATACTCCTCAGCCGTGATATGGCGTTGGTAGGAGGATCTACCGAGGAGCTGCTGGGATGGATTGAGGGTAATCTCGAGAAGATACGCTCATCGGGGTATGAACGGGTGGAGTATGCGAATGTGGATGTTGCTCTACAGGAGAAGATCAACCAGGTGCTGCAGAGCTGAAGAGAGCTGTTGCTCGCTTGAATGGCGGGCGGTGTTGGGGTGGTGAATGAATTGCAGGGGGGATGAACTCCCCTCTGTGCGTGTGTGTGGCCAAGCGTATGAGCGGGTACTGGTCAGCGAGATGACAACCCCCTCATACCAACTGCAGTTCGGCGGTGGATGTGCTGAGAGGTTGGTAGTGGGAAGACATTGAGAGCGGCAGATACAAGAGTTTGGGTTGGACGGGATTGTCTGGTGGGGTCTTTTGCAAGCATTGTGGATGTTGGGGGGTTGAAGTGGTCGATTGGTCGCTGACCCGCTGGGGTTTTCTTGAAAACGGCGCTATTCGAGCCAACTCGCCTAAAAAGTGAAATTCGTTTCTGGTGTGGGTTTGGTTAGGTTTTGCCACCGTGTGGAGACCGGGGTTGGTGTGTGTGGTTGGTAGGGCGCCCTGTGAAGTGGGCGTTGTTTTTTTGTCTGTATTGGAAAAAATGAGTATACTTGATGGAGTTGTTGTGTGCTTTTGTTGGTGGCGTGTGTGCTCCCCTGAAAAGCTTACAAACCGTACACTCGATTTTTACGGTCGGCTGCCGGTTGGTTTTTTCAGGGTTTGGGGTGATTGTTTCCTGTTGTTGTTTCCAGTTATTGTGTGCGCGGAGGGGGTGGTATGCGCTGTTGGTCTATAGTGGCCCCCGGTTTTCGGACAGCGGTTTAAGGCGATAACTTGCTCATTGCGTATAGCCCCTTAATCGGTCACCTTGAAACTAGAGCTTCCGGCCTATTTTGTTGTAATGCAAGAAATTCATTAGGCCTTATGCGGACCTTCTGATATCGTGGACGTATTATCCGATTTTCAGGTTATAACAATGCCGCGTTCTGCCCAGAGTCAGTATCGGATTATCGAGAGCCTTGAGGATTTGCCGCTGAGGCTTGGTCAATTCGGTTATGATTTGGCCGTACTTGCCAGCCGCCTGTCGGACTTACAGGAAACATGGGACTCAGAATGACACGGTGGGGCGGCGGTGATGTACATTTCTGTCATGCTGAGCGGAGTGAAGCATCCAGGGGATGGATTCTTCGCACGGCTGCTCCGGGGTGAGGATGACAGGTGGGGACATGCCAGGAATTTCTGTGGTTTTTTGGTGATATGTAATCATCGTATTACATTAAATGGTTTTTGGGATACATGAACATTACCAATGCCTACACCTCATTTTCCATCGCCTGCAGTTCGAAAAGTGCTGCGCAAGTTAGGAGCCAATATTCACGAAGCGCGGGTGCGCCGCAAGCTCCCTATGAGTGTTGTTGCAGAGCGCGCTGCGACCTCCAGGCCAACCCTCTCGCGTCTTGAGAAGGGCGATCCTTCAGTGAGTATCGGTATTTATGCAGCGGTGCTTCAGGCTCTTGGGCTGCTGGATGATCTTCCCAGGCTTGCAGATCCCGCACTCGATAGCGTGGGGCAACAACTTGTGTCGGCTGGGTTGCCGAAGCGGGCCCGCATTACTGGCCAGAAACATGGAGACGGCAATGCCTGATATCGAAGTGTTTCTGGATTGGCAAGGAACATGCCGATTGATCGGCCGTCTTTTCCCTCAAAGCGGACGTGGGCGTGAGACGGTTTCATTTCAGTATGATAATGGATGGATTGAGGCGGTCGATCATTTCTCAATTGACGCCTCACTCAAGGTGGGACGAGGTGTTTTTGTTCCACTGCCCGGGCAGGAGATGTTCGGAACATTGGGTGATTCGGCTCCCGATCAATGGGGACGGCGTCTTATGCGTCGTGCTGAGCGTCGCTGTGCTGAAAAAGAGCGGCGGACACCGCGTACATTGTTTGAAACGGACTATCTGCTGGGAGTTGCAGATGAGACTCGGCAGGGCGCCCTTCGCTTCAAGTACACCGGAGAGGAGGTTTTCCAGTCACCGAAAGAGAGTGGGGTGCCCAGGCTCGTTGATCTTGGGAAATTGTTGGGTGTGAGCGAGCGGATTTTTCGTGATGAAGAGAGCGATGAAGATCTGCGGATGATTTTTGCTCCGGGCTCTTCACTTGGAGGCGCTCGCCCGAAGGCTTCGGTGATTGATCAGTATGGTCATCTTGCGATAGCCAAGTTTCCAAAGGAGAACGATGAATACAGCATCGAATCCTGGGAAGAGATTGCTCTGAGACTCGCTGAAAAAGCCGGGATACGAACACCTGAGCATGATTTGGTAATGGTTGCGGATAAGGCAGTCCTTCTTTCCCGCCGTTTTGATCGAAATCAGGAAGGACGTGTTCCATTCATGTCTGCAATGTCTATGACCGGATCGTTGGATGGCCAGGGGGGGAAGCTATCTGGATATCGTTGATGCGCTCGGGCAAGCCGGTGTGCAGGCCAAGGAGGATCGTGCCGAGTTGTTTCGGCGCATGGTTTTCAATGTGTTGATCTCAAATGTTGATGATCATCTGCGCAACCACGGTTTTCTGATGTTGGGCAGGCATGGCTGGAGGTTGTCTCCGGTGTACGATCTCAACCCGACGCCTCAGGAGCTGAAACCAAGAGTTCTGACAACCGCGATCAACTATGAGGATGGAACCTGCTCAATCGAGCTGGTCCGGGAGGTTGCTCCTCTCTTCGGATTGCAGATGGCGGCGGCAGATCGTATGATTTCCGAAGTGGCTCATGCTACAAAGACCTGGCGTGATGTTGCAAAAGCTGTTTGTGCCCGGCCAGCCGAATTCAGGCGCATGGAGAGCGCTTTTGAGCATGATGACCTGTACCATGCATTACGCTTATAAATGAAATGCGTTGCTGAGCTGTGCAGGTGAGAGAATCCAGGGCTACCCGGTCAAGGGGATGGATGCTTCGCCCGGCGACGCCGGACTCAGAATGACAGCGGAAGATGCAGCGCCGGACTGCGAGGGGGTCGGGACGTTGGTGAGCGGCGTGAGTAACCTGAATTCACGAGCATTTATAACTAACAATGCCGCGTTCCGAAAAAGGACTGTGGTGAGGGTATAAAAAACCGACAGATCAGTGAACCTTATCTCGGTGATGTGGCGAAGATTTCATGGTCAAATCCAGATCACCTGTACGCTTGATTGCACCAATCATTTGAAAGAAATTGCCAATCGTAGGATTACCAGACGGCGCAAGCATTCGGTGAAGGCTCTTGCTGGACTTTTTGAGTTCAAGTGCTAACCCTTCAAATCCAATGGTTGAATGGACCAGATCCTTCAGCAGAGCTTTGCCGACTCCGGTTTCGCCATTCAGGAATGCAGACATTGCTTCTTCAAACAATGCGGCTCGAAACTCGGGGTCTCGTTCGACCCGAGCCTTTAGAGTGTCCCTATATGATTTCGTTAAAGCCATTATCTTCTCCATTATTTGGATTTACGCGACACCTTTGCAGTCGCCATGTACTCTTTCCATAACCGCTTGGCACTGGCGATCGCCTTACTCTGCCCATTTTTACCACTTCCGCCTAAAAGAATCATCAGGTTTTTGCCTCGCGTGCCAAAGTAAACCCGATGCCCGGGGCCGAAGTCCATCTTTATCTCAGATAACCCGGCACCTATCGGAGCTACATTGGAATGATTGCCCTGAATTACTCGCTCTACATAGACCACCACTCGTGCAGCAGTTACTGCATCGAGTGAGTCAAACCACTCTTGATATGGGCTATTGCCATAAACATCAAGGGCTTCGATAACTTCTACCCGCTTATCCATGGATCATAGTAACACTTATGTTACTGTTATCAAAACAAAAAGGGGACGCATATCGTTGAGAAATGGGACGCTGACCAACCCTTGCCTAAACGGACGATCTTGCTTCCTGCTGTCGAGTTGCTCGATACCTTGACCAAGGTCGGTGACCTTTTTGTCGGTATCGTCGATGAAGGGGGCGCAGGATAGTGTGAGCCCATTGTCCGGAAATGGCGGGAGCGGGAGTTGGTCCTGGAGGAAAAGAAGATCGCAATCAATAGCGGCCTGGATGTTGAAGCCCGGGCGGAGCTGGAGGGCGGGCAGGATCCTCTGGCGTATTGGGAGGCGGAGGGCCGCTATGATTCCGAACTGCTTGCCGTGGCTAGAATGACTTCAGTGGTCTATTCCAGTGCCGTTCAGGCGACCTTGATCCAGACGGTTCGGAATGCATCCGTTCATGACACGGCAGTGCTGGATGCGCTCTCAATGAAGGTGAAGGAGGCCTTGGTTTCCGAACCGGATTTGCCGCCGTATGAGCAAGGCTATCGATTGGCTACCTGGTTGCGTGAGGCGTTGGGGGTTGTGCGGCATGCACCGGTCGATCCGGAAACGTTGCTGCATGGCTGGAATGTCGAGATCCGTGAGATCGAGCTTCCGACTGAAGCCGATACGCTGGATGCCGTGGCAGCCTGGGGCGAGATGCATGGCCCCGTAGTCGTATTGAATACCTCAACAACCTCCCGTAATGCTCATGGGTTCGGCCGGAGGGCAACTCTTGCCCATGAAATCTGCCATTTGCTGGTGGATCGTGAGGGAGGCTTGCCAATGGCGGAGGTGCTTGGCGGCATGACGCCCAGTATCCTTGAGAAAAGGGCAAGGGCTTTTGCTGCCGAGTTTCTTCTCCCTCAGGCTGCAGCTATCGAGGTGTTGAAAGCCGGCAGTTCGGTGAGGGAAACGATCGGGGTCGTTTCTGATCGCTTCCGGGTGAGTCGCGAGGTTGCTGCATGGCAGATCCAGAACTTGCCGGATTTGCTGAGCATGCCTAAATCCGATCAGGATGAGATCGCCCGGATTGTCCGTGATTTGTTTATACGCAAAGAGTCGTAGGCTTTTTTGGTCGGCAGCTCATTGACGGTTATAGGCTGTAATGAATTATGGTCGGAGCGAAAGAACAGAGGGGCAGAGATTAATGTCCTGATCGGGTATTGTGATGAGTATATGGGTTATGCAGAGGCCTTGCATCCTGCCAGACGGGAAAAGATTTGGCAGACTGCGATCAAGTACTTGGTGCGTATGGATGTGGTCATGAGGGATGGGTGGCCATTTCCGGGTCGTGAGCAGTTCGCGGTTGCGGTTGCGTATCTGCACTTGCAGTTATCGGGGGATAAGGAGAAGGCCAAATACTGGATTGAACTGTTCGATGCTCAGCGGATAAGCCTCTTGCACCACCAGGAATGGTTCCGGAAATGGTATGAGGAGGTGAAGCGGGTGGTAGGGGATGGTTATGTCGCCGATCTTAATCCATAATAGCCGAGAGCCTTGCCGTATATGCTGTGGTGGGTACGGAAGGCAGCAATTGTGCCGTTTTTTGTTCAAATAGTCGTCAGGATGTGTTAAGTTTACTATTGTGTCGCTCTCGAAAAAAGGCGAATTGGACCACGCAATGAAAATGATGATGAAGCACAAGTATACCCTCTCCGGAGCCGGCAGCGTCTTTAATCTTGCCGGTGCATCCACTCGCCCTGTCAAGATCGGCGATGCCTCGGATGATATCAGGGCGCTTCGCAGTGACTGGGGGATTGTCGGCAATGAAATCCGCAAGGCGACCGTGGCCGTAAAGAGTAGCCCGGCTCCTAAAGCAACACGAAAGAATGCCTCGCGACCTTCCAGATAACATACACGAGGAGAGCGGTTCGGCCGATGGCAACCTCAGGATTCGGGCCAGGTAAGCCTTATCCGTCAGGAGTTTGCGGGTCCGTTGCCGCACCCCTCCGTTCTTGCCGGATATGATGATGTAGTACCGGGCAGTGCCGAGCGGATTCTGCGCATGGCCGAAAAGCAGCTCGAGCATAGAATCGACACGGAATCCCTTCTTGCCAGAGAGCAGATGCGGCAGGCCACCCGGGGCCAGCATTATGCCCTCTTCATCTGTTCGCTGGCCCTTGTCATTGCTGCAGGGCTCGCTTTCAGCGGCCACGAAGTAACGGCATCCATTATCGGTGGCCTCGATTTGATCGGGCTTGCCGCGGTCTTTATCGCAGGCAAGGTGTTCGTCCGGAGTTCCGGAGAGGCCGAGCCGGAAGCCTCTGAGTGATGCTGGCTGCCCGCTTGATCCTGTGAGAGGCTTTGCTGTTGTGCGAGGCCTTTTTCATTTGCTGCTGCACTATCGACCGAATTTTCCTGACTTCGCCACATTAACCTCATTTGCGAGTGACTGAAAATCAATGGTGAACGCATGACGGGTGTTCCTGCAACGGTTTCGGTACTTCGCTGGGCTGCAGAGCGGGTCTGAAATCGGAAATTAAGATTCCTCATATTTTGGAAAGTAGGAATCCCCAGGTTGGCATCCGAAGGATGTTGAGAAGAAGCGGGTTCGCCGGCGGCAGATCAGGGAAGGCGAAGGAGCCCGGAGCGCAATGGTGGCTTAGGTGGGATTCCTGAGGGTTTCTGCTGTGGCTTCATGGCAGTCGAGGGGGGCTGGGGTGGAACCGACAGCTTGGGGGCCCTCGAAAATGGTGGTTTTGGTAGGGATATGGCGAAAAATGAAACCCTGTGCTGGTGCGGGTTTGGTCAGGTTTCGCCACCGTGTGGAGACAAGGGCTGATGGTTGTGTGTATGATGGGCGCCTGTGTGATGCGGGCGCTGTTTTTTTGCTTGTGAAATAAAAATGATGTATGATTGAGCTGGGAGTTATGTGTTTTTGGGGATTCATATTATCAGGAATTGACGCACATGAAAAAAGTGACGGGGAAAAAAGCCGGAACGGCCGCATCGAAAACACTGCAGAGCGGTTCCACTGGTAGTACCACCAAATCTTCTTCAGGGAGTGCATTGTCGCAACGGCAAGCTCCTTCGAAAACCACATCAGCCGGAGCTGCAACGGCAGCCTCAAAGACTCTTCGTGACGGGAGGACGAGTAAGGTGTCGAAAACTGCTGCCGGAAGTACGCTGTCGCAAAGGGAGAAAGGGCGGAAAGGAAAGTGACAGGCGCTTCTATTGTGTTTGGTGTGGGCCGAAGAACTTTCTGTGTGTCGCCAATATCGTCAGTGTATTCAACTGTTATCAGAAAAGGAGGCATCCTATGGCAATCAACAAATCTGAGTTGCAGGAAATGAATGAGCTTCTTTTCCGGGGAAAGACAATCGCTGATTTGGAAAAGAAGTATCCCCAGTATGGCTATTGGGAGATTTATTGGCAGGTGGCCGACTACAGTGACCGTACCGGCGAAAGTGTACCGGGCATTCCGTGATATTGTGTACCACCCATTCCGCCAGAAAATGTACCGGCCTTTTCAGGATGGATTTGCAGGTTAAACTTACAGGTTTTTTTCCAATTTTCTTCTTCGCATCGACTCGCCGGTAATTTCAAGTCTATGAGCGTTTCCGAGCAGTCGATCCATGATGCCGTCGGCGATGGTCGGCTCGCCGATTACGTCATGCCACTGGGCCACGGGAAGCTGTGAGGTGATGATTACGGCGAGCTTCCCATAGCGATCCTCAAGGATTTGCAGCAGGGCGATTCGTGTGGTACCATCAAGCGGCTGCAGCCCGAAGTCATCGAGGATCATGAGGTCGGTCCGCTCGATTTTGTTGAGGAACTTCACGAAGGTTCCGTCGAGCTTTGTCTGTGCTATCTGCTCAAGGAACCGGGTCATGTTGAAGTACAGTACCCGGTGTCCGAGCGTGCAGGCCTGGCGCCCAAGGGCGCAGGCGAGGTAGCTTTTTCCGCAGCCGGTGGGGCCTGTAATCAGGATGTTCTCACCGCGGTCGATGAAGCGGCAGTCCGCAAGGCTGATGAGCTGTTCACGTTTCAGGTTTCTGGCGGCAGAACATTGCACCTGTTCGAGTATGGCCGGATACCGGATCCGGCTTTGCTGAAGGTATCGCTTGCTGAGCTGTTCCTTCCGGTAGTGGTATTCCGCATCGATGAGTTTGGCCAGCAGCATGTCTGCTTCCGGCTGTTCATGGACGGGAAGCGAGAGCAGGGCTTCGTAAGTGTCGGCCATGCCGTTGAGCTTCATGGAGCGAAGCTGGTCAAGAGTTATCTGGGTGTTCATGCTGGTTGAGTCTGAGGGTTAACGGTAGAGTTCCTTGCCGCGGATATTGTCATGAAGCGGCAGCATTGGAGCATGAGGCTCTGCTGGGTCGCTTCGTTGATCCCGGTTGTTTTCAAGGATGTTGCGTACCAGCCGGTAGCTGGCACCGGGAAGTTGCAGGGCAACTCCACAGGCAGCTTCAAGGCGAGGTGCACCATATTTCCGTTGGAGGCTCAGGACTCCCAGGCAGGAGTCGAAGCTCTGTTCGACATAGGGTTTTGAGGTTAAAAGACGCAGGACAACGGCTTCGGTAGAGGTCCCGACCCGTGCCGCTTTTTCAATGAAGTCCTCTTCAGTCCATCCTTTCTGTTCGGTGTACCGGCGATGGGATTCCGGCATGTGCTGCTCCACCGGCGGGCTGTATCGGCCGCGGTGGCCAAGGATCCGCTGATGGATGGCGATGCGCTCGAACTTGAAATAGACCTCAACGACGCTTTCGTCATACACCAGCTTGGTCATTTCGCCGACATATTTGTGCGGCACGGAGTACTGGCACCGATCCTCTCCAAGGATGACATGGTAGTTCCTCTTGACCTTGGCCTTGGTTTCGCGTTTGTAGGCGAAGTGTGTGGATGGCAACGGTTGCAGAACAGCCTGCTCCATGTCGTGAAATCGCTGCCGACGGCTTTCACTATAATCCGGCATGATGCGGTCATTGACCTGTTCAAGCAGCTCATTGACCCGGTGCTTCAGTGCATTGAGGCTGGTGAAGGTTTCATTGCGCAGCCGCGCATAGATCTGCTGGTAGGCGATATGGACCGACTTCTCGACCGAGGGCTTGTCTTTGGGTTTGACGATCCTGGTGGCCTGCAGGTTCGTCCCATAGTGCAGGGCCCAGTGTTCCATCAGTTCATTGAAGTGCGGCTCGTAGCGTGAGGCTTTCGTCACCGATTGTGCCATGTTGTCGCTCAGGACGTTGCGGGGCACTCCGCCGAGATACACCAACGCCCGGTTGAGCGCAGGTATCAGATGCTCCTGGCGGGCCGAGGCCAGCGGCTCGGCATAAAAGAAGCTGCTGCAGGGCAGCGTACAGACAATGACCGGACAGGCGATACGCTCGCTGGTTCGAGGTGTGACGATCCAGAGCGGCTCACCGGCAAAATCAATCTGCAGCCGGTTGCCCGGTTCATGATACGGCACCACCATCGTAAGGTCATTGCGCTGGAGATGCTGTTCGAGGTAATGACAGAACTGGGAGTAGTGGTAGCCGTTGGGGCACTCCTTGAGATACTCCTCCCAGAGGACCTGCTTGGTGAGATACTTGTTCCTCTTGTTGGCGAGTTCTTTTGCATACCCCTTGAGTCGGCCTTCCAGATCCTCGAACCGCTCATCGGGAGCTTTGGTGTTTCTTGATGGATGGACCATCTGTGCGAGATCATGGTCGGACAGGTCAGCGAGCTCGACAAAGCTTTTGCCGCTCGCCCTGAAACGATGCAGATAGTTTTTCAGGGTGACCCGGTGAATACCGGTCTGACGGTGAAGCTCACGAATGGAGCACTCTTCCATGAAGAGTTTGAGAATACGTCGGATTTGTAGCATGGTCAGGGGTTTGTTTGCCATTATCGCATCTGGGGTTTTTACCCCGAAGATACGGTTGATTTTATTGCAAACCCCTCCTGAAGGGTGGTACACTATTTAGCGGTACGCCCGGTACACTATATCGCGGTACGGGTGGTACAGTATATCGCGGAATCAGTGGTACAGTTTATTCCGGTAGAGGTGGTACAGTATTCTCCGGTGTGGTCACTACAGCTTCCTTGGAAAAAAGCGAACGATTACAAACCGTCTCAAAAAGCTTGTGGGCACGAAAACACAGGCGGCGCGTCAAGGAATTGCCGATGAGGCACAGTCATTGCTGGACGAGCTCTATCTTCAGTTGAAAAGCAATAGCGCAAAACTTATTGAAATTGATCGGGCCCTTCGCTCTGAGGGGTAATGCAGCAATGAGTGTCAGGGAGTTTGAATTATACCATGGTGCGGTTCTTGCCAAGATTCTCCGTTCGGATAAGCCGGTGGCCCTCCGCCTGGTTGAAACCCAGCCTGGAGAGAACTGGTCGACCTACACGTTGAATGATGCCGTGAATCTATTGGTGACATTCAGCAAAGTGCGCCGTTCTGTATCTCGTGGCAATGGTGGTGTTTCATGGAGTTTTGTGTTCAGTGCCAACCAACTTCGCCAAATGAACCCGGACAATTCTGAACTACCTGTTTGGGTCGCAATGGTTTGTGGCAGGAAGTCTCCGGCAGACGGAGATATGCAGGTTTGCTTGCTTGATCCCGAACAATTATCTGCAGTCATCGACTATTCGGCCGATCAGCAAAGTCTTACGGTCAGGAAGCCGGATGGGGGGCAGCTTCGAGTTATTAAGGATCGTCAGCAGAAGTTTTTGGTTCCTCTGTCCCGCCTTGACAATTGGGAGATCCCTGGGTCATAGTTCTTACTAAGAATGAAATGGATTGATAACAAATGAATCTAAACGTTTTTTCTTCCCTAGCAGAGCTTCAAGAGCTATTTGCAGTGTGTAATGATAATGCTGGACATCATATTTTATGGGTTGATTTGCAGGGTGAGGTTAGGTTAGATAAAGTGCCTGATGACCTTTCTCCAATTGGGTTTAAGAGGGCGTGTCCTGATATGAAGATGAGGATGGTGACATTTCAGAAAGGGAATGATTATGTTGGTGAGAATGCAGCTCGTGATGAATCGTTTATGAGAAGTGTTTACGATGCATTGCTTAATAACTGGGAAACGGCCAAGGGGTATGAAGGAGTGCTGTATGTGGAAACTATTCCATAGTCACTCTGGCATACCGTTACCTCCATTGCAATTTATGGATATAAGCCATAAAAAAATTCCCTCAACTATGAGGATTGGTGCGTATATCCCCATCTTTTTGGAGGTCATTTGATGAGTGTTCTTGAGACCTATGGAAAAGAACTTGTTGCCTTACTCGTGCCGATCTTTACCTGGGTATTTAACGTGTTCTTCAAGGCAAAGGCAAAACTTCAAGTCGCGCAGCCACATCAGTTTACCTTCCTTGTTCAACAGCCATTAATAAATTCCGAAGGGAAGCAGGTTTCACCTGCGCAAACCGTAAGAACAAACTCATTCATCATTCGCAATGCAGGGCGCGATTCGGCGACGAAACTTGAGCTTGTGTTTAACTGGAAACCTATGTGCATCAATCTCTGGCCTATCCGTCACTATGAAGAGCACATAGAACCAGACCGTCGTTATGTCCTTATTTTTGATAGCCTCGCCCCAGGCGAAGCCCTCGGTGTTGAAGTTCTCACTGTAAACGAAGATTTGCCCAACTTGGTAACCGTTCGGAGTGTTCAATGCATGGCCCAAAACATCAACATGTATCCGCAACCTGTTATCAGTAGCACTGTTCGAAGAGCCGCTACTGTACTAATGGCGCTTGGTCTTGCAGCAGCAGTCTATCTCGGAATTATTCTGCTTCAGTTTCTTGTGCTTCGAACGCCACTTGGTCACTAAATGTTCAGGTTCATAATGTGTTTTGAATTCTCGTTCTAGAGGGGGCGGGGGTCTGGGATTGACAAGGTTGCCGATGAGGCCGCTGCCGGGTCTGATGAGTTGATTGATTGGCTCTCACATACTGTGGCGATGGCCTGTTTATGAATACCGATAGGCATCTTGCTGCTCAGTTCGGTTGACCGCTTTTTTTGATGAACCAGTTAAGGTCATTGCGCGGGTTGCTTTGGGCGATGTCCCAGACGCGGACATTCTATATCCTTGGTGCCGGTGCCTCCTATGGGTTGATTCCGGTTACTCAAGACCTTCGGCGTAACATTGAGTCCGCATTTCACTCGGTAGGCGTTTATCAATCAACACCTGCCGCGCATGGTCAATTGTTCGAGCGCCTGTTTGGAGATATTTCAAAAAATGAACCCGATCTTCGTAAGCTGTTATTGATGCACATGCCTCCCAGCGCTTTGGATTTCTTGGTTCAGCATACTCTTTCCCTTTCAATCGATGGCATAATTCCGTCACAGTATGCTGTTTTCGATGTTGTGGGGGCACCCGCCACGTTTTGCAATTTCAACTTGGATGGCCTGGCCTCAAAATACTGTGGGCATCGCCACGATGTATTCGAAATGCACGGACGGGTCGATTCAGCTCTCGTTGAAAAAGCGCGATTCAGTGATCTACTTGAGGCAACGGTTGTTTATGGTGTTCGCTTTCCTCATATAACCCCGAAACTTCTGCCCCAGGTTGAGCCTGCGACGATCACGCAGCAGAACGTATACTCGAAGGCCGGCGTGCTGTTCAAATATGCGCGCGCGGTGGTTATCCTCGGGTACTCTTTCGGCCAGCGCAGTGGTGGATTTGACGATATTCATTCGTTCAGATATGTTGTGTCGCTTTTGAAGTCCAATCCTCTCCCGGTTTTTGTGGTGTCGCCCACACCGGATGACCTGGCTGAGCTGTTGCGTGACACATTGTCTTGGCGCTACGTGTATGCCGTTGCGTTGAGATGGGAATTCTTCTCTGCTGCAGTCTTGGCCAATGTTGGGTCATTGCAGGGGATTGGAAGGAATTGGCTGGACATCCTTCGTCGCATTATTCGGGATTATGAAGCTGCTCTCGATGCAAGCTGAGAAAAGGATACAAGGGGGATGAAGCCTCTTTCCGAGAAATTGCTTGAAGCCGTTCTATCCGGAGGCTGTGGCGCAGTAGTGCGGTCCTGAGCGCGTTTTTTCCCGGGTTGTTTCATAGGCATTGGAGCGGTTGGGGGAAGAATCATGTTTTTGTTAACTTGTTCCAACAGCGAACAGCATGAAGTGTGGCTTCATATGACGTGGATATACGAGAAAGGTGAGCATCGGTGGAAGCATCATTGGCACAATTCTTTTGCCGGCTTCGTCCCTGGCCATAAAGGCAAGGGTGCAACTGGCAAGTGTCCTTCCGATGTTACAGCTCCTGAGGCTGCAGCGGTATTAAGTCGCGCCATTGCGTTGAACACCGGCTCTCATGAGTGGCCGGAGAGGCTGTATGCAGTATATCGTGGGGTTATCTATGAGGCTGTTCCGACAAGGCCAGGTGAGTCGTATCATGCCTATCCATGGCGGCAGCTGCAAGGTCGTCCACCCTTGCCGAAATCCATTCTGAAACAGTTGGAACAGCAGGCAATAGCTGAAGGAACACAAGCGAAATACAGGAAATGGGTGAAGAAACATACATAATCGGCTCCCCGGATGGGCTGCGTTTTGAGTTTCGATTTGACCGATCAAATCCCAAGTGCCGGCAGCAGGCATGGGGAGAGGCTATGCTGTTTCTTGGCGATGAGGTGGTCTGGGCTGATGAGGATAACGGGGAGGACGTGCCGTTTGCCTGGTCCTGGTTCGATCTGCTGGAGTTTCTGGCAGAGTCATGGCCATGGCTGGTCCTTGAGCAGCGCTATCCTATCCCGGTCAATCCGCTCTATCCCGGAATGTTTGTGCAGGAGGCCGAGCGTCGCTGGCAGGATCTTCCTGAAACATTGGTTGATGATGAGCAGATCAAGGTCTATTCGTTTTCTCTTCGCCATGATCTGGCCATGGGGATCAAGGGCGCGTTTTTCCCTTCTGTCGTGATCATGCGCAGCGGCAGGGACTATTTTGTGTCGGTTCCTTTGCTGAAACGGACGATCTTGCTTCCTGCTGTCGAGTTGCTCGATACCTTGACCAAGGTCGGTGACCTTCTTGTCGGTATCGTCGATGAAGGGGGCGCAGGACAGTGTGAGCCCATAGTCCGGAAATGGCGGGAGCGGGAGTTGGTCCTGGAGGAAAAGAAGATCGCAATCAATAGCGGCCTGGATGTTGAAGCCCGGGCGGAGCTGGAGGGCGGGCAGGATCCTGTGGCGTATTGGGAGGCAAAGGATCGCTATGATTCCGAACTGCTTGCCGTGGCTAGAATGACTTCAGTGGTCTATTCCAGTGCCGTTCAGGCGACCTTGATCCAGACGGTTCGGAATGCATCCGTTCATGACACGGCAGTGCTGGATGCACTCTCAATGAAGGTGAAGGAGGCCTTGGTTGCCGAACCGGATTTGCCGCCGTATGAGCAGGGCTATCGATTGGCTACCTGGTTGCGTGAGGCGTTGGGGATTGTGAGGCATGCACCGGTCGATCCGGAAACGTTCCTGCATGGCTGGAATGTCGAGATCCGTGAGATCGAGCTTCCGACTGAAGCCGATACGCTGGATGCTGTGGCAGCCTGGGGCGAGATGCATGGCCCCGTAGTCGTATTGAATACCTCAACAACCTGCCGTAATGCTCATGGGTTCGGCCGGAGGGCAACTCTTGCCCATGAAATCTGCCATTTGCTGGTGGATCGTGAGGGAGGCTTGCCAATGGCGGAGGTGCTTGGTGGCATGACGCCCAGTATCCTTGAGAAAAGGGCAAGGGCTTTTGCTGCTGAGTTTCTTCTCCCTCAGGCTGCAGCTATCGAGGTGTTGAAAACCGGCAGTTCGGTGAGGGAAACGATCGGGGTTGTTTCTGATCGCTTCCGGGTGAGTCGCGAGGTTGCCGCATGGCAGATCCAGAACTCGCCGGATTTGCTGAGTATACCTAAATCCGATCAGGATGAGATTGCCCGCATTGTTCATGATTTTGGGATACGCAAAGAGTCTTAGGCTTTTCGGCCGGCTCGGTTTCCCCGCAGATGGCAATTCGTTTAACGTCACCCTGATGCAGTGCCTTGTTTGAACCTGCCTTCCAGTGGCGGCGTTTTTTTTGTAGTGTTTGTAGTGAAAACTGCGTCCTCTACTTGTGTTTGGTGTGTGTTTACTGCTGATCCAATAGCTTTAGGCCTGATGCTAGAATCTTCTTGTTGATGTCAAAGGTAAATCAAATACAGCGAGCTCTCAGTGAACTGAGCGGCGGCGATTTCCAGAAGCTGGCTGATGCCTATCTCATGGAAAAGGGGTATGGGCATATCAATTCGATCGGTTCGGTCGTTGCTGCCAATAAGGTCAGGGCGGGTACTCCGGATACTCTTATGGTCTTGCCAGATGGGTCGTATGTTTTTGCAGAGTATACCACACAGCAAGCAGGGCTGCTGGCGAAGATAAAGGATGATCTGGCCAAGTGCTTTGATGAGCGAAAGACCGGGGTTCCTGTTGATCGAATCAGTCGTTTGGTCTATTGTTTCGCGGGAACACTTGATGCCGGAGAGGTCCATGAGGTGACTGAGTTATGCAGGGTGCAGAATGTTGAACTTGACCTGTTCGGTATCGATGCGATCGCATTTGATTGCTACAGCAAGTATCCCGGGCTTGCCCGTGATTTTCTCGGGGTTGCTATTGATACGGGGCAGATCGTTTCGCCCGATCAGTTCGTTGCCTACTATAACAGCGGGAAGCTTGCGACACGGCTCGATCTGGATTTCCATTTCCGTGAGCAGGAGCTTCCTCAGGTCCTCGATGCGCTGGAAAACAATGAGCTCACCGTTCTTTCCGGGCGGCCAGGAGTCGGAAAGTCGAGGCTGGCTCTTGAGGCATGCGAGCGGTTCAGAAAGGCATATCCCGAGTATCAGGTGTACTGTGTTGTTAGGCGGGGCAGAGATCTTTGGGAGGATCTCCGGGTACGATTCATCAGGCCCGGCTATTTCCTCATATTGGTTGACGATGCCAATAGGGTGAGCCGGTTTGAGTACCTGGTGGACCTTCTTCTTCACGAACAGCGTGATGACCGGCGCTTCAAGGTGCTGGCAACGGTCAGGGATTATGCGCTTTCAGCGGTCCGGGAGGCTGCGCGACCTTTGGACATGTGTTCTGAGTTGGAGTTGGGGGCGTTCACCGATGAGGAGATAAAAACCCTAATCAAGGATGAGTATGGGATTGTCAACTTCCACTATTTAGAGCGCATAGCAGCGGTCGCCCAAGGTAATCCGCGATTGGCCGTCATGGCGGCAGCGGTGTCCAAAGACGCGCCTTTGGACTCTCTGCACGATGTGTCGAGCCTGTACGATAGCTACTTTTCCTCAATTCGGGAGGATCTGAAAGATATTTGTGTCGATCCTGTAAGTGCCGATCTCCTGAGGGTTGCCGCTATGGTTTCTTTTTTCAAGGCGGTGGATCGTACGAACGAGGACGTGATGCTCGCCATCGAAAAGGCGTTCGGCATTACGTTGGCAGGTTTCTGGGAGGCTGCCGACCGGTTGCATGAGATGGAGATCCTTGATATGTATGATGATGAGGTTGTGCGGGTGTCTGATCAGGTGCTCGGGACCTATCTCTTCTATCGGGCATTTTTCCAGGATGGGGCCCTTGACTTCGGTGCGCTCCTCAGTCACTTCTTTTCCCGAATGCGGGACCGTATCGTTGATTCCATCAATCCTGTTTTGAGCGCGTTTGATAGTGATCGGATTATAGAACGGATGCGGCCGCATGTTGCGCACCTTTGGGCTGAACTGGAATCAAGGGGTAGTGAGGAGGAGCTTTTTCAGCTGATTGACCTGTTCTGGTTTGTTCGCCCGACCGAGACGTTACTGTGGATTGGTGACCGTATTGGCGCGTTGACGGTCGAGTCCGTAGATCTGACCAGTATCTGTTTCGCCAAAGAGTCGGGCGCATTGCCTGCTCCCTCGATATTGAGTGTCTTGCGGTCGCTGGCTTTTGAGCGTGAAGAGAATGTGAAGATGGCGCTTCAGCTCCTGTTGCGTTATCTGGAAAAGCGCCCTGCTGAAAGTGCCTTCCGTGCTGAAAGTGCTCGTTGAAGGCTATGGGTTCCGGCCGGAGTCATACCGGCGAGGCTTTGAGATTCAGCGTACCGTTATGGATGAACTGTGGCGATTCGCAGAAGGTGGGGAGCCCATCTTTGCCAGGGTTTTTATGGCTGTCGCCGCTCACTTTCTCGGCATGCACTTCGAGAATACCGGGATGAAGGATGATCGAACTTTCCACTTCACGAACTTCAGCCTTCCTGCCACTCCTGAACTCTCGATCTTGCGAGAGGCAATCTGGACGAGGCTTTTTTCTCTCTATGAAGAGGAGGGTCTGCAATCGTCTGTCTTGGATACGATCCGCCAATACTGCGTTGACTCTGTTCGGCCGCCGAATAAAGAAGTCGTTCGTGGTGATGCTTTGCATGTTCGGCCTTTTCTGGAGTCTGTCCTTAATCCGTCCAGCTATTCGGACTGCACCCTGATGCATGAGTATCTCGATTTTCTGGAAACGCATGGCGGCGATGCTCACAATCGGCTTCGCGGCAGGTTCCGCAATGAGACATTTGCGCTTGCGGAAGTTCTCATGCTGACTTGGGGAGATCGGATGGCTTCAGACGAGTCGTTAGACGCGTTCGAAGAGCACAAGAGGAATAGACTGGAATCATATACCGATGCATACTCCGCAGATGATTATGAGGTCTTCTTCGAACGCTGCTGTGAAATCAGGGATGCACTTGCGGATGGTCATAGCGACTTTTTGCTGCGTCAAGAAGTCGTGAATGCTTTGCTGGTTTTGGCGGGTCGGGACACTGCTCTTTATGGCGATGTGTTGGGGCGCTATCTCCGGTTGGGCGATCCTTTGCAATTGGATGGTCGAGCTTTGGTGATGAAGCTTCTGGATGTGCAGGGGTACAAGAAGGTGATTCGGTTGTTTCAAGATCCGGAGTATCCTGCCAAAAAGCGCTGGTTGTTTTGGGCTTATGAGGGGATAAAGCCTGATGACCTTGATGAGGCGGTGCTACGGCAACTCTGTGAGCTATATGGCGCCGCGGAGCTATCAGAGTTGCCTCATGGGTTCGATTATCTGCTTGAGTATTGTTTTCTCGATGAGCGGGTCGTTGCTAAAGTGGTGGGCATTGTTGTTGAGAAGGTGAATCTCGATTTGCGCTACGCTTATATTCTGGAGATGTTGTTCAATCCCTTTACGGCTGTGGTCAAGCGGCTTCCCGAGTTGTTTGCTGATGATCTTGATGTTCTCAAATTGGCGTACTTTTTAGTTGATGGGATGCGGGACCATCATGACCAGAAGGGTGAGGTATTCAACCTGCTCCTAACGCTTGATCCGGAATTTATTTCCGAGTATCTCGCGTGGATGCATGAGCATGCGGAGCGCTTGAGGATGAGCAATTCTGGTGACCACAGGGATTATTCCTTCATCTGGTTGCGTCCTGATTATCAGTGGATGATGGACAGGGTATTGGCGGATGCAATTCGTTCAGAGCAAAACCATGTTGCCCTCCTTGATCTTACTCTCAGGGCCTTTTTTCTTCACGGGATCAAAGATGGGGAGTCGAAAGGGGAGGCCCGGGAACGACAGGATGATTTCCTGTTGAAAGTGATTGATGAACGCAGCGGTAATGTGGAGGTCATGATAGGCCTGTTTCGTGTCATCGCGCATTTCCAGCCGGAAAGAAGAATCGAATTTGTCCGGCGATTTCTTCTGCGGAACAAGGACGTTGAAGTGTTCAGGCGCCTCTCTTTGGAGCCCCACACTTGGTCATGGAGTGGCAGCATGGTGCCTGTCCTTCATCGGCGGCTGAGTTTTTTTGAGTCGCTGAAGCCTTTGATGAATTCAGTCGAACTGCTCCCTCATAAGCAATTGGTTGAGCAGGATATCCGTGAGCTGCGGGTGAAGATTGAGCGTGAGAAGAAGATTGATTTTATTGGCGAGTGATTGGGGCTGAGGTCCGAGGTTCGTGCTATGTCATACTGACCATGCTGTGATCCAATCGTTTGCCTATATTGCTTCCAGACAGTATGATGCACTCCTTGACGGTTATAGGCTCTAATCAATCAATAGTGAACGCATGACGGGTGTTCCAGCAACGGTTTCGGTGCTGCGCTGGGCTGCAGAGCGGGTCCGGCTGACTGATGCCGAGCTTGAAGCGCGGTTCCCGAAATGGTCGCTGTGGCTGAGCGGGGAGGCCATGCCTACGCTCAGGCAGCTGGAAGAGTTCGCCCGTTTGACGCACACCTCCTTCGGCTACTTTTTCCTGCCCGAGCCTCCCGCCCTGCCCTTACCGGTTCCTGATTACCGTACCTTCCGTGACATCGATCTTCGTGACCCGAGCACCGAGTTGCTGGGTACGATCTTCCTGTGTGAGCAGCGCCAGGAGTGGTTTCGCGAGTATGCCCAGATGCAGGGCATGCAGCCCCTGCCTTTTGTCGGAAGTGTTTCGGTGGCCGACCGTCCTGTGGATGTGGCCCGTAAGATCCGGGAGGAGCTATCGCTTTCGATGGAGGAGAGGGCGGCCCTATCGACATGGACCGATGCGCTGCGGCAGCTTATGGCCAGGATGGAGGCTGCCGGCATTCTGGTGATGTTGGAGTTGCAAGGGAAAAATGAACACTTTAAGAATCCAAAGACCTCGATTGGTAATAATTACGTAAGTATTCTGCTGGAGAGAGATATCCCAAGGTCGAATGCATCCGTTTCCGGTTATAAAAGACGTGGATATACTCAAACAGGAGCTTCTGTAGCTCTTCCTTGCTACGGATCCTTCTGCCGTAAATCCATTCGGACTTCAGGGTCTTGAAGAACGACTCTGTTGCCGCATTATCGTAACAGTTTCCCTTGCCGCTCATGCTTTGAATCATCCGGTACTCGGAGAGTTTTTTTCTGAATGATTTGCTGGCATACTGCACGCCACGATCAGAATGGAAGAGGACTCCTTCCGGTGGCTGCCGATGCAGTACAGCCATCTCAAATGCAGGAATGACGGTGGTTTCGGTCGACATGCTTCTGCTGAGTGAATACCCAATGATCTCCCGATTGAAGAGCTCCATGACCACTGTGAGGTACTGCCAGCCGCTATCGGTCCACAAGTAGGTCAGATCGCTCGTCCAGACTTCAAACGGCATATCCGGATAGAAGTCCTGATCCAGGAAATTCGGTGCTATGGGCTCCTTATGGTTCGAGTCCGTCGTCACCTTGAACTTTCGGGCGCACCTTGCCCGGATGCCCATTTCCCGCATCAGTCGGGCTACCCGGGGCCGGCTGCATTTGATGCCTCGCTTCCCCAAATCCAGCGCTATCCTGGGGCTCCCATAGGTCTCGTGGCTCTCTTTATGGATATCCTTGATAGCGGTCATGATTCTCGCGTTCTCTTCTGTTCTGGAGCTTTTAGGTCGCCGTGATCGGGTAACAGCGGCGCATTACTGCGCCACCGTCCCCTAAGAACCGTGCGTGCGACTTTCACCGCACACGGCTCAAGCCTCGAATAAGGCGCCGTAAGGCACCCGGCAACTCAATGGTGTCGCTTTCCACATCTGTGTTCTACGGGCGCTGAAGTACTCCCTCCACACTGGATCGTGCGGGTTTGCCTTCGTTCTGATTTTGACGTGTCGCTGGATTGGCATGCTGGCTTCCAGAAAGAGCCGTCGTTCTTTCTTTCGGTCCGCCTCTTCGGCGACGAACACCCATTTCCTGCCTCCTCTGGCATGAAAGTA
>NC_007512.1:0-105000 GCF_000012485.1 Pelodictyon luteolum DSM 273 | reverse complement strand
GGTTGCGCTCGCCCATGTCGAGCTTCATCTGCCGCATAGCCTCAAGGAACGGGAGCGATTCGATATCGCCGATGGTGCCGCCGATCTCGGTGATTATTACATCGTAATTGCCTTTCTTTGCCAGTTCGGCAAGTCTGTCCTTGATTTCATCGATCACGTGCGGAACGACCTGAACGGTGCCACCGAGGTACTCGCCCTTTCGCTCCTTGTCGATGACCGACTTGTAGACCCGGCCCATGGTAAGGTTCGACGCCTGGGAGGTCGACTCGTCGAGGAAGCGTTCGTAGTGGCCGAGGTCGAGGTCGGTTTCAGCACCGTCGTCGGTCACATAGACCTCTCCGTGCTGGTAGGGCGACATGGTGCCGGGATCGACGTTGATGTAGGGATCATATTTCTGTATGGCCACCCGGAGTCCGCGGGACTTGAGCAGCATGCCCAGTGATGCGGAAAGGATTCCCTTGCCAAGCGAGGAGATGACCCCGCCTGTCACAAAAACATATTTCACATTTTTCGGCCGAGCCATGAAGCTGTCCCTCGTTTATTGGTGTAGTGGAATTAGTCAGTTGCCGGGTGCGTTGTGGGATCCATCGCACCAGGGAAAATCCGCTGAACGGCAGCAGCTGCACACAGCGACCTCCTTCTCCTCCAGGATCTCGACCCTCGAGGGGTGCTTGCCGGTCCCCTTGTGCGAACCATCGCAGTATGGAGGGGTCTTTGACATGCCGCAGGCGCAGTAATACTTCGTGCCCGGCTGTTCAGTGATGATGTATGGTCCTTTCTTCTCCATTGGCACCTCCGTATGGAAAACGGTTCAGTTGATCAGTCGGTTTCGCCTGCGCCCGGTTCTCATTCGAACGAAAGCGGCATCTGGCCGTCGGGATCCTCAAGCAGGACGTCGGAATCAGTCTCCTCGTCGCTTTTCGGCACCCGTGCAAGCGCGGAGATCGTGTCACCAGCCATAAGCCTGATAAGCTTCACGCCCGAGGTATTGCGGCCGGTAATGCGGATGTCGGAAACGTGTTGGCGGTTCACGATGCCATGCGTGGTGATCAGGATCAGATCATCATCGTCATTGACATCAAGCAGGCCGACCAGGCTGCCAATCTTCTCATGCGCCTTGAGGGTGATGACGCCCCTGGCCCCGCGCTTCGTCAGGCGGTAGTCCTCAACCCTGCTGCGCTTGCCGAACCCGTTGTCGGTCACTGCAAGCAGAGCCGTATCGGTCCGCTTGGTGGTGACCATGGCAATGCACTTCTCTCCGCGATCGAGCGTGATGCCCTTGACGCCCATGGCGGTCCTGCCCATCGGCCGGACCTGCACCTCCGGGAAGCGGACAACCAGACCTGAACTCTTGGCGAGAATCACCTGATGGTCTCCGTCGGTGAGGCGGGCATCGAGCAGCGCGTCACCCTCATCGATGGTGATGGCGGCAATGCCGTTGCGCCGGGGACGCGAAAACTCCTCGAGCGCCGTCTTCTTGACAATACCGTCGGCCGTAGCCATGATGATATAGCCCGGTTCATCGAAGTTGCGGATGTTGATGTAGGCCTTGATCTTCTCGTCCGGGTGCAGCTCCATGATGTTGGCCAGCGCCCTGCCTCTAGCAGCGCGTCCTGCCTCGGGGATCTCATAGACCTTAAGCCAGTAGCAGCGTCCGGTATTGGTAAAGAAGAGAATATAGTTGTGGGTAGAGGCCACGAACATGTGTTCGATGAAGTCGTCATGCTTGGCCTGAGCTCCCGTCACCCCCTTGCCCCCGCGGGCCTGACGGCGGTACCCGGAGACCGGGAAGCGCTTGATGAAGCCATCGTGGGTGACGGTGATGACCACGTCCTCCTGAGCGATCATGTCCTCGATGGAGAAGTCTCCCTCTTGGGGCACGATTTCCGTCCGGCGTTCGTCACCGTATACCTCTTTTACTTTGAGCAGCTCTGTGCGGATGATTTCCATCTGCCTTTCGGGGCTCTGAAGGATGAGACGGAGCTCGTCGATGGTGGCGAGGGTTTCCTTATATTCAGCGTCGATCTTCTGGCGTTCCATGCCGGTGAGGCGCTGGAGACGCATTTCGAGGATTGCCTTCGCCTGAATCTCAGACAGGGCGAACCTCTCCATAAGACGATCCTGAGCCGTATTGGCATCGGGGGATTCGCGGATCGTGGTGATAACTTCGTCGAGGTTGTCGAGGCAGATCTTGAGACCCTCGAGGATGTGTGCACGCCTTTCGGCAGCCGCAAGGTCAAAGCGCGTGCGGCGAAGCACGATCTCGTTGCGGTGCTTGATGTAGTACTGCATCATCTCCTTGAGGTTGAGAATCCGCGGCACGCCATCGACAAGGGCAAGCATGATGACGCCGAACGTATCCTGCATCGGCGTATGCTTGTACAGGTTGTTCAGCACCACCTTCGCAACGGCATCGCGTTTGAGCTCGATGACAAGGCGCATGCCATCGCGGTCGGATTCGTCACGAATATCAGCGATGCCCTCAATTTTCTTATCGTGAACGAGTTCGACAATCTTCTCAATAAGACGAACCTTGTTGACCTGGTAGGGCAGCTCGGTAACCACAATCGACTCACGGCCGTTCTTCTGGGTCACCTCGATGAGAGCCCTTGCTCGGATCACCACCTTGCCCCGGCCGGTAAGATATGCCTGACGGACCCCTTCGTATCCGTAGATAATGCCGGCCGTCGGGAAGTCAGGGGCGATAACGAACTTCATCAGATCCGAGACTTCAAGCTCCGGGTTCCCGATGAGTGCAATCATGCCGTCAACCACCTCGCGGAGGTTCTGGGGCGGAATGTTGGTCGCCATGCCGACGGCGATGCCGGAGGCGCCATTGACGAGCAGGTTCGGAATCGAAGAAGGAAGAACGGTCGGCTCCTCAAGGGAGTCATCAAAGTTCAGGGCGAAGTCCACGGTCTCCTTGTCGAGATCCTTGAGCATTTCGCCTGCAATCTGCTTCATTCGGACCTCGGTGTACCTCATAGCCGCAGGGGAGTCGCCATCGATGGAACCGAAGTTGCCTTGGCCGTCGATGAGCGGGTAGCGGAGCGAAAAGTCCTGAACGAGGCGTACAAGACTGTCGTAGACAGCAGTATCGCCGTGGGGATGGAACTTACCGAGCACTTCACCGACCACGCGGGCCGATTTCTTGTGCGGCTTGCCTGCCTGCAGGCCGAGTTCATGCATACCGTACAACACCCTCCTGTGGACCGGCTTCAAGCCGTCGCGCACATCGGGCAATGCGCGGCTGACAATGACCGACATGGAATAATCGAGGTAAGACCCCCGCATTTCTTCCTCAATAGTGACAGGGAGTATTCTTTGGCGCTGCATAGGGCAATCCGGAGTGATATTGGCTATAGATACTGCGACAGGGTAATGTATAAAATTCCCCGATAATTACCGATTTCAGCGGGTTCGCTGATGAGGATAAAAACAGAGAACATACAATGAAAATTCAGCTTACCGTTATGACCGGCGCATCGGACCACAAGGATTCCAGATCATAAAAACGACGATCATCAGGCATAAAGATATGCACGACAACATCAACATAATCAAGCAGGATCCAGCGCATGGTCTCCATACCCTCAACGTTGAGGGGACGTTCGCCGTCATGGCGGAGTTCATCAACCACATGATCGGCCGCGGCCTTTGCCTTGCGGTCGGAATCGGCGGTGGCGATGACGAAGAAATCCGTCATTGTGGTCAACGCCCTGAGGTCGAGGATTTTGACCTCTTCGCATTTCTTTTCCAGCGTCAGCTCTGCCGCACGGCGGGCGAGCAGTTCGCCGACTTCAACTTCACGCACCCCTTTCGGTGCCGCCGTCACTTCTTTTTTCTTGGCTCCCATAACACTCCGTTCAGTTCAAACCGTTGACAGTACATAATCCGCACGGCAGGAATATAGCAATCATTCACTTCCCGCCAACTCCGCCCGGCCCTACCTGCGTGCTTCCGGACACAAACTCCTGATGATAGTCCGGCACCACCGACCCCGCGTCCGCTCCACCGCCTGTCGAGAGCAGCCGTCCTGCCATAGGAAAGAGAGCTGCCGCCGTAAAGAAATCCGCGCCGACAACCCTCGCACCACCGGCCAGGAGCGCATCCTGAAGCGGTTCGAGATGGCGCCCCACGACGGCCGTTGCGTGTGGATGACTGGCGAGTTCAGCGAGCACTGCCTCAGCACCGCCACGCTCTACCGGAGCATCCCACCTGAATGCGGCAAGATCGGCAGTGCGGAAGACGCTGTAATAATATTCACCTTTCCGCGACTCGACCACCGCCATCACCGCTTCCGCCCCGAATCCCGACGGGAGGGAAGCCGCCATCGACGGCAGTGTAGGAACAGGTACAACCGGAATACCGAGCCCGCAGGCTACGCCCTTGGCCACCGACATCCCGATTCGCAGAGCCGTAAAGGAACCCGGACCGGAGGATACCGCGACCGCATCAAGCGACCCGGGGAGGGCTCCCGCATCCATCATGATCCGGTCGATAAGCGGCACAATGCTTTCAGCCGTCTTCTGCCAGGCAGCCCCGCGCATGTCCCGGACTGCACCCCCGTGCAGAAGGCCGATGCCGAGTACCCCGTGGGTACACTCGATAGCAAGGATGTTCATCGTCCCCTCCCGGTGATGGTGATGGTACGACCCGAAGGGCCGTCATAGGCAATAGAGACCCTGACCGTGTAGCATCCCTCATACTCCGGGAAACGCTCCGCCCACTCAACGAACGAGGCCCAGGCCGAAGAGAGGTACTCGCCGAATCCGATTCCTTCAAGCTCTTCGGGCGTCTCGAGTCGGTAGAGGTCGAAATGGTGCAGGGTGGCCTCACGGCCCCCAACGGATCCCGTATAGACGTTCATCAAGGGGAAGGTGGGGCTTGAGAGCTGCTCCGAACAGGAGAAATACTCGCTCACTCCGCGCATGAACTCAGTCTTGCCCGCACCAAGCTCGCCGGAAAGGGAGACCACATCACCCTCAGACAATGTTGCCGCAAAGCTCCGGCCGGCAGCCCGGGTCTCTTCAGCGGAAGCGGAGCGGAAAACGTCGTTCATACCTGGTTCATCCAAGAGAGTGGAACACCAGCCCCGTCATGATTTTCGGATAGAAAAATGTCGACTTCTGCGGCATGACGTCCCCGCCCTCCGACACGTCAATCACCTGCCTGACGGTGGTCGGCTTCACCACGAATCCCGCCTGCGCTTCACCCGCCCCTACGGCACGGAACACCTCGTCCTCATCCTTGCGGTATACCACATTTTTCTGACCTGCCAAGGCCTCCGCCCCGATGCCGAGCAGCCGTCCGAGCACCAGATCGTGCAGGACTACAAGCCCCAGACGCCGGAGCGCATCGGGGCATGAAGAATCGAGGACACTGTCGGGTTCTCCGGCAAGCACGATGCCAAGGACTTTGTCCGGCAGTACCACCCCGTAGGCGTAACTTGAGGGCTCACCGTCGAGAAATGCATCGAGCGCGTCGCGCCCGCCGAGCTCCGTCACCGTGAAATACTCACCGAGCCGCCGGGTGAAGGCTGCGGCATCGAACCCGTCGATGCCGTGAAGAAGGCGGTGGATGGGAAAAACCACCAGCCCCTCATCGTACATGTTGGCCAGATAGGTCAGAATGAAGTTGTAGGGTTCGCTTCCATCATGGCCGGGGTTTGCGGCGGCACGCTCATTGCGGTAGTTGAGACCGGTCTCATAGCGGTGGTGGCCATCGGCAATGTAGACCGTACGCTCCGAGAGGCACCCCTGGAGGCGCTGGAGCAGCCCGGGCTCGTCAATGCGCCACATCCGGTTCCTGACCCCCTGCAGCATTGCATCGAGCACCGGCTGGTGGGCCTCCGCGTACTCTTTCATCAGCTGGTCGGCAGTGCCCGCCTCATCGGCGTATATGCCGAACACCGGGCTGATGTTCGTACGGGTCCTTCGGTAGAGGTTAAGCCGGTCCGCCTTCGGGCCGGAAAGGGTCTTCTCATGCGGCAGCACCTTTTTCTCCGTAAAATCAGAGAGGCGCATGGCGGCAAAAAAACCGCGGCGCGTGAACTCACGGCCGGAGGGATCGGTGAAGGTCTGGAAGTATGGGTAAAGCGCCGGGCGGTCATCAACCCTGAGCGCTCCGCTCCGGAGCCACTCAGCAATCCGCCCGGCGGCCGCCGCATATGGATCCGCCTCCTTTGGAAGTTCCAGGCGCACGGCGTTCACTTCGGATCGCTGATAGAGCTCATCCTGCAGTGCGGGAGGGATGACGTCATACGGGGGACAGATCAGGTTGGAGGCATCCTCCAGAAGGGCAGGGCTGTAAAGCAGTCCTGCAAAGGGCATGATTTCAGGCATCGGCGAACAGGACTAAAGGGTTGTTGTCTATCTCGGGCGGAGCGTTCCTTCTGGCGATCCAGAAGTCGTCGTACCCCTCTTTCACCAGCACCATGATGCGTTGGTTCTTGCACATTTCCAGCACGGCGAGGAATGTCACCACGAGGATGATGCGCTGGGTGACGCCTTCAAGAACAGAGGTGAACGAAACCTGCACCCGCTCGCCGAGCATCCGGAGAATCAGCTCTGTCTGCTCATGCACCGTAACCGGAGCCTCCATCACATTTCGAGTCATTGGCTTCGGCATGTTGTCGAGCACCGAGCGGTAGGCCTTGATGAGATGATAGATGGTCGGCCGGTTGACCGGTTCGTCCATTTCGTCCACGACATTCTGATCGTACTCCTCGAAGAAACCGCGTGCAAAGAGTTCATGACGAGCCTCGGCCATCTCCGCAAGCTGCAGGCTCGCCTCCTTGATGCGCTTGTACTCGAGCAGCCGCTGCACCAGCTCGGTTCGCGGATCGAATTCATCGGTATCGCCATTCTCCATAGAAGGACGGGGCAGGAGCATGGCCGCCTTGATGCTCATCAGCATCGAAGCCATGTAAATGAACTCCGCCGCCACCTCGAGATTCAAGGTTCTGGCCCCGTGGATATGGGTAACGAAATCGTTGGTGATTTTGGAGATGGGGATATTGTAGATGTCCAGTTCATCCCTCTTGATGAAGAAGAGGAGCAGGTCGAGCGGACCTTCAAATTCCTCAAGGCTGATCCTGAACATACGGTCGGGTGTGCGTTGGAAAACTCACTGGATCAAGATAGAAAAAGCGGGGAGAAATGCCCAAGCATAAGCAAAGAACTGAACCACCGGCAAAAAATATGGCCGTTTCAAATTTCCCGGTCAATTCGTGACATTGTATATTATGATAAAATGTATACGATGCCGCGCAGTACAGGCGAATCGTGATCATGAGTGGTTCCCTGCAAACACCAACGGCCGCATCCCATGAAGAAGATCCTGCTATCCCTCGCCTTGACCGCTATCGTGGCGATGGGCTTGGCCTCGCCAGCTGCAGCCGAGTCCGCAAACAACTGGTTTGACCGCGGGTTCGACTGCCAGATTCAGGGTGACATTAAAAACGCCCTGGAGCATTACACGAAAGCCATCGAAATCGACCCGGCTTTCGCCATGGCCTACCAGATGCGGGGAGCCGCCAACCAGAAGCTAAAGAAATACCAGCAGGCACTCAGCGACTACTCCATGGTCATCAACTGCGGCGAGACCAACTTCAGGGCTGTTGGGTACTACAACCGGGGAATCGTCAAAAACATGACCGGCGACTTCTCGGGTGCCACCGCGGATTTCTCACAAGCCATTGCACTCGACGGAAAAATGGCTCCAGCCTTTTTCCACCGGGCCATCGCCCGAAGCAAAACCGGAGACTTCCCCGGCCGACAGGAGGATTTCCGGCAGGCCGCGCGTCTCGGCGACCTGAACGCCGAAGCCTGGCTGAACACCTACTGCCCAGGCTGGAGGGAGATGCCACTGGCCGGCGGCCCGTCGTAGGGAAACTCATGAGCCGAACTGGCCGGTATCGATCCAGCCCATGCTGAAGAGCGACCAGAAATCCATCGCCAATCCCTGCGTGACATACCCGTAGGGGATCCATCCGTATCCGTCCTCCCCCCATTCCCTGCCCCAGGAGTTTCTGACGAGCAGAGCTCCCTTTGAAGCGGTCCCGCACCGCTTGTTGCCAACTTCACGGCTGTCGTCATACCCTACGGCAAGCACGGCATGCCCCCACTCCGCCTGTTCATCGGCGCACGGCATCGGGATATCGCCCGGAGCGGCGCCCTCGTCGAACGAGGGGAAACCGAAAAACCCGAAAGCCGAGGGCACCCCGGCGCTGAGAAAGCGCTTCACTCCGCCAAGCACCGTCGCCGGCTCCATACCCGCCCCCATGGGATCATGGCAGCAGTAACGAAGCGCCTCGAAGTTGTCGGCCAGAGCGTAAACGAACGCCGTTGGCTCGAGATCATAGTCGGTATCATTGTCGCTGTATGGCCAGTACTTTTCAGGTGGTGCACCACACAGCGCAAGGGCACCCATGGTGTTTCGCAGCCAGGCTCCGCCGTCACCCACGACACCCATGAGATTACGGGTCGTCTTGTAGATGAAGAGACGGGAGCAGTCGATATGGCGGCCGAACGCACGGCGCTCGTAGTACTCGACCATACCTGCCGCGGCCTGCGCCGTACAGGCGCCTATGCCGCCCTGGTTTTCGACCGGGGGGCACCATTGCCTGAGGTCCATGGAAGAAGGAAGATTGCCCGAGCCTTCTGCAACGCCGAGCTTCCGGACCATACCGGCAATGTCAGGATGGGACGGGGTGTAGTCGCGAAGGTCGGGCATCGGGGGGAGCCACCCGGTACCGACCGGTTTCGGGTGACCTGCTGCAGGTAGCATCTGCTGCTTCGGGTACATGGCGTCCTCCATTCTTGCGGTTGGGGAAGGAAAAGACGCCAGTGCATGCACGCCCGTAGGCATACTACACAAATAACAGCACTACACCGCCTTGCCACCCCGCTCACGGGTCCGGATGCGTATGCACTCCTCCAGTGGGGTGATGAAGATCTTGCCGTCGCCAATGGCCACAGGGTCATGGCTCGCGAAATTGATTATAGTGTCAACGGTGACGTCGACGAACTCATCGTTGACGGCTATGTCAAGGCGGATTTTCGGAATGAGGTTCGGTGCGATCTTCTGGCCGCGGTAGATGTCAATATCCTCCTGACGGCCATGGCCGGTCACCCGGCTGACGGTGATACGGGTGATGTCCGCCTGTATCAGCGCTTCGCGGACGTGGTCAAGCCGGTCGGGATTGATGATGGCGGTAATCAGCTTCATTGATCGAAGGGTTGATTCAGTTGAGGTTGATGAGCCCGTATCCGTGCTCGCCGTGCATGCTGTGGTCAAGGCCCGACATTTCGTCGTTTTCGCTGATGCGCATGCCAATGGTCTTGTCAATGAGCACCAGAAGAAAAAGCGACACAACCGCAGCATAGACGACGGTGATGCCGACGGCTGTTGCCTGCACCCCTAGCTGCTGCATCACGGTCCAGCTGCCGCCGGCCTTTTCGGCGGCATCAGCCATCCAGGCGGGACGGATGAAGAAGACGAGCGCAAGAGCACCGACGATGCCGCCGACTCCGTGTACGCCAAACGCATCAAGACTGTCGTCGTATCCCATCTTGTTTTTTATGAGGATCGCGCAATAACATACAATGGAGGCGAGAGCACCAAGCGCGAACGCCCCGGAAGGCTGCACAACGCCTGCCGCAGGCGTTATGGCTACAAGACCGGCCAGAATACCGGAGGCGACGCCGAGGCTGGTGGCCTTGCGGTGCTGCAGCATTTCAATGACCATCCAGGTAAACGCCCCTGCCGCTGCAGACACCTGCGTGACTGTGAGGGCCCGGGCGGTGGCAAGATCGCTGGCGATGGCGCTGCCGGCATTGAAACCAAACCAGCCGACCCATAGCAGTCCTGCGCCAGTGAGTGTCATGACCAGGTTGTTCGGATGCATCACGTTGCGGGGATAGCCCCGGCGGCTGCCGAGATACAGCGCCGCAACCAGCGCAGTCACACCCGAAGAGATATGAACAACGGTGCCGCCGGCAAAGTCGATTGCTCCGGCCGCTCCAAGATTGAAGAGAAATCCGTCAGAAGCCCATACCCAGTGGCATATGGGGCTGTAGACAATGATGCTCCAGAGCGCAATGAAGAGGGCGTAGCCGCGAAAGTTCACCCGTTCGGCGAATGCGCCGGCAATAAGGGCCGGGGTGATGATGGCGAACTTGCCCTGGAACATGGCAAAGACATATTCGGGAATGTGCGACGGCAGAATGGACTCATCGATCCCCTGCAGCATGAAATACTTCGAATCCCAGCCAACAAAGCCGCCCAGTACTCCCGGACCGAAACTCAGGGCGTAGCCTACCATCGGCCAGAGCACCCCGATGATGACCATCGCACCGAAGCTGTGCATCATCGTACCGATCACGTTTTTCGTGCGTACAAGGCCGCCGTAGAACATCGCGAGCCCGGGAATCATCAGCAACACAAGAGCAGTGGAGGTAAGCATCCAGGATGTGGTGCCCGAATCTGTATAGACTTCGGGTGCGGCCGCGGCCGTAGCGGATACCTGCATCAGAACGGGAAGCATCAACATGGCCGTTGCTATTCTTTTCCTCATAACCGGCGTTTAGGTTTTATTTGACCCTAAAAAATTTAAGACTATGAAGAGTAAATAATTATTTATTTAAGTAAAAGCAAAACAATAGCACCGCGAGCAACAGAATTATGATTATCCGCGTATTACGGCAGAGGAAGTGACGCGGACGAGGCAAAAACAACCCGTCCAGGGCGATTTTATTTTTTTGAAAACAAATTCGCATTACCATAAATTACCGCTTAGAAACCAGCCAATGGTTGGCTGGTCGCTTACAGGTAATTTGTGCCTTGGTTATCTGCAGAGCGCCTCTTTCTATCAATGCACCATGTATACCAAGACCTAAAAATGAATATTTATATTGGCAATCTGCCGTACTCCGTGTCAGAAGATGATCTTCGCGATGCATTCTCCCAGTTCGGGCAGGTCGACAGCGCAAACATCATCATGGACAAATTTTCCGGACGCTCAAAGGGGTTCGGCTTTGTTGACATGTCGAGCGACGAGGCAGGCCGTGCCGCCATCGAGGCGATGAACGAGCAGGAGTTCAAAGGCCGAACCATCAAAGTGAACGAGGCAAGGCCCCGGGAAGAAAGGGCTCCCAGAAGGAGCAGCTACTGAGCGCTGTCTCCAGTAATAGATGATAAAGCCGGGCGGAACACACAGGTTCCGTCCGGCTTTTTTAGTTGCCCGTTCCGCATCCCCCGAAAAGGGCCGGCCATCTTCATAGTACGACTCTCAGTGCTCGCGCTGAACCAGATCCCTGAGCGCTGCGGCAAGCGAGGGGAAACGAAACACAAAGCCATGCGCCGTCATGAATCCCGGCAACACCTTCTGCCCCTTTACGGCATACTCTGCGCCCTCTCCCAGAAGAACCTGCACCGCCATCTTTGGTACGGGAAGCAGCGACGGGCGGCCGAGCACGGAGCCGAGCGTCTGGGCGAATTCTTTCATTGAAACCGGTTTCGGTCCGACAGCATTCACGGGGCCGCTCCAGTCCTCATTGTCGAGTGCTGCAAGAATGCAGTCGATCTCGTCATCGAGATGGATCCATGAAATGCACTGCTCCCCTGTTCCGACAGGACCACCAACGAAGAAATTGAAGGGTCCGAGCAGTTTCTGCAGCATGCCGCCTCTGGTGGAGAGGACAATGCCTGTGCGAAGCAGAACGAGGCGCACTCCGCTTTTTTCTGCCGCCAGAGCCTCCCGTTCCCAGTCCTCACATATTTTGGCAAGAAAATCTCTGCCGGCAGACCCGTTTTCAAGAATGTCGGGCGTATCAGCGCAACGCGCCATTGATCCGTAATAGCCTATGGCCGATGCGGAAATAAAGACAGCCGGTTTCACCGGCGCCTTCGAGATGGCAGCCACCATGTGGCGAGTGCCGAGTATGCGGGAGTTGTAGCACTCCTGCTTGTGCTCTTCCGTCCAACGGGCCTCAAGCAGGGGTTTGCCGGCAAGATGTATCACGGCTTTTGCTCCGCTGACAAGGCCTGTCCATTCCCCTTCGGCCATATCGGAGTCCCACAGGACGTATCTGGCGGCGCCGGGCACTGTCCCTTTAGCCGCTTCGGGGCTGCGAGCAAGGACCACTACCTGTTCGCCCCTTTTTTCCAGTGCTGCGACAAGTTCGGTGCCGATGACGCCGGTGGCGCCGGTGATGACGATATGACCCTCCATAACCTCTTTGGGATTTATGTGATGAAAAAGACCCCCTTCAAGGGGGGGCCGTTCAAGAGGTGTTTTAAACAGACGCCGGGAAAGAATAATTCCCGGCAACAACAAGAGAACTGAAAATCAGCGGTCGAACGGCAGCACCGCACCGCCGTCTTCAGACAAACGGACATCGGTCGGGCGGCCGGGGTTTACAGGAGGGAGATCACCTCCACTGCTGAGCCTGCGGCAGATGCTGCCATCGGCCATGAGAGCCAGTTCACCATCAACAACCGCCGCGTAGGACTTTTTAGCGGCAACCCGCACCACCCTGATTCTGCCGATCCGGCTCTCCACAGCGCCCAGCGACTCTCCTGTATAGTGATCCTTCACACCGGGACCAGCGGCAAACACATCAAGAAGGTCACCGTCCTGCAAGGTCACACCGCCCTGGTTCACCAGCACTTCACCGGCTGCGTTGCGGCCGACGACGCGAAGCGGGTAAATGTTATCGAGCGAGCGCCGCACAATCATCCGAGCCGCACCGAGAACCAGAGCGCGGCGAACGGCATCAGGGGCGGCCGACACGGCATCCTCCCTGGGCATAGCCGACCCCTCAAGCACAATCCGCTCGCTGCCCGACCACTTGACCTCCCTCGTCGGCATCACGATGATCCGGTAATCCACATTGAGCGAAGCAGCACCATGCTGTACCCGCTCACCGGTGAGGGCTAACACATCTTCTGCTCGGCGCTCGACTCCCCCTGAAATACTGCCTACAAGCATGTAGTCCACGCCGAGAACCCTGCCCATTTTCATCATTTCCGACTCTTCGCCATCCGGAGAGAGCAGAAGGGACTTTTCACTGAGATACGCGTCCATGTAATCTCGGTCGAGTACCGTGAATTTCCGGCTCTGGGTCAATTCCGTCACGACCTGCTGAACCAGTTCCGCAGAGACCTCTTCAGCAGGAACCCGCTGTCCGTCGAGCAGCATCGGAATGCCGGCCGTCCGGAACGGCATTACCGCTATCCGCCGCCGATTGGAGGCGTTGAGGCCGGGGCTTTTGTAGTGGGTGAATGCAACCAATACTCTTGCCTCCCACCGTCCGGCCGCGAGTTCGTGGGCCTCAAGCACCCGGTACTGCCGGACTGCTCCACGAACCGACTCGCGCACTTCGTCGCGAACGACGGCGTTATGCCTGTCGGGGGTGGTCATTGCGCTGTCCGTCACGGCACCCGGAGCCGGAAGTTCCCTCACCAGCTCTCTTTTTGACTGAATGTCAACCCCGTGGTTCTGACGGATGGCCTCAAGCAGGGCATCCTGAACCGCTTCAGAGCGCGTCTCCCCGTACCCTTTCACGTCGAGCTGGGAAACCACGAATTCAGCCTGCGCCAGGATGGGCAGCAGAAGGATAACGATCACAAGGAAAATCTGTTTGAAAATACTCATGGGGAGAATCGCATAACGTTAGAAATCACAGTCATATTCAGGCTCGGGAGGCAGACTCACCGGAACCGGCTCCTCGTCCGGAGATCCGGCGATGGCCGCGGAATCAGCCGGCATAGGGATGAGGATTGGCGTGACAGCAAGAGAGTCGACCGGCATCTCCGAATCTGCAGGCGCAGCCGGGCTGACCGCAACCGGATCCGACGTTGCCGGATACCCGCCGTCCGGGGAAGCGGCGAGAGCCCCCGGCCCTGTCAGCACGAGCAGTGTGATGAACGCCCTCTTCACCACGATACACTCTTGTTGCTTCCCCGCTTGCCGATGAAGCTCTCACCCTCCCAGAACGCCAGGCCGGTGTTGATGTCGGTAAGGGTCAGCTGGAAATAGTACTCGACCTGCTGGGTCCCGCTGCTCACACGGATGTTCCTCTGCAGGATCTTGCCTGAAAGACTGAGCTCGGGGGCGATCATCCTGCCTTTGCCGGCCACGGTCGACTGGTTGAACTCTTCGGACTGGCGCAGCTCACGGGTCTGCATTGCCATCCGGTCCTCGGGGCCGTTCGGGCCGACGGCTGTCGTGACGACAACCTTCCCGCTCTGGAGCAGATCGATGCGTATCTTCTTGACGAGCTGGTCGGTGTCGATGCGCTGCATCGTGTCATTGATGACACGCGAAACGACAAGCACATAACGGCCACCGTCCCTTTTGTTCAGGGCGCCGGACTGCAGCATGGAGCCGACCGCCTCGGCGGCAGCTGTCTGGAAATCGCGGTAATCAAGGCCCATAACTGCCTTGCCCCGGTCATTGCTCGTGTCAATGTGCTGGACGGAGGTAGCGCAGCCGCTCATGGTAACGGCCACCGCCAGAGCGGCCAGAATGTTTTTTCCTTTCATGGTTCTCCCTATGGTTGTCGGTTACTTTTTAGCTTTCCTGATTAAAATCCTGAAATCCGAAACGCCCGGTTTCGGGGCAACGGCACTGAATGAGAAGTTCGCTTTTTCAAAAGCAGGACACGTCGTCCATCGCGTCATGACGCTCGGCACCTGCAACCCGCTTCCCTCAAACCACTCCACGCGGTACTCGAGCAGGCGGTACCTGGAGGTTTTGTTCCTGCCCGTCACCTGCACCTCCATCAACCCGCTGCTGTTGACGACCGAAACAAAGTCGGTCAGAAGCATGTCACCCTTCAGCGAACCATCTACAAACGATACCCGGCGCTCTTCAAGACGCGTGCTGGCACACCCGCCGATGAACAGCAGCAGCATAAACAACACCCCTAATCTTGAACTCCTTTGCATGCTTATTTCTCCATGTCTTGATGTGAATGAATCTCTTCTCCATGCGCTTCATCCGGCCCTTCCATAGGGCCGGCAACTGCGACAGGCCGCTCTTCATCTGCAGCAACCGGCACAGGGTTCATCGGCGTCACGCTGCAGAATGGCGTAGCCCCGGGGGCGGGCACCTTCACATACACCATCGAGCTTCCGTCGATGGGCACTGTTACGCTGAACACCCTGCCGCCAGCCGTTTCTATGTCAAGAACACCACTCTTCGGCACCCGAACCCTGGCAATCTGGAACTCCTTGGGAAGCGCCGTCCACATACGGGTATCGGCAATGGTGGTTGCCCGCTGCATGAGGCCTCCGAGAATACCACCGATATCGCCGAACTGCTTCTGTGCCTGGTTCTGGACCACTGTTTTCATGGCAGCCGAGAGAATCGCGCGACGAAGGATGGCGGGATAGCGTTTTTTGAATTCAGTCTGCACCACCCGGTCCATGCTTGAAAGCAGCTCGGTACTGCCGACCACCTGCGCCCCGTCCATTACAGAAAGCCCCTGGCAGCCGTTCTCCCTGAGTACCAGCTTCGGCAGCGCGATACCGGTGTATTTGATCTGACTCGTCACAAGAAACAGCGGAAGGTCAAGCCTTACTTCTTCCTTCACCGGGCCGGAGCCGTTTTCAAAGACCACCCAGACATGCCGACCCTTCGCCTGCAGGCCGTCTGCCTCGGCAAGATCACCCATAACCACTGCATTGCCCTGTGTCATACCGGCAACCTCTTTAAAGAGGGTGGAGGCTTTCGGGTAATCACCCTGCGACATGAAAAACAGACCCGCGGCATAGGTGGTGAACGGGTTCACGAAATCCGGGTAAGCCGCAAATTCAAAGAGGTTGGAATAGGTATTCTCGATAGCGCGTCTTACCTGCGGACTATTGGCGCTCCCTTCAAGATCGACGGGAGCGCTTCCGTCCGCCTGCTTGCGCGCAATTTCCTCTTTCTGCCTGGCAATTTCCGAGGCAAACCGCTCCACAGCCCGGCGCTGCCGGTCAAGGGCCCGGTTGAACTCAATTCGGGCAAGATCGATTTTCCCCTCCTGCCAGAAATTCAACGCCTTGTAAGTATTGACCATCACGCCATCGTAGACGCTCCCCTTATAATCAAGCGAGCTGTCATTCAGCAGCACCGATCCTGCACTTGATGCCGCATTGGAAGCAAAGAGTTTTTCATCATGCTCCTTGATGATCGCTTCACACTCATCGAACAGCAGTGAGCTCAGCTCCAGCCGGTTGCAGTAGCGCAACGCGGCAGCAGCCTGCATCGACTGCAGCAGCTTTGCCTTGTCCTGCCGCTTGCCGCCTATGCGTTCAAGTTCGAAATCTGCGGCCTGGTCGTACTGGGCGTTCTCAAAAAAAATGTTGAATTTCTCGATATCCTTCTTCTGGCCTGCGTAAGCCGCGCCTTGGAGAAAGAGAAGGACAACAACCCAGACGGCAATGCACTGCACTGCCATACGCACGGATGAGGGCGTCATATCGGAGAGGGGGTAGAGGGTTGTAGCAACATCACGGACCGGCCCGCTGCGACATGAAAGTCCAACAGGGCTGTCCAGATAATGTCAATATAACACAAACTACACGGAAATATAAGTAATCCTGCGCGAAAAGCGCCGAGCTCAGACCTCTTCGCCGTTGAAGAGCAACACCACCTGCCGATCATCGCCAAGCAGGTCCGTGGCCTCCGTGGACCAGCCGCGGGATGCGGCTTCAAGGCGCTCAAGCACTTCGTCCTCGAAATCATCGATCATTTCATCGTCGCCGTCAAAATCTTCAGGCGAATCGATGCTCACGATAACGGACGGCTCTGCCTCATCACCCTCGCCCCACACACCGAATTCGATCGTCACCGCTCCACCCTCTGTACCGGTAAGAGTGTCAAGGACGCCCTCCTCCCGCAGTTCCCGGGAGATCGTTTCGAGGTCTGCAAGGATTGCAGCGAACCTCGCATCCCCCTGCATATCGGGGCTTGCGCCCAGTTCACGTTCACTCATGAGAGGTAATCAGAATTATTGTTAATGAAAATGTGAATCCCGCCGGCGCACCTATTCAACAGTGACAGACTTCGCCAGATTGCGCGGTCTGTCCACATTGCAGCCGCGGAGGGTGGCGATGTGGTATGAGAGCAACTGCAGCGGAATGACCGTAAGCAGCGGCATGATCTGGGCGGAAGCCTGCGGAATGTAGATGACATGCTCGGCAAGACGGGCCACTTCGGTGTCGCCCTCGCTGGCGATGGCTATCACCCGGCCCTTTCGGCTTCGCACCTCTTCGATATTGCTCAGGATCTTCTGGTAGGAACTGTCGCGGGTGGCAATGACGACGACCGGCATATCCTCATCGATAAGGGCGATGGGACCGTGCTTCATCTCGGCTGCAGGATAGCCTTCGGCGTGAATATAGGAAATCTCCTTCAGCTTGAGCGCGCCTTCGAGCGCTACTGGGAAGTTATAGCCGCGGCCGAGGTAGAGAAAGTTTCGTGCATCCTTGTAGTCGTCGGCGATCTGCTGGATCTGGCTGTCCAGCTCGAGAATTTTCGCGGCATGCTCCGGAACCTTCGAGAGTTCCTTCAGGCTGAGGCGCATCTCATCATGGGAAATCGTACGTCCCTTGCTGAGTGCCAGGGCAAGCATGTAAAGCACGATCACCTGGGCGGTAAACGCCTTGGTCGACGCTACGCCGACCTCGGGACCGGCATGAGTATAGATGCCACACATGGTCTCCCGGGCGATGGTCGAGCCAACCACGTTGCAGATCCCCATCACCATAGCACCCTTTTCCTTTGCCGCACGGAGCGCTGCGAGGGTATCGGCGGTTTCGCCGGACTGGGAAATCACGATGACCACGTCGTCGGGTCCGATGATCGGGTTGCGGTAACGGAACTCGGAAGCGTAATCGACCTCCACCGGGATTCGGGCGAAGTCCTCGATGAGGTATTCGCCTATGAGGCCTGCGTGCCAGCTGGTTCCGCAGGCACAGATGACAATGCGTCTGGCCTGTTTCAGGCGGTCAAGATAGTCCTCGATGCCGCCAAGCACCACCCGCCCCTCTTCGGTCCTGACACGGCCGCGCATCACGTCATGCATGACGTCCGGCTGCTCGAAAATTTCCTTCAGCATGAAGTGCTCGTATCCGCCCTTTTCGATCTTCTCAAGCGAAAAGTCGAGTTCGGTGATATCCTTCTCCATGGCAACGTTCTCGATGGTGCGAACCTGGTAGCCGCTGCGGGTGATGACGGCCATTTCGCCATCGGAAAGATAGACCACGCGGTTGGTGTGCTCGACGATGGGAGCCGCATCGGAGGCGATGAAATACTCGCCCTCGCCGATTCCGATCACCAGAGGACTGCCCTTGCGGGCGACAACGATCTTGTCGGGATCACGGGGTGAGATCACGCAGACACCGTAAGCCCCTTCAACGTGGCGCAGTGCAGCCCGCACGACCGCCTCCAGCGAGAGCGACGGATCGATTTTCCATATCCGGTCAATGAGCTGAACGAGCACTTCCGAGTCGGTATCGCTCTGGAAATGATAGCCCTCCCCCTGCAGCTCCTGCTTGAGCACCGAATAATTTTCAATGATACCGTTATGGATGACGGCGATGTCTTCCTGGGCATTCAGATGGGGATGGGCGTTGCGGTCGCTCGGATCACCATGCGTAGCCCAGCGGGTATGACCTATACCGATGGTGGCGCCAAGCATTCTGGCTGGCGAAGCATCGAAGGCCTTCTGGAGTTCGGCGACGCTGCCCTTCTGCTTCATGAACGGCAGACCGCCGTTGAGCAGGGCGATACCGGCCGAGTCATATCCCCGGTACTCAAGGCGGTGGAGCCCGCCAAGCAGAAGAGGAGCCGCTTCACGGGTTCCTATATATCCAACGATTCCACACATAAATTCAATTCCGGTTAGTACTCGTGCTGTTTCATTATAATATACGACAACAGAGAGCCTCTGTCTAGAGGACGCTCCGCATGGCGGAGTGAAGGCGTTCAGCCTCCATCGACACCGCAGCCTCGTAAGCCGCAATATCCCTGAACTCCCCCGGGGGATAAATGAGGCTGCGGCTGATGTTGACCAGAGCTCCTTCACGGTTGGCGTCCACGCCAAGGTCGACGGCCTCTTCAAGAGAGCCGCCCTGCGCTCCGACTCCGGGAATCAGGAAAAACAGACCCGGTGCCGCGTTGCGGATGTCTGCAAGAAGGGCGCTCTTCGTTGCCCCGACGACCACGCCACCGTTGCCACCGGCACCCCACTGTGAAACCCGCTCCAACACCCGGCGGTAGAGAGGAAGGCCGCCTTCCAGCTGCTGCTCTTCAAAATCCCGGGACCCGGCATTGGAGGTGAGGCAGAGTACGAAAACAAGTTTGTCGGAGTAGGAGAAGAATGGCTCGAGGGAGTCGTAGCCCATGTAGGGCGCCACCGTCACGGAATCGAACTCCCAGTGCTCGAAAAATGCTCTGGCGTACATCCTGCTGGTGTTGCCGATGTCGGCCCTTTTGGCATCGGCGATACTGAGGCACTCCGAAGGGATTTCCACCAGAGTCTCCTCCATGTCGCGAAACCCCTCGATTCCCCTCGCCTCATAGAAGGCGGTATTGATTTTGTAGGCCGCCGCATAATCTCGGGTGGCGCGGATGACGGAGCGGTTGAACTCGAGAACCGGGCTCGAAAATCGAGAAAACACTGCAGGAACCTTTTCCCTGTCGGCATCAAGACCGACACACAGCAGTGATTTCAACGTTGAGATCCGGTGATTTGCCTTATCGCGGGCTGCGTTCATAATGCTGTCTCCTTCCCTGATATTACGGCCGCCGTCAAGAGGGATCTGGCCACCCTTTCCCGTGGCCTCAGGGAAACTAATAGCTGGGGAAAGGCATTTAAACAATTGCTCAATATATGATATGTTTTGGAACGATATGCTTCATTAAATGGAAGAATCCAGTAAATTGATCATTCACGACATTCGATAACGATCCATAGAAACAGATATTTATAATTACCATTACGACAGTTGATTGATGGCAAAAAACTCGCTGAAACCCTCCAATCCCTATAATTCCGAACCTGAAACCCCCCAGCCACGACCGAAGCTCCCGATGATATACTACGTGGTGGTCATCGCACTGCTTATCGGCCTTCAGCTCGCCTTTTTCTGGTCAGGTTCGTCACGGGAAATACCCTACAGCACCTTCCGGACATTCATCACGGAAAACAAGGTCGAATCCGTACGGATTGCGCCCGAGAAAATCTATGTCACGCTCAAGCCCGGCGTCGACAGCGGCCTGCCGAAGCAGGAAGAGGGCAATGATACAACCCGCAAGCTTCTGCCCGGCGCGAAAACCCCGGAAAACGAGGTGACGGTAAACCCCGTCCGTGACGAAAGCCTTACCGCTCTTCTGGAAACCCACGGAGTCAGATATGAGGGCTCGCCCGGAACCACCTGGATCAGCGAACTGATCCAGTGGGTGCTCCCCTTCGCCCTGCTTTTCGGCCTTTACTTTTTCATTTTCCGCCGCATGGGCGCAGGAGGTCCGGGAGCGCAGTTCATGAATATCGGCAAGAACAAGGCCGCACTCTATGAAAACCTTGACGAACACACCCGCATCACCTTCAAGGACGTGGCTGGTCTCGATGAAGCCAAAGCCGAGGTGATGGAGGTGGTCGACTTCCTCAAGGACCCGAAAAAGTACACCCGCCTCGGTGGCAAGCTCCCAAAAGGCGTGCTGCTCGTCGGCCCTCCCGGCACCGGCAAGACCCTCCTTGCCAAAGCCGTCGCAGGAGAAGCGGACGTGCCGTTCTTCAGCATCAGTGGATCGGACTTCGTTGAGATGTTCGTCGGCGTCGGTGCGGCCCGAGTGCGCGACCTGTTCCGCCAGGCCAAGGAGAAGGCCCCCTGCATCATCTTCATCGATGAAATCGATGCTGTCGGCAGGAGCCGCGGCAAAGGCGCCATGATGGGCGGAAACGACGAACGCGAAAACACCCTCAACCAGCTCCTCGTCGAAATGGACGGGTTCGCGACAGACAAAGGAGTCATCCTCATGGCGGCCACAAACCGCCCCGACGTGCTCGACCCCGCCCTGCTCCGCCCCGGCCGGTTCGACCGCCAGATCATGGTCGACAAGCCGGACCTCAAGGGACGGATGGATACGTTCAGGGTACATACCAAGAACATGTCGCTCAGCCCGGACGTAAACCTGAAGGCGCTCGCATCGCAGACGCCGGGGTTCGCCGGAGCCGAGATCGCCAATGCTGCCAACGAAGCCGCATTGCTCGCCTCCCGCCGCAACAAGGAGAGCATCGAGATGAAGGACTTCGAAGACGCTATCGAGCGAGTGGTGGCGGGCCTCGAGAAAAAGAACAAGGTCATCAACCCGAAAGAGAAGCGGATCGTCGCCTACCATGAAGCGGGCCACGCCATCGTCAGCTGGATGATGCCGGAAAACGACCCGGTGCAGAAGATTTCCATAGTGCCTCGCGGCATGAGCGCGCTCGGCTACACGATGAACATCCCGCTCGAGGACCGTTACCTCATGACGAAGCGGGAGCTGTTCGCGCGCATCTGCGGCCTGCTCGGCGGGCGCATCGCTGAGGAGAGCGTGTTTGGGGAGATCTCGACCGGAGCACAGAACGATCTGGAAAAGATCACCGGCATCGCCTACAACATGGTGATGGTTTACGGTATGAGCGATAAGATCGGCAACCTCTCGTACTACGAAAGCAACAACCCCTACTACGGAGCTCCCGGCGTCGAGAAGAAGTTCGGGGGCGAGACCGCCCGCCTCATTGACGAAGAAGTGAAGGCTATTGTGGAATCGGCTGCCGACACAGTCAGAACCATGCTCAAGGAACACCGGAGCAAGCTTGAGGCACTGGCCCGGGAGCTGCTCACAAAAGAGATGCTCCAGTACTGCCAGATCGAGGAGATCCTCGGTAAGCGGCCCGGCGGCCAGGAAGAAGATTCGGGAGAGGTTGACTGCAGCAAGAAATCCGCGGAGAACGGCATGGTTGCGCACGAACCCGAAACGACGGCGGACGCAGAGAGCACGGAAAAGGTCGGGCTCAGCGCAACTGAACTGGCCGAGCTCGAAGCAGCGGCCGAGCGGTTGCGGCAGTCCAGAAACGTCTCCGACAACTAGATGAACGGAGAAAAGGGCGGGGAGAAGGAATGAAAAAAGGGCAGGTTGTTTACCTGCCCCTGGCATATGCCTGATGTGGGTCCCGAGGGATTCGAACCCCCGACCTACTGGGTGTAAACCAGTTGCTCTAACCAGCTGAGCTAGAGACCCTTGAGGGGGCTTATTATACCATATTTTCCCTGTAATGCAAAGAGAAAAAACGGCAGCCCTGAAACGGGATCTGCTCTGTTTGTAAGCCTTCACGAAAAAGCATAAATTCAGCCCGTTACCTTTCAGCGCAATCCGGCAACCATTTTTTCCCACTACCATGAGAGCATTATCGATTCTCGGCAGCACCGGGTCCATCGGACTCAGCACACTCGATGTCGTCCGCCAGCACCCCGATCGATTCAAGATTGTCGGCCTGGCTGAAGGCCATGATGTCAACATGCTCGCAGAACAGATCAGGGAGTTCAACCCCTCCATCGTATCGGTACGTGATGCCGGGTCCGCTGAACTCCTCAAAACTCTCCTCGGCACCGACCTGCCCGAGATATGCCACGGCATCGAAGGCGCCGGAACCGTTGCTGCCGCCGAGGGCTCCGACATGGTCGTCTCGGCAATCGTGGGTGCTGCAGGACTGACCCCCACCGTCAAGGCCATCAAGGCGGGAAAAGATATCGCGCTGGCAAACAAGGAGACCCTCGTCGTCGCAGGACAGCTGGTATCCGATCTCGTAAAGAAACACAACGTGCGGCTACTGCCGGTCGACAGCGAACATTCCGCCATCTTCCAGTCGCTTCAGGGCCACCGTCAGGAAGACGTGGAGCGCATCATCCTCACCGCTTCGGGCGGACCTTTCCGCAACTCGTCCTTCGCCGACATGGAGAAGGCCGGCCCCGAGCAGGCCCTCAAGCACCCGCAGTGGAGCATGGGCGCAAAAATCACCATCGACTCGGCAAGCATGATGAACAAAGGGCTTGAAGTGATCGAGGCTCACTGGCTCTTCAACATGCCCGCCGAAAAGATCGGCGTGGTAGTCCATCCGCAGAGCATCATCCACTCTATGGTCGAGTACATCGACGGCTGCGTGATCGCCCAGCTCGGGTCCCCCGACATGCGCGCCCCGATTGCCTACGCCCTTTCCTGGCCGGAACGGTGCGAAAGCGGCATCAAGAAACTCGATCTGGCAACCATCGGCACCCTCACCTTCGAGGAACCCGATATGGTCCGGTTCCCGGCGCTGCGTCTCGCCTTCGATGCCCTCAAGGCAGGGAGGACTTACCCGGCGGTGCTGAATGCGGCAAACGAAGTAGCAGTCGCGGCCTTCCTCAACAACAAGATCGGCTTCACCGCCATCGCCGAAACCGTTGACAAAACCATGCAGGCGCATGAGGCTTACACCCCCGTAGAGCTCGAGGAGTATATCAATGCCGACGGTTGGGCACGCCGGGCGGCAAACGCAATCATCGGATAACGCACCCCGAAGGCGCATCCGCGTACCAATGAAACCAGGAAGCATCCCGGGCCCTGAGCCCGGGCAGTTTCCAGCAACTGATACCCATGGACGTTCTGAGCACAACATTCTTTTTCATCGTCGCAATCTTCATCCTCGTCACCGTCCATGAGTTCGGACACTTCATCACGGCGAGAATTTTCGGCATGCGTGTCGACAAGTTCTACATCGGATTCGACTTCTTCGACATGCGTCTCTGGAAAAAGAAGATCGGAGAGACGGAGTACGGCATCGGGGTCTTTCCGCTCGGCGGCTACGTGAAAATTGCCGGCATGGTCGATGAAAGCATGGATACGGACTTCGGGCAAGGCGAACCTCAACCGTGGGAGTTCCGTGCCAAACCCGTCTGGCAGCGCCTCATTGTGCTTGCCGGCGGCGTGACGATGAACATGATGCTGGCAGCAGCCATCTTCACCGGCGTCACCTTGACTCTCGGAGAATCCCGAACCAGCACCACGGCCCCCGCCTTTGTAGAAGAAGGGTCGGTGTTCAGCAAGATGGGCATGCAGACCGGTGACCGCTTTATTGCAGTTGACGGTCATCCGGTCTCGAGCTGGGAAGAGGCGCTCGACCCTGAACGCTTCGCCTCATCAAGCCCGGTCTTCACCGTTCTCCGTTCCCACGGCCGCGATACCACACTCGCCACACCCAAACACTTCATGTCCGAAGTAAGTGACCAGGACGGGTTCGGCATTCGCCCAATCGTCCCTCCGGTCATCGATGATGTGCTTGCAAACAATCCCGCTGCCGGTGCAGGCATACAGGCGGGAAGCATCATTACAGCAATTGAAGGCCACCCGGTCTCCGATTGGACCGAAGTGGTGGGAATCATCTCCAGGAACCCCTCGAAACCCATCACCTTCACCTGGCGTTGGCTTGATACACCGAAGGGTGAGCCGGCCACTGCCGACGAAATCCGCATGAAAGGCGAGGAGTTCACCGCCTCCATCACACCATCGGCAAGCGGCAAAATCGGCATCATGCTTCGACAGACTATCTCCTCCGAGCGTCGCATGCTCGGCTTTATGGGATCGGTTGAGAGCGGCATCAGCCAGACATGGAAAATGAGCGCAATGACCGTACAGGGTTTCTCCAAGATCTTCACCGGACAGGAGGACTTCCGCAAGTCTGTCGGCGGCCCCATAAAGATCGCCAAGATCGCAAGCCGCAGTGCGGAGCAGGGTCCCGTCAGCTTCCTCTACTTCCTTGCCGTGCTCTCGATATCGCTGGCCATCATCAACATCCTGCCGGTCCCGGCACTCGACGGCGGGCAGTTTGTCATCAATGCCGCTGAAGGCGTCATGGGGCGGGAGATTCCAATTGAAGTCAAGATGCGCATCCAGCAGATCGGCATGACGCTGCTTCTTGCGCTCTTCGCCTACATACTCATCAACGACATCCTGAATCCCTGAGGCCGTAAGCGAAACCGATGTTCGATAAACTGCAGTCCATAAAAGAGCGTCACCTTGATCTCGAGCGAATGCTCGCAGACCCAGCAGCGGCCGGCGACCAGACTCGCTTCCGCAGGCTCAACAAGGAGTACAGCGACCTGAAGGAGATCGTGCAGGCATATGACCGTTATGCCAGCGCCCGTCAGCAGCTCGAAGAGTCGCGACACATGCAGAAGGCTGAAGAGGATCCCGAGATGAAGGCCATGGCCCGGGAAGAGATGCTGGAGCTTGAAGAGCGCATCCCGGGTCTGGAGCAGGAGCTCCGGATCCTTCTGCTCCCGAAAGACGAAGCAGACTCGCGCAACGTCATCATGGAAATCCGCGCTGGAACCGGCGGAGAGGAAGCCGCGCTCTTTGCCGCCGACCTTATGCGCATGTACCAGCGCTACGCCGAACGCCAGGGATGGCGGTGCGAAGTGCTGGACTACAATGAAAGCTCCGGCCCCGGAGGGTTCCGCGAGGTCACCCTGACCATCAGTGGCCACGACGTCTACGGCACGCTTAAGTACGAAAGCGGCGTACACCGTGTGCAGAGGGTGCCGGAAACCGAAACGCAGGGACGCATCCACACCTCCGCCGCAAGCGTGGCTGTCCTGCCGGAAGCTGAAGAGGTTGATGTGGAGATCCGGCGCGATGACCTCCGGTTCGACACATACCGGAGCGGAGGCAAGGGTGGTCAGAACGTCAACAAGGTGGAAACCGCCGTCCGCATCACGCATGAGCCGACCGGTCTCGTGGCGGCCTGCCAGGAGGAGCGATCACAGCTCCAGAACAAGGAGCGGGCCATGAAGATGCTCATGGCGAAACTCTACGACATCAAACTCCAGGAGCAGCAGCAGGAACGGGCGGACATGCGGCGCACGATGGTAGCCAGTGGGGATCGGAGCGCGAAGATCCGCACCTACAACTACCCGCAGTCGCGCGTGACCGACCACCGCATCGGATTCACCAGCCACGGACTGCCGCACTTCATGCAGGGAGAGATCGGCGAATTGATCGACGCCCTGAAGATGCACGACCAGACAGAGCGGCTGCAGGAAGCCGCCCGGGCCTAGGGGCATCATAATCAACTAACACCAATGGTCCTCTGCGAAGGGAGAGTCGTATGGAAATGGATGCCACAGGCAGAAGCAAGGGTGAATGGATTTTTTCCGATACGTTCGATCGTACCCTCAACTACCTCTCTGACCAGAAAAAAATTCTGGGCTTCAACCCTTTCTGCCATACGGTCGAACTGACCGATGAGACAGATGTCTACCGATGGCATTTCCGGGTCACCGACCCGCAACAGAACCCGTTTGACGTCATTTTTTACGTCAAACAGACCGACGAGGTGATGGTGGAGCTTCCTGAGGAACTACATGGCATCGGCCCCGAATCGATAACCGACGAGATGATCAGCCGCCATATGGTCGGCCGCAAGATCCTCTGGCACCACCACGCGCCCTCAGACCCGGTCGACGACCCCAAGAACTATCTGTTCGAAGGCAAGGCCTTTGCCGAAATGCTCCTTGTGCCGATGGAACCAAAACAGACGAAAGTGCATTTTGATCTCCGCATCGATGTCCGGTTCGTCCTCTATCCCGCGTTCCGCATCATTCCAGAACAGATCATCCGAGCCATGACCAATGCCGGCATGTCGATGATCATGCAGACCGCGACCAACCGGATGTTCCACAGCATCTCAAAGGATTTCGGCCATATCCGGCATGCATGAACGACCAAGCCCTGACCACCATGGACTTCCACGCACTGGCAGCATCACGTTGCAGTACCCGCAGCTTCACACAGGACCCCATTCCCCAGGACTCCCTCAATCGCATCCTCGAGACCGCCAGGCTCGCTCCTTCTGCAAAAAACCTGCAGCCATGGCGTTTCATCGTGATACGCACGCCTGAAGTCCTCAGGACTGTGCATGCCTGCTACTCCCGCGACTGGCTCCAGACCGCCCCGGCGATTCTCGTGGTGACAGGCCGTCGCTGCGATGCATGGGTTCGCGCTTCCGACGGCTATAACTCGCTGGAAACCGACCTCAGTATCGCCATGGACCACATCATCCTCGCAGCTGAGAATGAAGGTATCAGCACCTGCTGGATCGCCGCTTTCGACCTCCCCTGCCTGAGAAGAGCCCTCAGTCTCACGGGTGAAGACGAGGTATTTGCATTTACCCCTCTAGGCTATCCGGCCGAAGGATACACGCCCGTACCGAAAAAGCGAAAGCCGCTTGAAGAAATCGCAACATATCTTTGAATGCGAAAGCAGGCGGCTGAGTTCGCATCATCGGCCGAGGCGGATATCGAACCTGCCGAGTTGATCAACAGCCATGCTGGGCACGGAAGACGGCCTTTCAACCCGAAACAGGTGCATACACACCATCAACCACGCGCCCGCACTTCCTCTTACGCCCCCCTCAACCGACCGACCTGAGTTCTGCCGCAGCATGCCGGTGTTGCCAGAAAAGGGAATCGAACGCCATAGGCCCGTCCATGCAGAACGAAAAAGGGCACAGAACCCCCCAGCACTGGATGCTGGTTATTCTGTGCCCTTTCGAAAGAAACGTGAGAAACGGATGAGACTCCGCCGCAGCCTGCCTCAGTTCAGGAGTGGCCGCCTACGACGATGCGGATCATCTTCACGTTCAGGATGATGAAACGGATCAGCTGCCACGGCACGAACTTGCGCCAGAACAGCGTTGATTTCTCGGGCACCGGAGGATAGGCCTCGTCGAAATATGCCTTGATTCTATATTTACCCATGGTTGATCGAAATGAAAGTTAATGTATCTCTTCTTCTACCTCTGTGCCGAAACGCTCTTCTACTCGGGGATAAGCCACCAGAACGGATAGCCTTTCGCCTTGTGGAAGAAGAGGTAGTGGAGCAGCACCTTCAGCCAGTGGCCCGCAAGACCCGCCTCACCGACGGAGTACTTCATATCGCGGCCCCACTCGGGGTACTTGTCCCAGTCGGGAACGACAGGGAACACGGTCATTGATGCACCGAGGCCATCGAACGAACCGAAACCACCGGATACGATGCAGGCTGCGCCCATGCGGCTCATCGAGGCCTTGTGGCGATGCTCTGTGGCGCCGTGGATGCGCTCGGCGATGTTCAGTGCCGTGATCTTTCCCATAACGCCGGAAGGCATGCCGGTACGGGGTGGGGTCGGAAATATCGGACGGCCCGTCACGCTCGTCATCGGCTTGGAGATCGCATGCGGAGGGGCGAAGGCGATGCCGACGGCATAGATGTTGTTGTAGGTCGGGTTCTGGTAGGTGCTCGGCCAGTCATCGGCAGACCACTCCTCAAAAGGCTTCTGTGCGTAATCCGCATCGACCTTCATGAACTTGTTCGGAGCAAACAGCGTGTCGGTAATGTCGTTGCCCTCGCGGTCGAACGCCGTCATGCCGACACCGGAGAAGGAAGGAATGAGCATCGCGAAATCGAACTCCTGCACCTTGTCTTCGCCGTCCAGAGTCTCATAGTAGGCTTTGCCGTCCTCGACCTTGTAGACACCGGCGCGCCGGATCCAGTTGATGCCATACTCGGCAAGGATCGACTCGGTAAAGACCTTGGTGGGGGTGATGTATCCGCCGCGCTTGATGAACGCGCCGCCCATGCCGAAATCACCGACCTCGTACTCGTTCGAAATCCAGGTGATCTGTGCCATCTTGCTCAGCCCGCGCTTGGAGATCTCGTGGGCGATGTTCAGGATGTACTCGAACGCCGCACCCTGGCAGGTCGCCATGGCGTGCCCGGTGCCGATGAGGAAACGCTGCTTCTGTCCGGCCTGCATCTTCTTGATGTTCTCCTGCAGGTGTTCCCATGCGTGCGCCGCATGCGAGTAGGTACAGACTGAGTAGCTGTTCTTGTCGGGGCCGAGCCCTTCGGTTGCCTCGAAGTTCAGCTTCGGACCGGTGGCGTTGACGAGATAATCGTACTCCACGTTCTCCCTGACGCCCGAGTTGTCGCCGGCGGTGTACTCGATGGTGACGTAGCCCTTCCCGGTGGAGGCGTCCCCTTCGGGATGGATTTCAAGGGCCCTGGCCTGCTTGAAGACAATCCCCCAGCGGTCATAGACTTTCTTGAGTTCGAAACGGACCTCGTCAATCGACATCTGGCCGACTCCGACCCAGATGTTAGACGGGATCCACTGGTAATAGCTGTTCGGCGTGACCACGACTACCTCATGATGCTTCCCGAGTTTCTTCTTCAGAAACGAAGCACAGGTATGTCCGGAAACACCGGCGCCTAAAACGACGACCTTTGCCATATGCGGTCTGTATTTTTCAATTATTGAGTAACGCTCTCCACCGGTTGCCCGGCGTGCCTTTCAAGCTCGAAGGCGCAGATAGTTCTACAAGAACAGAGGCTGAATAATTCCCGGGCCCCTCTCTTCCGGAAGCTCTCTCATGAGCCCCGTTCACGCTATATAAGCATATGCTCATATTAAAACAAATCCATATGTCTTTTTTCCTGTAGTTCCCCGCCTCCCTAGCCTGTACTGCCGGCAACGCTTAGCCCGCAAAGCGGGTTACATCCCTTGCAACCGTTCAACACCCCCCGGAGAGCAATGCACATGCGAAACATCGTTTTCACCGGAAAGGGGGGGGTTGGCAAAACCTCCATTGCCGCCGCAACCGCCCTCATGGCAGCCGAATCAGGCCACCGCACCCTCATCATATCCACCGACCCGGCCCACAGCCTCGGTGACTCATTCGATATGGAGCTCGGCCCCTCTCCGGTCAGGATCGCCGATCGGCTGTACGGTCAGGAGGTGAGCGTCTACGGGGACATGTCGCTCAACTGGGAGATCGTGCGCGAACACTTCGCGCACCTCATGCAGGTACAGGGAATAGAGGGAATCTATGTCGAGGAGATGGGAGTCCTGCCCGGCATGGAGGAGCTCTTCTCACTCTCCCACATCAAACGCTATAACGAGAGCAACGAGTACGATCTCCTCGTCGTCGACTGTGCACCGACCGGCGAAACACTCCGCCTGCTATCTCTCCCCGAAACCTTCGGATGGATGCTGAAGCTGATGCGAAACCTGGAGAAGTATGTGGTGAAGCCGGTGATCCGGCCGCTTGCCAAAAGGGTAAGCCGGCTCCATGACTATGTACCCGATGTGGACGTCTATGAGCAGGTCGACAGCCTTTTCTCCTCCATCGAGGGCATCATCGACCTTCTTTCCGATGGCACCCGTACCACCGTGCGGCTCGTCATGAACCCGGAAAAGATGGTCATCAAGGAGTCGATGCGCGCACTGACATACCTCAACCTCTACGGCATCACCGTCGACCAGATCGTCATCAACCGTGTCTACACCGATGATGCCGACGGAGAGTTCCTTAAGGAGTGGAAGGAAATCCAGCGAGGCCACATCGAGGAAATCGAGCGTTCCTTCGCCCCGATCCCCATCACCAAGGTGCCGCTCTTTAAGAGAGAGGTACTCGGCATCGACATGCTGCGGAAGGTCGGACAGGTGGTATACGCGGGAAAGAACCCCCTCGACATCTTCTACCACGAAGAGCATGTCAGCATCCGGAAGGACGGGGAGGGACTCTACACCGTGAAGCTGCGCCTGCCGTTCGTATTCGACAACCGCATGGAGGCCAGCGTTGTGCAGGTCGGCGACTCGCTCACCCTGCGAATCGGCAACTACCAGAAAGGGGTGGTGCTTCCGGTGTTCCTCGCCGGCATGCGTGTCGGCGACGCTCGATACGAGGCGGGATGGCTCGCCATCAGCTTCACGAGAAAAGAGCAGGCTCCCCCGGCAGTCCCCGAAGGGTGACTGAGGGGGGAACGGGGTTGCGCCTCAGCCCACTTCCTTGCCGGCCATGACGAGGGTCGGAGGCATACCGAGATGGCGGCCGCCGAGCAGTACGTTCCAGTAGAGCGGCTCGAAAGCCAGCTTGCCCCACCAGTTGGCCTTCGTCTCCTTGAGGAGGGAAAAGGGTCCGAGGTGCGGGGCGGGGAACTGGCCCGGCAGCGGTTCGATCTTGTAGTTGAAGTCGATGAGCGAAGCGGTGCCTTTCGAGTAGACGATGAAGCAGGTGGAGTGGCCGTCGAAGATCTCTTCGGGCTTCACCCCGTGGATCTCCGCCATGATGTTGAACACCACCACGTCCGCCTCGTAATGAGCCACCGAGCCTGCTTTTGAGGTTGGAACGTTGGTGGCGTCACCGATGACGTAGACTCCCTCGTGCTTGAGCGCCTGGAGGGTGTTCTGATGGGTGGGAACGTAACCGATGCCGTCGTCCATGCCAGAATCGGTGATGACCTTGTCACCGACAGTGGTGGGAACTACCACCAGCATGTCGTAATTGACCTTTTCGCCCTGCACGCTCTCGATATACCCGGCCTTGCCGTCGACCCGGTTCAACTCGAAACCGGTCGTAATCTTGATGTTCTTCTCCTTTGCGGACCGGCTGAACACCGCGGCGGCTTTCGGCTTGGTGAACGCAGCCTGCAGCGGGGTCACCAGTTCGATCTCCACTTTGTTGCGTATCCCGCGTTTCTTGAAATACCAGTCGGCAAGGAACACGAACTCGATCGGCGCAACAGGGCACTTGAACGGCAGCTCAGCGATATCCATCACCAGTTTGCCGCCATCGAACTCACGGAGTTTGCGGTGCAGTACATCGGCCGCCTCCAGGTAGTAGAAGGTGAACGCGTTTTTCCCCCAGGCGTCGAGCAGGCCGTCGTTCTCCTCCGGCACGACCTTGCAGCCGGTGCTGACGACGAGAAAATCATAGTCGAAGCTGTTGTTTCTGGTCTTTACCACCTTCTTCTCGGGATCGACATGGGTGATTTCGTCAAGCACGAATTTCACACCGGGGAGGATGAACTTTTTTCGCGACTTCACCAGCGTCTTCGACTTCTGGATGCCGAACGGTACAAACAACAGCCCCGGTTGGTAGATATGACGATCGTCACGGTCGATGACCGTAATCTCCCAGTCATCGGAAAGATGGCGGCGCAGGTTGTTGGAAACGATGGTACCGGCGGTACCGGCTCCAAGGACGACGATTTTTTTAGCCATGTCAAACCCTCCGGCTTTATTGAACGGTATACCCGCCCGGTTGCAGTTTCTCTCCAGCACAAAAACATCGCCCAGCCACCAGAGAGTTATATATTCAAATAATTATGTGAATATATAGACCGTGCCGGACATTTACAAACAAGCTGCCGGTAGTTGATCCGTGGAGGGCAATAACCCGCAATTCTTTTATTTTGGCTTGAAAATTTCTGATCTTGGTTCATTTGCAGGAACCCCCGTTCAGCACAGGGTGCAAAGCGGGACCACAACCACCAAGTCCGCGAATGGAACGACAGCTCCTTCTGGGGGCGGAAGCCGCAGCCCTCGGTGCCATCGATGCCGGCATATCCGGCGTCTATGCCTACCCGGGAACCCCTTCGACCGAAATCACCGAATTCATCCAGCACTCTCCCGCTGCCCGAAACCGCGGGGTGCGTGCCGCATGGTCGACGAATGAAAAAACCGCATACGAAGAGGCGCTCGGCATGTCTTACGCCGGAAAGCGGGTGCTGGTATGCATGAAGCACGTGGGGCTCAATGTCGCCGCCGATGCATTCATCAACTCCGCTCTCACCGGCGTTGGCGGAGGCCTGGTGCTGGCCGTCGCCGACGACCCCTCCATGCACTCGTCTCAGAACGAGCAGGACAGCCGGGTGTACGGGAAGTTCGCCATGATCCCCGTCATCGAACCCTCAAACCAGCAGGAGCTCTACGACGGCGTCCGCCATGCATTCCAGCTCTCCGAATCGCTCAGCCTTCCGGTGATGGTCCGCCTCACCACGCGCCTCGCGCACTCGCGTGCAGGGGTAGTTCCAAAGGAGCCGGAACCGGAACGCACGCTTCCGGCGGCCGATGCGCTTCCTTCTGCAGAACGGTTCGTCCTGATGCCGGTGAATGCAAGAAGGCAGTACGCCCGACTCATCGGCCTGCAGCGCGATATCGAGCAGTTGGCCGAATGTTCATGGCTGAACCGCATGGTGGAGGGCACGGCCTCAACCGGCGTGCTCGCGTTCGGGATTGCATACAACTATGTCATGGAGGTGCGTGAGGCCTTTGATATGGACTTTCCCGTACTGAAAACCGGACAGTACCCCCTTCCACTCGGGGCCGCACAGCAACTCTTCAACCAGTGCGACAGCGTGCTTGTAGCCGAGGAGGGCTATCCGGTCATTGAGGAGCTGCTTCGGGGATTCTTCGGCAACGGCCAGGTGCTGGGGCGCCTCGACGGCACTCTCGCACGCACCGGCGAGCTCAATACAGACATCATCGCCCGGGCGCTCGGCCTGGAACCCGCGCCCGCTGCACCCGTCCCCGAAATCGTCGTACCTCGACCGCCCGAACTCTGCCGGGGATGCGGGCACCGCGATCTGTATCTGGCACTCAACACCGTCATGGCCGGACACCCGCATGACCATGTCTTTTCCGATATCGGCTGCTATACCCTCGGTGCGCTCGCCCCCTTCAGCGCCATCCATACATGCGTCGACATGGGCGCATCAGTCACTATGGCGATAGGGGCGGCCGAAGCCGGACTCCGGCCCGCTGTGGCGGTCATCGGCGATTCCACCTTCACCCACTCCGGCATGACGGGCCTGCTCGATGCAGTGAACAGGCGCTCGTCGGTCACCATCATCATAACCGACAACGACACCACCGCCATGACCGGAGGGCAGAACTCAGCCGCTACCGGCAGCCGTCTTGAAGCCATCTGCCTCGGCCTCGGCGTAGACCCCCTGCACCTCAGAACCATCGTCCCCCTGAAACCCCGGCTTCAGGAAAACATTGCAGTGATCAGTGAAGAGATCGCCTACGAGGGGGTCTCCGTCATCCTTGCCCGAAGGGAGTGCGTCGAGCGGGCGGCAAAAAGGAACCGGAACACATGAAAAAGAACATCATCCTTGCCGGCGTTGGGGGACAGGGAATTCTCAGCATTGCGGCCGTCATTGACCTGGCCGCCCTCCACAGCGGGCTCGAAATCCGCCAGGCGGAAGTGCATGGCATGAGCCAGCGGGGCGGGGCCGTGGAGTCGCACCTGCGCATAGCCGACCGCGAAATCCACAGCGACCTCATCGCCCGCGGCACCGCTGACCTCGTCATCTCTGTTGAACCGCTCGAAGCACTGCGCCAAAGCCCCTGGCTCGCACCTTCCGGGCGCCTCGTCACCGCAATGGAACCGGTCGTCAACATGGAGGGCTATCCCCGGATAGAGGCGGTACGGCGCTCACTGCTTGAAACCGGCGCGCCGATCCTCATCGACGCCCAGCAGCTCGCAGAGGAATGCGGCAGCCGGCGGGCATCGAACATGGTCGTGCTCGGAGCCGCCGCCCCATTCATCGGCATCCCGCCGGAGCGACTCGAAGCCGGCATCAGCGAACTCTTCGAAAGGAAAGGCGCCGACATCGCGGAAATGAACACCCGCGCCTTCCGTAAAGGGCTCGAAGCATCACAGCAACAGGCCGCCTCCCCTGAGGGGCCCCCAACCAACGCCATGACATGATCTGGAACAGGCAGTATGAATGCATGGAGCGTGAAGAGCTCCGCAAAATTCAGGGCGAGCGCCTATCAGCAATGGTATCGCGGGTGTGGAACACCGTACCCTTCTATCGCCGGCGGCTGCAGGAACTTGGCATCGAACCTGGAGACATACGGAGCATGGACGACCTTCCGAAGCTCCCGTTCACCACCAAGCAGGACCTGCGGGACAATTACCCGTTCGGGCTTTTCACCGTTCCGCAGGAGGGAATCGTGCGCCTGCACGCCTCCAGCGGCACCACAGGAAAGCCGACAGTGGTCGGCTACACCAAGAACGACATAGCGATGTGGAGCGAAGTGGTCGCCCGATCGCTCACCATGGCCGGCGTAACCCGGTCCGATATCATCCAGGTCGCCTACGACTACGGACTCTTCACCGGGGGCCTCGGCCTCCACTACGGCGCCGAGACCCTCGGAGCCTCGGTCATTCCGATCTCTGGCGGCAACACGAAAAAACAGCTCCAGCTGATGGAGGACTTCGGCTCCACCGTGCTTGCCTGCACCCCTTCCTACGCAGCCTTCCTCGGAGAAGCCATCATCGAAGAGAAGATCCAAAAAGAACACATCAAGCTGAAGGCCGGCATCTTCGGTGCAGAGCCCTGGACTGAAGGAATGCGCACCGAAATCGAACGACTGCTCGGCATCAAGGCTTACGACATCTATGGTCTCAGCGAAATCATCGGCCCCGGCGTTTCGATGGAGTGCCGGTGCCAGACAGGCATGCACATCTTCGAAGACCACTTCATCCCCGAAATCATCAACCCCGACACCGGCGAGGTGCTGCCATACGGCGAGCTCGGCGAGCTGGTCTTCACACCCGCGACAAAGGAGGCCATGCCGCTCATCCGCTACCGCACGCGCGACCTCACGCGCCTGCACGCCGAGCGATGCGAGTGCGGCAGAACCCTCGTCCGCATGGAAAAATGTGTCGGCCGCACCGACGACATGCTCATCATCCGCGGCGTCAACGTCTTCCCCTCCCAGGTGGAAGCGGTGCTGCTTGAAATGAGCGAGACCAGACCCCATTACCTGCTCACCATCGACCGTATGCACAACCTCGACTCCCTCGAAATCCAGGTGGAGGTCGAGGAATCGTTCTTCTCCGACGAGGTCAAGGAACTGGAGGGTCTCAGAAAAAAAATACAGTCCGCAATCGGCAGCATGCTCGGCATCAGCTCCACCGTGCGCCTTGTCGAGCCGGGCACCATAGAGCGCAGTATGGGCAAGGCAAAACGGGTCATAGATAACAGGAAACGCTAACAGGAGGAAGGGGACCATGATCATCCGTCAACTCTCGGTCTTTCTTGAAAACCGAACAGGCCGGCTTACCGAACTCACCGGAGTTCTGGCCGAAAACGGCATCAACATCTCGGCGTTCAGCATTGCCGACTCCACCGACTTCGGCATCCTGCGCATGATTGTCGGCAAACCCGAGCTCGCAGAAAACGTGCTCCGTCAGAAAGGGTTCGCCGTCAAGGTCACCGACGTCATCTGCCTCATCGTCCCCGACAAACCCGGCAGCCTCCACCATGCGCTCGGCATTCTCTCGGAAAATGACGTGGCCATTGACTACATGTACGCATTCTCCTCGGCCGAAGGCCGGGCGACGGTGGTTATCCGAACCGCCGTGCCGCAGGCCGCCATCCGGGTGCTCAGCCAGCACCGGCTCGAACTTGTTCAAGCCGGTGATATATACCAGCTCTGAAAAAAGGAACAAGACAGCATGGCAACCTTCTCAAAAAGCGTCTCCGCTCTGCGTTCTTCGGCGATACGGGATCTCATGAGCCTGGCCTCGCGACCCGACATCATCTCGTTCGCCGGGGGCATGCCCGCAAATGACCTGTTCCCGGTCAAGGAGGTTGAAGAACTCTTCATGCAGCTGGACGACAAAACCAAACGCGCTGCATTCCAGTACGGCCCCACAGAGGGGCTCCCAATGCTGCAGGAATCCCTCACAGGCTGGCTGGAAGAGAAAGGTCTGCCGGTCAAAAGCAACCGGCTCCTCATCACCACCGGTTCCCAGCAGGCGCTCAACCTCCTCGCGAAAGCCTTCATCGACCCCGGAGACCGGGTGCTTACCGAGTATCCCTGTTTCATCGGGGCCATTGCCGCGTTCCGAGCCGCCGGGGCCGATGTCCGGAGCATCCCGCTGGACTCTGAGGGCATTGATATCAGAACCCTGAGGGAGGAAACACAGAGGACACCGGCCCCGAAATTCCTCTACGCCACCCCCTACTTCCACAACCCGGCAGGCATCCTCTACAGTGAAAAGCGTAAACTGGAACTCATCAAACTCCTGCAGGGAACGGCAATTCCCCTCATTGAAGATGACGCATACGGCGACCTGTGGTTCCATGAAGAGGACCGGGCGCGCCTAATGCCCATAAAAGCCATCAATCCTGACGGAGTCGATGTCTGCTACACCGGTTCTTTTTCCAAGATCCTCGGGCCCGGCCTTCGCCTCGGCTGGCTTCTCGCCCCCGAACCGATCTATGAAAAATGCGAACTCCTGAAGCAGTCTGCCGACGCCTGCTCGCCGAGTTTCACCCAGGTCATCGCAGATGCCGCCATCCGCTCCGGCATGATGGGCGGTTACGTTGAAACGGTACGGAAAGCATACCTAGAGCGCGCCGCCCTTATGACTGCAGCACTTCGTCAGCACCTGCCGGACTATGTAGGGTGGAGCGAACCGCGTGGCGGGTTCTACATCTGGCTCACCCTGCCCGAAGAAATCAATGCCGCGGATGTCCTCAAAAAAGCCATTGAAGCAGGAGCCGTCTTCGTCACCGGCAGCACCTTCGACCCGGAAGGTACGCGCATGAACGCCATGCGGCTCTCTTACTGCAACAACAGCCCTGAAGAAATCGAGCGGGGAATTCCCCTCATCGCCAAAGCCATCCGCGACTGCTGCAGGTAAGAAAACGGGAGATCAGCAAACCCTATTCTTTCCCCACTGAAGGCTTCGATTTGCCGTAGAACTGTTTCTCCGGGGCCACGAACTTCAGAGGGTCAATCACAAACCAGAGATTGTTCATCTTGTGACCCATCGTATCCCCCACCTTGCGGTCCATTGAATAGTAATAGAGCGGCATGCCACGGAAGGTATTCTGCATTTTTCCCTCAGGCCGCCGAATGGTGCCGAAATCATCCTGCTTCATCGACGGAGCCGCACTCAGGACCGCGCCGGTATAAAAAGCCGGCCACATATCAAGGCATGCACCCGTACAGGTACTCCTTCCTTTGGAATCGTTTTTGTACCAGTACAATGTCATTCCCTCAGCGTCCGCAAGATAGCTGCCGACCCCCGCTTTCTGCATCACTCTTACGTCCGGCTCGGCCGCCATGCCGCTTTTCCAGAAAAAAAGCATCATCACGACTGCAGCAATCACCAATCCCATCTTCTTCATAGCTCATCTCCTCCATGGTTTCTTCGTTGACATGACCAACATCACCGGCACTGCATTCGAGAAAAACACAAGGGGCCAATCATTCAGGTGGGGGGAGACATAACCGGAAAAGAACCGATATAGTCCGGGAACCAGCGACGCCGTTCAAAAAGTTGCAGATCGTCGGCTGTTCTTGATTGTACGCACATAGCTCTCCGCCAAAGCCGCAAAAACTACACCAGCTCGAATCCAGAGCCTGAAGCAATTGTTACATCCTTGCAAGACCAGCAGATAGTATTGAACGGGAACGGTATCTTTGTTTGTTCGATTTTCCCTGCAACCGACCTACCGACGACCATGGACAAGAAAAAGACCGTTCTCATCCTCTGCACCGAAAACACCGCCCGCAGCCAGATGGCCGAAGGGCTGCTGCGCAACATGGCAGGAGACCGTTTCGAGGTCCTCAGTGCCGGCACCCAACCCGCTGATGCCGTTCATCCTCTTGCCCTCAAAGCCATGCAGGAAATCGGTATTGACATCAGCGGCCAGTACCCGAAAGACATAGCGACCTACCTCGGCAAGACCTTCATCCATTACCTCTTCATCGTCTGCAGCAAGGCCAATGCTACCTGTCCGCGGATCTGGCCGGGCATGGCCATACAGGAAAACCGCATCTACTGGCCGATGGAGGATCCCGCCGCAACAGAAGGGGGCGAAGAAGAACGGCTCGAAGCATTCCGCCGGGTGCGCGACGAACTGCAGACGAACCTGGCCGACTGGATTGAAAAAGCCTGAACAAAACCAGTGAACGGTTCAGGCAGAAGCTGAAGCAATTCCTTTTTTCAGTTTCCACGGCTTGAAGATGGAAACGAAGACCGTTACGACAAGCACGACTACCTGCAAAGTGCCGAAAACAAGGTTCATCATCTGATTGTATTGGTAGCCGGCGTCCCGGAACGAACCGGTTCCGAGCCGCCCTGAAATCTCCATCATGGCGGTTTCCCACGGCCCGAGGAAAAAGGTTCCGAACAGGATGGCTCCAACCGTCACAACCCACTTGAACACCAGCCACGGGTGCCTGAAAAAGCCCCACCTGGTGAACATTGAGTAGACAAGCCCCGTCAGGAGGCAGCCGATGGCTCCCGGCACGACCACGATCGACATATCCACATGGTGGATGCTCCGGTTGATGCCGTAGAGAACGCCGCCATCGCTCACGCCATCTTTCAGGAAGTACATCGAGAGCAGCGACACCGCGCCGCCTATCCAACAGGCCACGGCGATGAGGTGGATGCCCTTGAGCCATTTCATTCCTCCCGAAGAGAGTTGCAACATGAACGGCAGGGTTTGACGGGTTTGCATTACTTCTTATACTGATGAAAATCCATACGACAAAGATAACAACCCGAACCACAACCACCCATGCAGCAGAAAACCGTTCTCGTGGCAGGAGCATCCGGATACCTCGGAAGGTACGCTGTCAAAGAATTTTCTGAACGGGGTTACCGGGTAAGGGCCCTTGTGCGCAACCCCGACAGCCTCCGGGCCCCGGGGCCTAATCTCGAACCTGCCATAGCAGGCATTGCCGACGAGCTGGTGCAGGGGGATGCCACCGATCCCGCCTCCCTGAAGGACGTCTGCCGGGGAGTGGATATCGTCTTCTCATGCATGGGGCTTACCAAACCGCAGGACAATGTAACGAATGAAGCGGTTGACCACCTTGGGAACCTCGCCCTGCTGCGGGACGCAGAGGAATGCGGAGTCAGGAAGTTCGTCTATGTCTCGGTGTTCAATGCAGAGCTCATGGCGGATGTTGAAGTCGTCGAGGCCCACGAACGCTTTGTACGGGATCTCAAGGCCTCCGGCATGCCATATGCAGTCATCCGTCCCACCGGCTTTTTTTCCGACATGGGCATGTTCTTCTCGATGGTCCGGAGCGGCCACATGTTCCTCCTCGGCGATGGCACGAACCGCATCAATCCCATCCACGGCGCCGACCTGGCAACGGTCTGCGTTAATGCGGCGGAAGGAACAGAAGAGGAGGTTCCGGTCGGCGGACCAGATACCTACACGTTTCAGGAAACTGTCGACATGGCCTTTGAGGCCCTTGGCAAAAAACCCTGGACAACCCACCTCCCCGTGTGGATCGGTGAGGCAGCGCTGTTTATGGCAGGCTTTGTCAATAAATCCATCGCAAACGTCCTTGCCTTCGCACTCACCGTCAATACAATCGACAATGTCGCTCCCGCTGCGGGAACCCGTCACCTGAAGGATTTCTACCGGGAACTCGTCGCGAAGCAGGGTTGATGATCAGCGTCCCTGCAGCTGCCGGTGGAGCTTTTCAGCAGCTCCCTTCAGCTTGTCGAGGCTCTCATCGGACAGCATCTTCGGCTCAACGGAGGGCATCTCCGCCTTCCTGTACCCTGCCGGCACGCTGAAGAGTGAAGGATCGGGCTTCATCCGCTCGAGCTTTACAAGATCGGTCACCACCCCGGAAGGACGGTGGAGGGTCCGGACGGGAAACCCGTCGAGCCCAACCCTCCTGAGCTTTTCGGCAATCAGCGAAGCAGTGTTTCGATTGGTGGCCTGCATGCGGGTCCATGCCACATAATCGAGCAGATCGTGGTTCAGCCACAGCTCGACGACTCCCGAACCATCTTTTTCAGCAATGCGCACATGGGTGCAACGGTACCCGTTCACCATCTCCTCTCCGAGGTTCGCCACCACGGCATCGCTGAGCGGATCGGCATCCCCGGCCGGGGAGCCCGATTCAGCATTGAACACCATATAGGTCTTCGCTGCATCATTGAGCAGATAGATGCTTCCGGCCTCTCGGGCCCGGAACAGGACGGTCACCGGCACACGGCCGGAGAGCCCGGCAAGGCTGGCGGTGCTTTCGGTGCGGATCCCCTCATGGCCGACCATGATACTGGTGGTCGTGGTCCCGGCGCCGGCAATAACCGTCTTCATGGTCAGCACTCCCTCAAACGGCTGAGCGGAACCGGAGTACAGAACAGTCTCATCCGGGGAGTTCTGGCCTTTGCAGGCAGAAAAGAGGAGAATGAAAAAAAGGGAGAACACGAGCAGGCGGACGGCTTGTTTCATGGCGGTGTGCATTATTGTTCCCTAAAAATCGCTGCCTTGGTCATGGGGGAAAGCACTGCAACGGCGTCATCTGTTCAAATGTAAGCAAATCATCAGCCACGTCACTACTGTTCGAGTCTCAGACGTGGTGTTTCTGTATACCGAGTTTTTCAATGCGGGTGTAGAGGGTTTTCGGGTGCATATCGAGGCGTTCTGCTGCCCCGCCTCTGCCGCTGACCCGCCCGTTGGAACTCTTGAGGGCTTCGAGGATGAGCTGTCGCTGCATCCTGCGCACCTCTTCCTCGAACCCCTCCATGGTCGGCATCTCCCCGGAGGCGGAGGGGGAGATGCCGACCGGCTGGCTGAGCACGGCGGAGAAATCAAGGGTGGAGCCTTCGCTGACGATGACGGCCTGCTCGACGACATGGGCAAGTTCGCGGATGTTACCTTTCCATCTCCGGCCACCGAGGTCGTGCATGTCGTTCTCCCGGATGGCTCGTGCAGGGCGGCCGAACTCGCGTGCGAATTTCGAAGCGAAGTGCATGACAAGCATCGGAATATCGCCGTGCCGCTCCCGGAGCGGCGGGAGCGCAATGGGAAATGCATTCAGGCGGAAAAAGAGATCTTCGCGGAACCGGCCCTCGTCGACCTCCCGCTGCAGGTCGCGGTTGGTCGCGGCTATGACACGGACGTCGACAGGAATGACCCTTGTTCCGCCGATCCGCTCGAGTTCGCGCTCCTGAAGAACCCGCAGCATCTTTGCCTGCAGTTCAAGGGAGAGCTCTCCGATCTCATCAAGGAAAATGGTGCCACCGTCAGCAAGTTCGAACTTGCCGATACGGCGAGCGCCGGCTCCGGTGAAGCTGCCTTTTTCATGACCGAAGAGCTCGGACTCGATGAGGGTGGCGGGAAGGGCCGCGCAGTTGACCTTCACCAGCACGCTGTTGCGGCGGGGAGAGAGAGTATGAATGGCGCGGGCAAAGAGCTCCTTGCCTGTACCGGTCTCTCCTTCGATCAGCACGGTTGCGTCGGTCGGCGCAACCTGGCTTACCCGGCGCTGCACGGCTGCAAGCGCCGGGCTCTGGCCGATGATCTCCTCAAAGTTGTGTGCGGCGCTGATCTCTTCGACGAGGTAAGTGCGCTCGCCTTCGAGTTTGCGGCGAAGCTTGTCGATCTCCTCGAACGCGAGCCAGTTCTGCAGGGCTAGTGAGAGCTGGGGTAAAATGAGCCCCACGGTCGCCAGATCCTCCTCGCCGAATGGGCTTTCGCTGCCGGAGATGATGACCCCCGCACGGCTGCCTGGCAGATCCCAGAGCGGTGCGCTGATGAGGGTACTGATCCGGTATTTGTCGCGCACTTCGGCAACAAGGCTGTACTCTTCGGCAAGGCGGCTGAAGACTCCCCCTGAGTAAACGCCGGGGCGGCCTATGAGCTCAAGGCTTTCCCGCACCGCCACCTCCGGCTCAACGAGCTCAAGGCGCTCTTCGACCGACACGGGCATGAACCGGTGATGCTCATCCTTCATGAAGTTGTCGAACAGGCGCGCCCGGCCGTCATCGCCGAAGACCCTGATGCCGAGAAAGGCCGCAGGAACGAGCTTGTTGATCTGCTCACAGACGGCAAGCAGCATTTTCCTCCGGTCGCGGATGGTCATGAGGGCGTTGTTTACCGCCAGCTGCATCGCCGTCTGAGCCTCCCTCTCGCGCAGCTCTTCGTAGGCCATGGCATTACTGACCGCCATGGCGATGGGAGAGGATACTCCGGCAAGCAGTTCCCGATCGGCAGCGCTCCAGACGTTCTCCTCGCGGGAGACGAAGTTCAGGAATCCGATCACTCTGCCTCCGCTGCGCAGCGGCGAGAGCACAATCTGGCGCATACCGAGGCCATGGAGGATCTTCAGGACCGGAAAGGCTTCGTCACCATGCGCCTGAAGCTCACGCTCGATACTGAATACGGTGACAGCCGGATCGGCCAGAAACGGCTCGAACCACGAACCCGCAATCAGTCGTTTTTCCCGTGTCACCCCTTCGGGAAGCTCAAAACGAAGCATCTCAAAAAAGACGCTGACATGGCGGCGGTCCTTGTCGAGGGTGATGATGACTGCCGAGTCGAACTCGAAGATCAGGCGGAGTTTGTCTGTAAGAGTATGGAAGAGCTCACGCGGATCGCGGAGCGTACCCACGGCGTCGCTGATGTACTGCATCAGCCGGAGGGATTCCTGATGGATTTCAGCACTCATACGGTGGAGGAAAATCCCATAATTCTGAAAAGTCCGGAACACTCTTTCCAGAATATTCTGAATTTTCAGGAATTATCCAAATCCAGAGCAGGCGAACCATAAACACAAGCCATTTAAAAGCAATGTCTTATGACACATTTCTACCAAATGCCGCCTTGGCATAGAAATTGCACAGGATATACTGCATTACAACAAAAAACACCACCGACCATGAACAGGACCTTCGCTTCAGCCCTCATCCTCCTTGCCGCCACCACCGCGGGATTGCCGCTCAGCACCGGGGCACGGGCCATGGAGCTGACACTGGACGCTGCGCTCTCCCGGATGGATGAAACCAGCCCCGCATTGCGGAGCGCCCGGGAAGGGGTGAATGCAGCAGACGCGGGGGTAGAGGCCAAACGGAGCGGATGGTTTCCCGAGATCGCCGCAACGGCGACCTACGGCTACCACGACAGAGTCTCGCAATTCGACGGCATGCAGTTCATGCCGAACGACAGCTACGATGCCCGCATCTCCGCCTCGATGATGCTCTTTGATTTCGGCAGGACCGCCAAGAGCGTTACGATCGCAACTTCGGGCCGCAATGCAGCCGGCTACCGGCTGGCCCTGACCCAGCGGGATCTCTCCTGGGCGACCATCCAGATTTTTTACGACATGCTCTTCCTTCGGGAGGCCATCGGGGTACAGGAGAAAGAGATCACGGCACTTGAAAAGAACCTCGACGTCACCATGAAGCGCTACCGCGAAGGCGTTGCAACCCGCTTCGACCTCCTCAGCACCGAGGTACGCCTGGCCTCGGCAAAAAACCGGAAACTCGACCTTGAAACAGAACTGGCCAACCAGGAGATCTCTCTCCGCCGCTTGGCAGCCATTGCCGATGGCGAGCCACTTGAACTCAAGGGATCGTTCAGCATGGCAGAGGAACCGAGCCTGGCCCCGGCACCCGAAAGCGAGGCGCTCCAGAACAGACTGGAAGTAAAGCTGGCAACGGAACATGCCCGTGCCGCCAGAGAGAAAAAATCGCTGGCAGGCAGACAGGGCCTTCCGAAAATAACCGGCAGCGTCTCCTGGGGCAGCAGCAACGGCTGGCTCCCCGATTCCGATCCGGATCTCGGTACCATGCGGACAAGCACCACCGCGGGCCTGCAGCTCGAGCTGCCGCTCTTCACAGGCTTCAGAACTGCGGCGGGACGGCGTGAAGCGCTGGCCATGCAGCGGGCCGCCGAACAGGACCGGATTGAAGCAGAGCAGCGGGTCCGTGCCGAGGTACGCCAGACTTCGAGGGCACTGAAAACCAGCCGCGAAAAGATCACCACCACGGCGCTGCAGGTCGAGCAGGCCCGGCTTGCGGCTGAAAACGCCAGAATCCGCCACATGAACGGACTGGCGACAACGCTCGATCTGCTCGACACGGAAGCCTCGCTCGCCGGGGCCGAACTCGGCAACCTTCAGGCGCGCTACGCTTTTGTCATGAACACGTATGCATTCAGAAAGGCTTCAGGAATGCCTTTGATGCAGGAACCATCAATCCAAGCCAAATGAATCGACACTGTAACAGCACCGTTCTCTGCCCAGTGGATTTTTCCGCTGATTCAGACAATACCCTGCAGTACCTTGCAGGACAGCATCCCGAACAAGGAAAGCTCTTCATCCTGCACGTGGCCGAAGACAACGGAACTGACCGCGAGACGCTTCTGAGAAAGCACCTTATGCAGTTCTCCGCATATTCCGAGCTCCTTGCGGGCTCGGGCTGGGAAGTGCGATTCGCCGTTGAATACGGCACCCCTGCCGACGTCATCGTCGACTTTGCACGGAAGCACGGAGCGGGGCTCATCCTGATGGGTTCGCACGGGAGGAACCGCATGCCCAGGCTCCTTGTCGGAAGCACTGCTGAAACAGTCCTCCGCCAGGCGCACTGCCCCGTATCGATACTAAGGATGCCGGAAATCGCGGCTGAACCCATGGCAGGCAGCGAGTTCCGGGAGTTTCTATCACAAACAGCCAACGCCTGAACCCAACATGGAAACACCAGAACGGCAGCAGCAGGCTGCACCGGAAGCGCCGAAAGCAGGATCAGGAAAAAAGGGCCCCGTCAGTCTCGTCAAAATGGCAGTCCTCGGGGTACTTGCATCCATAGGCCTTATCTGGGCAGGACAGATGATCCACCATTCATTACTGTACGAAGAGACCGACAATGCACAGATAGAGGGTGACATCTATCCGGTGATATCAAGGGTGCCGGGCAAGGTGCTTGAGGTCACAGCCGAGGACAACCGGCTGGTCAAAAAGGGTGAGAGGCTCATCGCGCTCGACTCTCTCGACTTCGTGGTCCGCCGCGACGAAGCCAGGGCCGTCCTGAAAAATGCGGAGGCGGCGGCAGCAGGGGCAAGAGCGTCGATTTCGGCTGCTTCTGCCAACGAAATGAAACTTCAGGCCGACCTCATGAGGAGCCGGAATCTTCACCGGCAGGACGTGATTTCAAAGGCTGAGCTTGACGGCGTGAACGCAGCTGCGCTGGGAGCATCGGCAGGGCATGAAGAAGCAGAAAGCCGGTACCGGTCGACCCTCGCTCAGGTTGAGCTCCGCCAGGCGGAACTCAGAAACGCCGAGCTCCAGCTTTCCTACACCTCCATCAAGGCGCCCGCCAACGGGCATATCTCCAGAAAGAATGTCCATGCGGGGCAGTTCGTGCAGCCGGGCCAGCAGCTCATCGCGCTGGTCGGAAGCGGCCGGCTGTGGGTTGTGGCAAACTTCAAGGAAACCCAGATGGAAAAGATCCGCCCTGGACAGAACGTGTTGATCAGGGTAGACGCATTCCCGGACGAAGAGTATGAGGGAACGATTGAATCCATTTCAGCAGGAACAGGCGCGAAGTTTTCCCTTCTTCCGCCCGATAACGCCAGCGGCAACTTTGTGAAGGTGGCTCAGCGGGTACCGGTGAAGATCGTCTTCGACCGGAAACCCGAGCGCCACCTTTCGACAGGGATGAATGTGGTGGTCGACGTACGGGTAGACTAAAGGACCCGGCAGATGAAAAGCGCAGCAGCACACCCGTCCAGCATGCCCTCCGTCGCGAACGGCTCAGAGGCGCATGCCTATGAAACCGGCGTACGCCGTACCATCATCACCTTGACGGTGATTGTGGCGGCCATGCTGGAATTGATCGACACCACCATCGTCAATGTGGCAATCAACCATATCAGCGGCAACCTCGGCGCAAGCATCGAGGATGTCTCATGGGTGGTGACGAGCTACGCCATCGCCAACGTGATCGTCATCCCGCTCTCGGGGTTCCTTGGCAATCTGCTCGGCCGGAGAGCCTATTTCATCGGATCCATCCTGCTCTTCACTCTGGCTTCGCTGCTCTGCGGCCTCGCCGACAACATCTGGACGCTGGTCTTTTTCCGCTTCCTGCAGGGCATCGGCGGCGGTGCCCTCCTGCCGACCTCCCAGGCGATCCTCTATGAAACCTTCCGACCAGAGGAACGGGGCGCGGCGACCGGCATCTTCTCCATGGGCCTCGTACTCGGCCCCACCATCGGCCCGCTGCTCGGAGGCTACCTCGTGGACTACTTCAGCTGGGAATGGTGCTTTTTCGTCAACATCCCGGTAGGCCTTCTTGCCGCATGGTCGGCATTCACATTCATCCGGGAACCGAAGGTCCGCCACAAGGTACAGAAGATCGACTGGACCGGCATCGGGCTGCTCGCCGCCGGCATCGGTTCGCTGCAGTTCATTCTTGAACGCGGCCAGTCGAAGGACTGGTTCGATACCCCATACATCACCTGGTTCACCCTCATCGCCCTCACCTCGCTCGTGGCATTCGTCTGGTGGGAGCTGCATACTGAGCACCCGGCAGTCGACCTCAGTGTGCTATCACGCAGCAAGAACCTCGCAATCGCCGCCGTACTCACCTTCATTGTAGGCTACGGCCTCTACGGCTCGCTGTTCGTCTTTCCGGTGTTCGTGCAGCGCCTGCTCGGGTTCACCGCGGTGCTGACAGGGCTCGTGCTGTTCCCAAGCGCCATGCTGACAGGCGCCATATCGCTCCCGCTCGGCATTGCCCTGCAGAAAGGCGCATCTGCGAAACTGATGATGGCTTTCGGCATGGCGGCCTTCATGGTGTTCTCCTGGGAACTTGGACAACAGACCCTGCAATCGGGAGCGGAGAACTTTTTCGCTGTGCTGTTGCTGCGCGGCCTGGCGCTCGGATTCATCTTCATTCCAGTCACCATGCTCGCCGTCACCGGCCTGCACGGGCGCGACATCGGACAGGCGACCGGACTGAACAACATGGTCCGCCAGCTCGGAGGGTCATTCGGCATCGCCATTACCAACACCTATGTGGCACAGCGGGTCGCCGCACACCGGGTGGAACTCGCAGGCCACATGTCAGCGTATGATTCCGCTGCGCTTGAACGCCTGGAGGCCATTAAACAGGCAGCCGGAGCACGGGCAGCTCTCTCCCCTGCCGATGCCGAGAACCTTGCCAACCGTGCGCTTGAGGGCACCGTGATGGCCCAGAGCTACCACCTTGCCTACATGGATGCCTTCATGCTGATAGCCGTTTTGTTCCTCTGCAGTCTACCCCTCCTGCTCTTCATCAGGGAGAAAAAGGGTGACCAGGGACATGCCCCGGAAGCTCACTGAAAATGCAGAAGGGTCCGGCAAACAGGGCAAACATCCAGAACCCTCACAACTTCAACTCTTCCCTGTAGCGCTGGTAATCACTGCGGACGCGACGACTGTAGAAGATTATGACAACTGCGGCAAAGAGCGTTACAAGACATCCGAACCGGATGGCAGGACCGGTACCAAACTGCTCCGAGAGCCACCCCACCTGGAGGTTGCCTATCGGCATGAACCCCATGAAAACCATCATATAGAGGCTCATAACCCTTCCGCGGTACCGGTCCTCTACCGTGCCCTGAATGGTAGCGCTCATTGTGGCCACGGCGGCCACAAGGCCGAATCCGCAGAGAAAGAGGAAGAACAACGCGAGGGGGAGCCACAGCGTATAGGTAAATCCTATGAGGGAGAGTGCGAAGAGGATGGTTCCCCCTGCGATAAACACCAGTCGATCCACCCGACCGGAGTACATGGAGATGAGTACGGTGCCGATGACGGATCCTATGCCGGAGACACCGTATAGGTAGCCGAGACCGGTGGCGTCCATATTGAATGAACGCTTTGCCACAACCGGCAGCATGGTGACATACGACCAGCCGAAAATGGAGATGATGGCAATGAAGATGACGATGGTCCGGATGAGTGGATGGCGCCATGAGTAGCGAAGTCCGTCCGTGATGGCACGAACGGGGTGAACGGGTTCTGTTCCGGAGGGATTGCGCTGGCCGGCTTTGATCATGAAGAGAGAAAGCAGTACGGCAAAGAAGCTGAATCCGTTGAGCATGAAGGCCGTGCCGGTTCCGGCCGCAGCGATGAGCACCCCCGCTATGGCCGGGCCGATGACCCTCGAGCCGTTATAGATGGCGGAGTTGAGCGCAATGGCCGAGGAGAGATGCTCCCGCTCGACCATTTCGCTGAGGAACGACTGGAGTGCTGGCACGTTGATGGCGTTGACGCAGCCGAGAAGAAAGGAGAGCAGGAGGATGATGGGCATCGTGACGGTGCCGGTGAGGGCGAAGATGCCGAGAATGAACGCAAGCACCATCGCCGAGGACTGGGTCCAGAACAGGATTGTACGGCGCGGGTAGCGATCGACGATGACGCCGCCGATAAGGGATAAAAAGAGCGTTGGAAGAGTCGAGGCAGCAGCAGCAAGACCCACGTCGAAAGCTGAACCGGTAAGTTCAAGCACCAGCCAGCCCTGGGCGACCATCTGGATCCACGTACCGACCATGGAGACCACCTGGCCGGGAAAGTATCTGCGGAAGTTCGGGCTCTGAAAGGCGGGGAACGCCGAGAGAAGGGATGCTTTGATGGAGCGCGCCCCATCGGTCCGAAGGGGATCGTTAGAACCCTGCATAGTCACCCTCTGCCGCAGCGTCGTCGGGATCCGGGGCTTCATGCACAAGGTAGTCGTGATCAATGATGAGATCGGCACGGTACCGGAAGGCGAGCACATCTTCATGCTCTTTTTCAAGGACCCTGAGACGGTACAGGTCGTCGCTCTCCTTGCCGCGAAGGGCCTGGTTCTTGCGGGTTTCACGCCAGGTAAGGTCAATATAGACGCAGAGGTCGGCATCCTTGATGCCGAGGGCGTAGAGACCGTCAACGACGAGCACGTCAACCTTGCTGAAGTCGGTGATGAGCCGGTCGAGCTGGCCGCTGACGATGTCGATGCAGGGCATGAGCGACATGCGTCCGGAGCGGAAGTCCCCGATGTTGCTTTTCAGGAGATCCCAGTCGTACTCGCCGACTCCGACATGCTTGAAATTATCGGCAATGCGGAGGGCGAGACGCTCGGAAGGCGCCACCCGGTAATAGTTGTCGGTATGGAGGATTTTGGGCTGCTCTCCGGCCTTCTTGAGGTCCTGTGCGAGGGCATGCGAGAGCTCGCTCTTGCCGCTGCCGGACTCTCCTGAAATGGCCACGATGTACTTGTGCCCGGGATGTTCATGGCGGAGCTTCTGGATATCGGCAAGGACCCGCCTTGCAATGACTTCGGCGGCCGCGACATGATGTTCGCGTATAAGGAGGACATCACCCAGCATAGTGCAAAACGTTGTGTTCGAAGAGAATGCGGAGGAGGTCACTTCCCCTGCAGCTTGATAGGAAAGGGCACGGTGCGCCCCGCTGACAGGGAGAATATACGCGTTTTAGCTGGAAAACGCATGCCGGGGGCGGCTAATACGCTTCGGCCTCTGTCCCCCGGCCGCACTCATCCACAAAGCCCTGCCCCCGCTCCCTGCCGGCCGTATCGCAGGAGCGGCATCCATCACCGATGCAGGAGTCGGGGACCGAAGGCTCACCCTCGCGGCCCGCGGCAGGCTCCCTACCCGCTTCCTCAGAACGGTTGAGGCTGCATCGGTAAAAGAGTGCTGAAGCGTGTTCAGGTGCCATCGGGAAGGGATCCTTTGTTCTGTTTTGGTGTACAGGTTCAGCTGCCAAACAGGCGGGCGTATTCCGCTGCGGTTTCCACGTCAGCCGTCGTCACCGTGATGTTCTCCGGGATGCTCCGGTAGAGGGCGCTGAAGTTTTTCACGCATGAGGGCGAGGAAAACCAGATTTCATCGATGAAGTCCAGGTCGATGCTCTCCTCCTGCTCATGCTTGCCGTGCAGGTAGACCGACAGCGGAGTGACCGTATTGCCCTCTTCCTCAAGGGCGTTGACGAGGTAGCTGTCAACGAGGTTCGAGCCGGGAAGAAGCACCCGATCGTTGCAGATACCCCCGTCCCTCAGCATGCCGGCGATGGCCGACGGGCTTTCGGGCTCAAGTACGAGGTCGCTGAGGACTCCGTACTTCTGAAGCTCCGTGGCCGCCGGACGGCCGAGGGTGCAGATGCGGGCGCCCGCAAGGTGACGTACGTCGCGACCGAACTCCATCAGGTAGCCGAAGAAATACTTGACGGCAAAGCGGTTCGGGAAGAACACGACCGGCCAGTCGCCGATGCCATGGAAACACTCCTCGAGCACGCTGCGCTCGGCAGCCTCTTCCCTCCGGCAGGGGAAGTTGACCCGCACATATTCCCGACTGCTGAATTGGGCGGGCTCGCCGCCGACCGTAAGCACCTTCTTCTTGCGTGAGTACCAGTTTTCCTCTATGAAGTGGTTGATGTTCTCACCGATGATGAGCAGGGCAGGAGAATATGCAACCCTGTCGCGCCGCAGGAACTCACCGATGGTACCAGTAAAGACCTGCTGGTTGTATCGGGTGGCGTTCTGGACGATGGCCACCTTCGTTGACTCGCTTCGCCCTTTTTTCAGAACGGCCTCGAGCACTGCATGAACGGACGATGCCACCATGTAGTAGACCAGCGTGTCGGCATCTGGCGCCTGGATCTTGTTGATGGGATGGCCGGTACAGAACGCGACCGACGAGGATACCTTCCGCATGGTGAGCGGGATTTCGCTGTAGGAACTCGCCCCGTGCGCGGCCGTGATGCCGGGGATGATCTCATAGTCGATGCGGTGCTGGCGGAGAACGTCGATCTCCTCGCCCCCGCGCCCGAAAACAAACGGATCGCCTCCCTTAAGACGGGCGACGGTCTTGCCGCGCAGAGCGTGGCGGACAATCTCCTCGTTGATGGCGTCCTGCTCGAAGTGGTGGCTGTCCTTGCGCTTGCCGGTATAGATCTTCAGCCCCTCGAACCGATCGACGAGTGCGCTCGTGACCAGATCGTCATAGAGGATCACGTCGGACGCCTGGAGTGCGCGTTCGGCCTTGAGGGTGAGGAGATCGGGGTCGCCGGGACCGGCGCCGATGATGTAGACATATCCCTTCGTCTGCTGGTCTTTCTTTTTCATATCGGGGTACTTCAGAGGTTGCTTGCTGGGTGACATTCTGTGCCGAGAAAGAGAGCCCTGATGGCATTGCGCCACTCGACCGAACGGCGGGCATTCCGGCCGTCGGAGGAGACCGCGACCGTCATCCCGTCGTGACGGAACAGTGCTGGGGAGATGAAATCAGAGTCCATGCGGTTGTCGACGATGTTGCAGAGAATACCCTTCTCTTGCGCATCGGCGAGCACCCGGCGGTTGAGACGGTCGTCCTCGGAGCATGCGTATATGAGAAAAAATCCGTCGAGATCAGAGGTGGCGTATGATTTCCGGAGCTGGTGTACATCCGTGGCCGAAACCTCCGGACTTATGTCGGGCGCAAGGACGGTTATGTCGCCGGTGAACAGCCGGACCGACTGCAGTTTATGCATGACAAGCGCACCGCCGCCGACGAAAAGAATCCGTCGCCCGTCGATGCGGATGTTGAGAGGAATGAAGGTGCTCACAGCGCCTCCCTTGACCTGCGGACGGATATGGTGACCTTGAGTAAAGCCGTAAGAAGGAGTGCGCCGCCGGCCCAGATTCCGATGGTGACCTGCATGTCCGGCATTGCGGGCGCATAGACCGTTCCGCCGTCCGGAGAAGCCTGCCCGGCAAGAATCAATCCGGGTCCGCGGTCGAACCATGCCGAAATGGCGATAAGGAGTCCTGCCGCGGCAGGAAGCATGCCGCCTTTCCTCTGGACCGCCGGCACGAGGAGCAGGACAACCGAGACCGCCCCGGCCGCCAGCAGCACGGAGGGCAGCGAAGCAAACGGCGCATATGCCGGAGGCAGGGCCTGGCGAGCCATGTCACTGTAGAGCAGCCGGAGAGCGTAGGTTTCCGAAGGAAGATTGCCGAGAAACGCGGTGCCGGCATCAAGGCCGATGAAGATCAGCGAGGCCAGGCCGGCAAGGGCTGTATAGCCGGCAAGGCGCTCCACCAGCTCTTTACCTTCATCGGGTCCCGCCGAGCGGCGCAATGCGACCACCATGAAAAGCAGGAGCCCCATGCCGGCGGCAAGTCCGGAAACCAGGATCCTCGGTGCAAGCATGGCGCTCGTCCATAGTCCGTAGGTCGGCATGACGGCGAGCATGAAGGCGGCGATGACCGGGAGTGCGAGCCCGACAGGTAGGGCAAGCATGACGAGCGGACGAAGCCAGCGTGGCGGGGTAGTGCCTTTCCTTCGTGAGGCAAGGAGCGCCCACCCTGCACCGAGAGAAAGGACGAGGTAGGCCATGAGGGCCGGAGCATGCCATGAGGCTGGTGAAGAGGGTGACATGTTCATCAATAGGGTCGGGATGCGCGAAGGCATGCCGAGCCCGGCTGCGATGAAGAGCAGGCTCATGGCAGAAGCGACGGCGGCGAGGAACGCCGAAAGAGGGGCTGCCGCAGACAGCTCCGTCTGCTTCAGGAGACGTTCGGGCACAAGGATGAAAAGGGCCGAAGCGGCAAGGCCTGCGAGAAAGGGCAGCTGTGCGTTGTAAATGCCCCATACCGCACCGACGCCCATGCCGGTTGCAGCGAGTCCTTCATCGCCCTGAACCCGGTATCCATGGATGCCGGCTCCTGCCAGAATGGCAAGAAATCCGATCCAGGACCAGTATGCGGCGTTCCCTTTGAGTGCTTTTTCGAACATGGCTGATTTCCCCTGATTCCTGTCTTGTGTTCCTTAAATGATGTAGAATACCGACGGTTCGGTGCCGAGCTCTGCCTTGCGCCGCATGGTCTCGTTTGCCTGAAGCAGCCGGCGTATGGCGGATTTCGGGTCGTTGAGGTCACCAAATGTCATCGCCCCTTCCGGACACCGGCTGGAGCATGACGGCTCAAGTCCTTTTTTCAGGCGGTCGGAGCAGAAGTTGCACTTCTCGACGACACCCTGCTGCCTCGTCGGGTAGTCAGGGGTCGGTTCCTTGATGGCCGGACGGGGATCGCTCCAGTTGAAGCTGACCTCCCCGTACGGGCAGGCAAGCATGCATGAACGGCAACCGATGCAGCGGTGGTAGTCGATGGCAACGATGCCGTCCTTTCTCCGGAAAATGGAGTCCGTAGGGCATGCACGCACGCAACTCGGCTCGGCACAGTGGTTGCAGAGAGCCGGCATCGTCTGCTTCGTGGCGCATGCGGTACCGAGGAGCGCGCGCCCCTCTTCCTTATGGATCCACTCCACCCTCCGGCGGGGGTCGCTGAATGTGGGGACGTTGTGGGTGAGACGGCATGCGTCGACGCAGGCAGTGCAGCCTGCAGGGCAAAGGCGCGTGTCGATCAGCATGCCCCAGCGCCGGCCCGGCTGTTTGGGGGAGGAAGCCCACGCGGAAGCCGATACGCGCTCAAAGAGCGGGTTGCCGATGATACCCGAAGCGGCTCCCAGCCCGGCGATGAGGCCGAGGCCCGCTTTCCTCATGAATGTCCTTCTCTCTTCGTTCATCACGGTAGATCTTGTGGAGATATGTGGCAGTTCCAGCAGTTCGGCTTCACGTTCGCGTAGTTGTGGCAGCTGAAGCAGAAAAAGCGGTTGTTGTCGTGGCAACCAAGGCAGGTGGCGAGATCTTTCTGGAACCGCCGGCCATCGGGCGTCGTCATAACGGCATCGGGCCCTTCATGGGCTGCATGTTCTTTCCAGTCCGCCAGCACCTGCATGTGATGGGTCTGCATGTACTCTTTCGGGTAGATGCAGCCAGTGCTGTCCGCTGTGCCCGGATCAGCGGCAGGGACAGCGTCATTTATTTCGGCGCCCGTGGCAAGGTATGCAGCTGCGGCCAGCATGGCCACGATGACCAGGCCTATGAGTGTGTTCTTATTGAGCATCGCTCTCCCCCTCGCCGGTTCCGGCCATCGGATTCTCCCTCAAATCCACGGTTCTCTTTTTCTCGCCCTGCATCACCAGCGCGTTGCCCACCAGCTCGTGCAGACCGTAGACGGTAACGCCGGGGTTCCAGTAGCGCATGAGGGAAGGCAGGGTCGCACGGTCGATGGCGCAGATGGTCACCAGCGAGTTCACCCGGTGCGATTTCTTGACGCTCCGCACTGCGTTGGCGCGGGGGAATCCGCCGCGCATACGCATCTCCATGAACTCTTCGGCATTGATGCCGCTGCCCGAGCCGCAGCAGAACGTCCGCTCGCGGATGGTGTCTTCCGGCATCTCGTTGAACGAGTTGCAGACGTTGTTGAGTACGTAACGAGGCTCTTCGAACATGCCCATGCCGCGAGCCACGTTGCAGGAATCGTGGAAGGTGGTGCGGAGATGGTCGTTGCGGCGAGGGTCCAGCTTCAGTTTGTTGTTGTGTATCAGGTCGGCCGTGAACTCGGCAATATGCACCATCTTGGTGGCGGCCGCGTTCTGGAACTTCGTGCCGGTGACCGGAGAGACCGGCTGCTCAAGGAAGCCGGCAGGGCCGTTCATCGTATTCATGTACTGGTGGACAACGCGCCACATGTGGCCGCACTCGCCGCCGAGGATCCATTTCACCTTCAGCCGCTCGGCCTCATGGTACATTTTCGCGTTCAGCTTCTTCATCATGTCGTTCGTGGTGAAGAGGCCGAAGTTGCCGCCCTCCGAGGCGTAGGTGCTGATGGTGTAGTCGAGGCCGATATGCTCGAAGAGCATCATGTAACCCATCATGGTATAAACGCCGGGGTCGCCGAACACGTCGCCTGACGGGGTGATGAAGAGCACTTCGGCCCCCTTCCGGTTGAAGGTGGGGTTCACCGTCACGCCGGTAAGGTCCTCGATGTCGTCGACCAGCGATTCGATGTTCTGGACGAACGTGTGCGGCTCGATGCCGAGATGGTTGCCGGTACGGTTGCAGTTGGCAACCGGGGCAAGGATCCAGTTGTTGTTGACGCCGATCAGATTCAACAGCTCGCGGGCCACCATGGTAATCTCGGCCGTATCAATGCCGAGCGGGCAGAATACGGAGCAGCGGCGGCACTCGGTGCACTGGTAGAAGTACATGTGCCACTCCTTGATGACCTCCTTCGTCAGCTTCCGCGATCCGGAGAACCCTTTCAGGATCTTCTCCACCATCGGGAAGTCGTTCCGGTAGACGGAGCGGAGCAGCTCGGCACGGATGACCGGCATGTTCTTCGGGTCGCCGGTGCCAAGGAAGAAATGGCACTTGTCGGCGCAGGCCCCGCAGCGCACGCAGGCGTCGAGGTAGAGCTTCAGTGAGCGGAACTTCTTAAGGCGCTCCTTCAACCCCTCGTGGATGGTCTTCTCCCACCCTTCAGGAAGCTGCCAGTCCTCATCGGGAGCCGCCCATTTGCGGGGGTTCGGAAAACCGATCTCACCGAGCACTTCCGGCTTGGCGGAGTGGCACCAGTTCCCGTCGCGGAACTCTACCGGCATATCCCACCACTCCTCGCGGGCAAAGTCGCCTTTCAGGGGGGTGGGTTTTTCCAGAAACTCGCGGGTGAGCTGGTTTTTTTTGGGTGCGTATTTTGACATGGTCAGTCCTTTTCGACCGGAAGTCCGGCTTTTTTCATCTTATCCCGGTAGTCATCCTCGTACTCGCTGTAGGTACGGAACTTGATTTTCTTGTTCCAGGGGTTGATATGCCGCTTTTCGCGACTGTTGTTCGCCAGATTGCGCGTAGGGCTGAGGAAGATCGCTCCGGCATGCATCAGCTTGCTGAAGGGGAAGTAGGCCGCCAGCACCGAAGCAAGGAACAGGTGGATGTAGAAGAGTGGACTGATTGCGCCGGGCGCATCGAAACTGAAGGAGGCGAGGTTCAGCATCAGCGCCTTGATGGCGAGCACGTCGACCTTGGCAACGTAGCGCATCGACATGCCGAAAATGACGATGCCGCCGATGAGGAAGAGCGGGAAGAAATCAGTCTGCAGAGAAATGATCCGCATCTTCGCATCGCGCAGGCGTCTGGCGACAAGGTAGGTGATGGCCGCAAGCACGATGGCGTCCGTCATGTAGAATGCCGGCAGCGTGAGCTCGAAAAAGCGGTCGGTACGCTCAATGAGCTGAACGAACAGCGGCGGCTCAATGAAAAAGAACCGTGCGTGGCGCAGGCCGATGAGAAGCAGCGACCAGTGGAAGGCAAGCCCTCCCATCCATAGCCATTTGCTCGAAGCGTAGGCCAGCTGCGGACCCGTATGGAGCTCGGCTTTCGTGTTGCGGAACAGCGAGCGGAAGAAAAAGACCTCCATCAGCACGCGCAGGGTTGCCTGCCACTTCGTCGCGGGGCTTTCAAGCTTCTGGTGCTTTATCCAGTCAAGCGATTTCTCCTGGCCGCATGTGGTGGTGATGCAGAAGGGCACCGGACGGCTCAGCCAGTCGTACATCCTCCAGGCGAATCCCGCCACAAAAAGCAGGACTGCAAGATAAGGGATGATGACGCCGAACAGGTAGCCCATGCCGAAATGGGCCACCCCGATGTATGGGATACAGGAAAGGACGGCAACCATCACAAGGGGCATGAACACTTTTTTCATGAAACGGCCCTCCTCAGCAGCATGTGCATCTGGCTGCGCGCCTCATCGACCTTCAGGCGGTAGATGTTCTCACGGTTTTCCATGAAACAGTCGAACGCTTCGAGCGTCATCTCGTCCATACGGCGGCGGCATGCCTCGCGCCCGGCATCCTCCGGGATGAGCTCCTGTATGAGGTCGCAAAGTGCACCGAAGAGGGCGAGGGACTTCGACGGGGGGAGAGGCTGGACGGCAAAGATGCGGGTGAGGCGCTCGATCCCCTCCCGGCAGTCGTCTCCGCCGCCGATATTGTCAAGCACCGTCCCCATGGCATCGGCGAGCGCCTCGCCGGCCGGGGTTGCCTGAGACATATGTTCAGGGAACATCCCGAGTCCTGCACTGATCCAGCGGTCGAGCAGCGCGGACCGGTTCCGGGAGGCCGCCTGCATCCAGTTGTTCATCATAATTCGGTACGGTAAGTAAAGTGAGTTCAGAGCCAGCTGTTGACCCGGTGAGCTTCGACGAGGTCCACGAACCCGTCGTAGCCAACCCTTTCCACGCCTTCGACGAGGGATCCGACGGCGCGTGCCTCAAGATCCGGCTGAAGAGCATAGACCGGGTTGGTAGTCAGGAGGGCTGCGATGTCGGATGCATAACGGCCCGAGGACTGGACGGCATAGACGCCGTTCTCGATGAAGAGCACGGGATCGCCGGGAGCCGCAAAGCGGATGCACTCCTGCATCGACGGGCTTTCAAAGGGTGATTTGTTGATGGTGTGCAGCATGATAGACAGTTCAGGTTCAATGGTTGCTGTTCAGGCTCGCCCCAGGGGAAGCGACCTTCAGTGGTGGATGACGACATCCTGTTCGTTCATCCTCCGGCCGATTTCGGCCGAGTCGAGCACCTCCACGTCGACAAGCAGATCCTCTTCGGTGAGGCCGCGCTCTTCAAGCGAGGTACGGTCGACATAGAGCTTTTCCACATCATAGCCATCGAGGGCCATGAAGGTTTTCGCGAATCCTTTCATGGAAATGCCCTCTGTCTCCTGCCCTTTTTTCAGGGCGTAGACCCCATCGCCGATGAAGGCGACCGAAAGGTCCTGTTCATAGGCAGCCATGATGAGGATCATCTCGAGCCCCTCATAGGTGTAGATCGAACCGTGGGGGGCACGGCGCATCACGTGCATGATCTTTTTGATGTTCTCTTCCATGATGGTTCAGTCTCCGAAGGTTAACAGTCTGTCGTTGCGGATGGCGATGTCGGTAAGGGTGCCGAGCCCCGTTATGGAGCCGCCCTTGATCATCAGTTCGTCAGTGATGCCGCGCCTCTTGGAGGCGGCAATGCATGCCAGCACTTCAAAACCGTGCTCGGTCGCAAGAGCGCTCCAGCGCTCGGCGATGTTGCGGTCGTCCTGCGGCGGGTCGCCGAGTTTGGTTGCATTGATGACACCGTCGTTGTACAGGAAGACGGCGTCGATCCTGTGGCCTTTCCGGATGGCCGCTTCGGCGAACTTGTACGCCGTGTCGGACGCCTGATGGTTGTATGGCCCTTCCTTGAGAAGAATTCCTATGTTCACCTTATTCCTCTGTTTTGATTGTTGTCGATGCCCGACCCTGATGCGTTCAACAGCAGCAGGCAGTTTTGGCCGAAAGACTGTCGTAGAGAGGGCTCCAGGTGTTTGCCTGCTGAGCAAACGGCGCCTCGATGTAGCGGCAGAAGTACAGCGCATTCATTGCTGCCGGTTCGTCGCCAGCCTCGAGAGCCCGGAGCGCCTTCCGCCCGGATGCGGCTGCATCCTGGCCTGTAAGCTGGGCCTGCTTCCAATAATTGATGGCCTCGCGCCTGAACGAAATGGCGCGACCGAGGGCTTCGGCAGACTTGAGGTTCAGTACCTCTTCGCCGCGCGGGCCGAACGTGACCGCCCATCCGTTTTCCGCCCACTTTTCCGAGGCGTCCACGGCCCGGGTGATCCGGGCTATGAGTTCTTCGTACATGGTTTTCCTGTTGTCCATATCCCGCCGCAATGAGGGCGGCGGGATCGGGTGTTGAGGGTTACAGACCATCACCCATGCCCATCTGGATATACCCGGAGGGGCAGACCAGCGAGCAGAGGTGGCAGCCTACACATTTCACATAGTCGGTTTCCACCTTCTCCCCCGAGGGGTTGTCGCGGTGGCGGAGCACAGCTTCCTGCGGGCAGAACGAAACGCACTGCTTGCAGTCGAAACAGAGACCGCAGCTCATGCAGCGCTCCGACTCGGCCTTCACCTGCTCGGGAGAAAGCGCCTCGAGCAGTTCGTCATGATTGCCCACGACAACGTCCAGCTCGCGGTTCACCCGTGTGGCGGGAGCTACCGGCAGGAAGTAGAGAAGATCCTGCTTCTGGGCCTTCGTCACCTCGCGGCGCACCGGCTCGGGAAGCGGTTCGCCTTTCAGGAAGGCATCGATAGACTCGGCGGCTTTGCGGCCGTGGCCGACTGCCGTCGTGATGAGATCCACTTTCAGGGCATCTCCACCGCCGAACACGTTTTCACGGCCGGGGATGCGGAAGTGGCGGTCGACCTTCATCCAGGGACCGGAGCCAATCACGCCGTCAAGGCCGCTGAAGTCGGTTCCCTGGCCGATGGCGGCAACCACCATATCGGCATCGATATCGAAGGTCTCGCCGGTGCTCTTGTAGCGGAGGAACGGGATCGGGGAGTTCCACCCCTCTTCACCCTTCTCCTTCTTCACCATCTTCGAGCAGCGGAGTCCACGGACAGCCTCGCCGTCGCGCAGAACCTCGACGGTACCGCTCATATAGTGGACCGTCGTGCCTTCACGGACTGCGTCGAGAAACTCGTTGTCAAAGCAGGCCATCTCCTCGCGGGGAACGCCCGAGACAAGGATGGCTTCCGAGCCGAGGCGGAGGGCGAGGCGGGCCACGTCCATGGCCACGTTGCCGTCACCGATGACGACCACCTTCTTTCCTACCGGCACGTCATCACCCATCACCTCGTAGTTGCGGAGGAACTCGATAGCGTTTGTGGCCGACAGGCTGCCCTCGAATCCCGGAACGGGAAGTGAGCGGCCGACCTGGGCGCCGATGCCGAGAAACACGGCGTCATACTCTTTTTCAAGCTCGGCCTGCGTGATGTCACGTCCGACCCTCACCCCCATCTTCGTCTCGATGCCGAGGGCGGTGATGCGGCCGATTTCAGTTTCAAGAACCTTCCTGTCGACCCGGTAGCCCATGATGCCGTAGAGCACCATGCCGCCGAGTTTCTGGTTGGCGTCGTAAATGGTGACTGCGTGTCCCATGCGGCGTAGCTGGTAGGCGGCAGAGAGCCCTGCAGGGCCGCCGCCGACCACAGCAACGCGCTTTCCGGAATCAGGTCCCGGAGCGGGCAGCTGGAGCCCTTTTTCGATGCCGTAGTTGCCGATTGCCTGCTCGACCGCGTTGATGGAGACGCTTCCGTCATGGTACTGGCGGTTGCAGCCCCCCTGACACGGGTGCGGGCAGATCCTGCCCATGACCGCAGGGAAGGGGTTGGTGTCGACAGCCCTTTGCCAGGCCGCCTTCATCGGATCATCTGAAGGGTCAACACCGTTCAGGAGCCGATTGATGCCCCTGATGTCCTCGCCCGCAGGGCACTCGGCCGAACAGGGCGGCGTCTGACGCACATACACCGGGCACTTGTGGCTGTGATCCCCGAACGCAACGATCTTATCCTCACCTGTCAGCTCGCTGTAGGCGGGAAACTTCCAGTTCGTCGCGAAGTCAAGAATTGGATTTGATTCTACCTGCATGAAAGTATCTCCTTTGGCTAAAAGCGGACATGGGCCGACTGGTTGAAGGTGGTTCTCGCGTGACGGTAGCTGTCGATCATGTCCTCATCAAAGGTGAGGCCCGTCTCTTCGAAGAACCGCTTCCATCCGATGCGGTTGATCCATTCGCCGACGCGCTCCCAGGGGCGGCCGCCTGCCTTGTATGCGGTGAGGATCCTGCCGACTGCATCGGTGACCTCGGGCCAGCGGGGCGGATTGTTGGGAAGATTGTGGGCGACGATGCTCATCGTCGAGGGTTTCGAACGGGCGTTGCTGTTCTTGCCACCGACCCAGATGGCGAACTTCGAGTGCTCGGGGTGGTTGATTTCCATTGCCGGGCAGGCGCCGAAGCAGGCTCCGCAGCAGATGCACTTGGCCTCATCGACCATCAGCGAGCGCTTCCCGTCGACCACGGTCGGACGGATGGCGGCGACCGGGCAGCGGGCGACCGCTTTGGGCAGCTCACAGACCATCGACAGATGCTCATGGTTGATGCGCGGCGGACGGGTATGTTTGACGACAACTGCGATATCGGCCTGGCCTCCGCAGTTGATCGAGCAGCAGGAGGTGGAGAGGCGCACTTTGTTTGGCATCTCCATGTGCTTGAACTCGTGGTAAAGGGTGTCCATCATCGACTTCACAACGCCGGAGGCGTCGGTCGCCGGGATGTCGCAGTGCAGCCATCCCTGGGTGTGCGACACCGAGGAGACGCAGTTGCCCGCTCCGCCGACAGGGAAGCCCATCGACTCGAGCTCCTTGATCATCGGCTCTACATTGTCCGGATTCGGGGTCAGGAACTCCACGTTGTTACGGACCGTGAAGCGCAGATGGCCGTCACTGAACCGGTCAGCGATTTCGCAGAGCCTGCGGACCATATCGACCGTATCCTGGCGCGGGGTCCCCGCACGGACGGTGTAGATGGCGTCTCCGCTTTCGGCCACGTGCTTGAGCACGCCGGGACGGGGGATTTCATGGTACTTCCACTTGCCGTAGTTTTTTCTCACCACAGGGTGAAGGGCCTCCTGGTAGGTATGGGGGCCTGACTCTATGGTCTTCCAGGTTCTTTCAGGACTGCTCATGTTGATTTCCGTTCTTGTTTTGCCTGTCGGCCGCCGGACTCATGCCCTCGCTCCGCCCGCCCCCCGGAAGGGGACGGGACGGGGCCCCGGGGGTGCGGCCGCCTCTTGGTTGTTGGCTTAATTGACTGTTTAGGGCCCCTCTTAGTATTTCGCCTTGAAATAGGGGTTATCGCGGGGACGGGCAACCTGGTTGATGTCGACGTCGATACCGACACCTTCGAGGAACTGCTTCAGCCCGACACGCTCGATGCTTTCACCGATGCGCTCGTGGTCGAGCCCGTTGTCATCCCACCAGTCGATGATCTCCTCGACCAGCTCCATGAAAGCTTCGCGATCCTCTTCCGTCTCCATTTTCATGAAGGGAATGATGAGCGAGCCCATGTTCACGCCGACCTTGAGGGTGTTTTTTCCGCCCATGAGCAGCGAAATGCCGCGCTCTTTTCCAGGAGACAGCGCCTTCGGCATGACGTTCAGGCAGTGCATGCAGCGCACGCAGTCGCGGGACTCGATCTTCATGCCGCCGTTCTCAAGCGAAATGGCCCGGGTCGGACAGAGGTTGATGACCTGGTTGACCAGTGCGTCGACGCCGTTCTTCTCGATCCATTCCTTGACTGCAGGCTCCTCAACCTGAATGGCATCCTTCCAGGTGCCGATGACGGCAAGGTCGGAGCGCATGATGGCGTTGGTGCAGTCGTTCGGACAGGCCGAGAACTTGAATTTGATCTTGTAGTTCCATTCCGGACGATGCAGCTGGCTTACAAAGTGGCGCAGCGCATGCAGATGGAGCTCGAGGTTGTCGTAACAGGCCTGTTCACAGCGGGCAGGTCCCGCGCACGATACTGCGGTCCGCATGCCGGCGCCGGCGCCGCCGAGATCCCAGCCTTTTTCGTTGAGCCTGTCGAAGCACTCCTGCACCTTGTCCTGCTCGATGCCCTGGAGCATGATGTCACCGGTCTGGCCGTGCAGGGTGATGATGCCGCTACCGTACTCCTCCCAGATGTCGCAGAGTTCGCGGAGCATCTCGGTGTTGTAGTGAAGCCCCGGAGCGGGCTGAATGCGCATGGTGTGGAACTCTGATGCCTCGGGGATCTTGTCCTTGATCATCGAGTACCGCGTGATGACGCCGGCTCCGTAACCGTCGACAGTCACCAGTCCGCCTTTCCAGTATCCCATCTTGGTATTGTAGGAATACTCAAGCTGGTCCATCACGCCGCGGAGCATCGGCTTTTTCGTCCGCTCCGCAAGCTCCTTGAAGCCGCCGACGAAACTCGGCCAGGGGCCGTTTTCGAGTTCATCAAGCATCGGCGTGGGGTTCAGGAACTTGTCACCGCACCCGCCGCCGGAGTGTCCGCACTGATGCGATCCGCATGAACCCGCACCTTTCGCTTCTTCCATTTTTTCTCCTCCTTTAATGTCTCTGTAGATTGAGGCCGATGGCCGTTTTTGCTGTTGTTTACACGCAGCCGGTCGGCTTCGGAAGCCCTGCTACCTTACAGGCCTGCAGTGCAGGTCCTTTCGGGAAGAGTCCGTAGAGGAACTCGCTGGCTTCTTTCTTGTCGATACCCTGTTCAGCAGCGATGGCCTTGGTGAGCACTTTGACGGCAGGAGCGATCTGGTACTCGTCATAATAGTTCCTGAGGAACTTCACGAGCGCCCAGTGCTCGTCTTTCATATCGATCTCTTCGCCTTCGGCGAGTTTGCCGGCGATCTCCTCGGTCCAATCTTCAAGATTGACGAGGTAGCCGTTCTCGTCAGTTTCTACGGTGACTCCGTTGATGGTGATGCCCATGGTCCTCTCCTTGTGATAATGTTTGTTTGAAAAGAATGACTAGAGTTTCGAACTCATTAATATAACCATATAGTTATATAATTAAGCAAGGGGAATCGATTTTCCAAATCCGGGCTGCATTTTTTCTATCCGGACCTGCTTAACCAAAGACAAATATAACTATTCAGTAATATAGTTAGCAAAACGGGAGGTGATTTACAAGCTCTCTAAGGATTTTTTTATCCCTACCGTGAAAAAAATTCAGCAGGAACACTACCGACATACGGAGGGAGCCCGTTTTCAGGCAGATGTGGTCGTGCAGGAACGGCTGGAAGATCGAAACAGGGCGGAGAGGGACACGAACGTTTCCGCCCATCCGGGAGTCGCAACAGCATGGATGTGAGCGTATGAGGCAAGCAGGTTCCCCTGGAGAATCCCGTCATAATCCCCGCTGATGCCGGTCCCACGGACCACATCGAACTGCCATTGGGGACGTCCGTTGATGGCAACAGCCTTTGAGTAATGGAATTCGTGGGCACGAACCCGCTCGCTTTCGCTGAACCACGGCGAGCAATGAAGACTTTTGAGCTCCAGGTAGCCATGACCTGCAGGATGCTTCTGGAAGTCAATTTCCAAAGGGAGAACACCGGCAAGCTGATGCCGTTTCCCGTTCCAGGTGGCTCCTGATGAAAGATAAATGAGGCCGCCGCACTCCGCGTAAAGCGGCATGCCTGATTCCACAGCATGGCGGACGCTGTCGCAGAGGGTGCGGTTGGCTGCGATTTCATCAATAAATGATTCCGGAAATCCTCCGCCAAGATAGAGGCCATCGAGCGCCGGGAGCTTCTTGTCCTTCATTGAGTCGATGAAAACAAGCTCTGCTCCACGATCCCGGAGGGCTTCGAGGTTTTCGGGATAATAGAAGCAGAATGCTTTGTCACGGAACACTCCGATTCGAGCACGTCCGGAGAGCGGAATCCCTGCTTCCGCTTCAGGCATATCTTCGAGAGGAACGGGTGAAGCGGAAAAAAAGATGTTTCGGATGGCCTCCATATCGCAATGAGCGGCAACGGTTTCCGATGCACCTCGGATGGCAGCTTCAGCACCCTCACCGCTTTCGTCAACCGTCGTAAGACCGAGATGGCGCTCCGGAATGACAAGACGTTCATCGACCGGGATGGCGCCGAGCACCGGCACCTTGCAGTAACGCTCGATTGCAAGTCGCTGTTTTTCGCCCTGACGCTTTGTGCGGACCCGGTTGAGCACCACGCCCCTGATGTCGGCATGCGGCTCCATCTGCTGCATGCCCATGACGATTGCGGCAATGCCGCGCCCGGCACTCAATGCGTCGACGACGAGCAGTACCGGTGCCTTGAGCATTGAAGCCAGACCAGCACTACTGTCAGATCCGTCAAGAGAAATGCCATCGTGGAGGCCATGGTTGCCCTCGATGAGGTTGAGGGCCGCCGAACCCCGGAGGGCGTAACGCGAAAACGACTGCAAGCAGCCGTCCTCGCCCATCATCCAGGGATCAAGGTTGTGCGATTCCTCTGCACCGGCCAGGCGGTGCCATGCCGGATCGATGTAGTCGGGCCCCTTCTTGAAGCACATGACCCTGTCGCCCGCAGCGGAAAGGGCGTGCGTCAGAGCAAGCGTAATGGTGGTCTTGCCGGAACTCTTTCCGGGCGCCGACACCATAAGCCTCCCGATCACTGCTTCATTTTTCTTCACGGGCATCTCTTATTTTTTGCGGATGAAGAACGTGTGGGTTCCACCGTCCTCGGTATGTTCGACGACCTCGTTGCCCGTACGGTTGGCCCAGGAAGCCATGTCGTTCACGGAGCCGGGATCGGTGGCCATCATCTTCAGCACCTCACCGCTCTGGAGCGCGTCGATGGCTTTTTTCGTCTTGAGGATCGGAAGGGGGCAATTGAGACCCTTGCAGTCCAGTTCTGTTGCGGCAGCGATTGCGCTCATGAGAGTTTCTCCTTGTTTGTTGTTATTGATGTCAGCACTAGTAAATCTTCAGTTCCCGGCTTTCGGCGGCATCTGGTCCGGTCTTAGGCGGCTAAGAAAAAAGCTGTCAGCGTCGTTTGTCCCCACCACCGCGCCATCGGCGTCGACGAGCGGCTCGTCATAGTCGTTCCATCCCCGGAGTCCGGTGCGAAGAGAGCGGACATTCAGGAATCCGAGCCGCTGCATGGCATATGCGGCAAGCACGCTCCGTCTTCCGGAACGGCACACCACAACGATTTCCCGGTCACGGCCTGCCGCCAGTTCCGGCAGCGTATCCTCGTACCCCCATTCACAGGCAGCCTCAAGTATCCCCCTCGGGACACACACGGAACCCTCGATGTGCATGGCCTCAAACTCATAGGGCTCCCGCACGTCGACGATGAGGAGGCCGGGGACCCCGGCCATCCGCTCAACGAGATGCCAGGGCATGATCTCCTGCACATCTGGAAGACACTCTTCGACCAGTTCAGAAAGGGTTGTCATAGGGTTCAGTTGTGAAGTGGCCCTCAGATAAAGAGCGAGATGTCGGCATCGGCTGCATATTCGAGGAAGGTGGCTGCACCGCCGTACTCAACACCGTCGATGAATTCTTCTTTCGAGAACCCGAAAACCTCCATGGTCATCTGGCAGGCTATGAAACGCACGCCGGCCTCCTGGCACATCTCACGGAGCTGCTCGACGGTGGCCACACCTTTCTTCTTGAAGGTCTCCTTCATGAGTGAGGTGGCCATGCTGTCAAAGCCCGGGATATTGCCGGAAATGATGTTCGGCACCGGCCAGTTGATGGACTGGAAATCCTTGCTGCCGAACGGCATCTTCATCGGCATGGCAGGGTTGGTGTGCGGAGCCACCTTGGCGTCAATCTCCTTTTTGAGAAGCGGCAGACCGTAAAAGGTGAAGAATACCACTGCTTCCATATCCATAGCCGCGGCCGTCGATGCGAGGATGAAGGGAGGGTAGGCCCAGTCAAGGGTTCCCTGTGAAGCGATGATCGCCAGTTTTTTTGTTTCAGCCATGGTGGTCCTCCAGTGTTGAACGTGGTTGGGTTGTTGCGGAGGGAGGGCATAACCCACCGCTCCCCAATAATAACTATATAACCGAGTAATTATATAGATGATAATAAAAGCGCAGGTAACCACCAAAAAAAAGGTGGCTTTTTTAAGGGGGCGGCCACTTACCGCACGAGCATGCCTGTAGCTGCAACGAGCAGGATAAGCACCTGGAGAAGAGCGATGACGCCGAAGATCGGGCGTTTTTCCCGGAAAAAGGCGGGTGCGGTTACCAGCAGACAGACGACCGGGATCATGCAGATCATGATGATGGCCAGATAACTCAAAGCCTCCCCTCGCAGAAAGCTCTCCGGGCTTGCCATGAACGACCATCCGACAGGGGCGTTGAGCTTTGCCTGCATGACCGATGCCTTCAGGTGCCAGTTGGCGGCCATGTCCGAAATCGTGACCTCTTGAGGAAGCAGAAGAAAAACATAGGCGGCATAGCTGCCTCCGAGGAAGAGCATCCCGAAGTGCGACATTTTGTCGAGCACGCCGGCGTATGCAAGCTGCTCGTTCTGGACCGGCGGCTTTCCCAGTGTATCCTGTTTCATATCCCGAATCCCTTTAAGAGTGAACGAATTCCGGCCACCGCAAGCATTGTGACCACGATGACGCGGACCGACCCGGTGTTGACTTTCGTCAGGAGCTTCGCTCCGATTTTTGAACCGAGCATCATGCCGCCGATTGAGGGGACGGCGATCAGCGGAAGCATGGCGCCCTTGAACATGTAGACCCAGGCGGCCGCCGCCCCGTTGATCGAGAGCACCAGGCCGCTCGTGGCTACTGACACCTTGAGGGGCACTCCCATGAGGAGGTTGAAGACCGGCACGTTGGCAAAACCGGCACCAAGGCCGAACATCCCGCCGATGAAGCCGATCATGAGAAAAAAGACGAGACTCAGCGGCGTGCGGTGCACCTGCCAGGAGATCTCTTCCTTTATCGACTCTTCATAATAGATGCCAGAAATGTGCAGGGCTTTTGAGAGGGCATCAGGCACCTTCACTTCGGGGTAGCCGGACTTCCCGGAGAGGAACCATGATGGTAGCGATGGCGACGATGACGATGCCGAGCAGCAGCTGTACCGTCTCTGCCGGAAGCGAGAGGCCAACCATGGCACCGGCAATCGAGCTCACCGAACCGACGAGAGCCATGGGGAGGCCGAGCTTCAGGTCAGCCAGCCCCTTGCGCATCAGAGGCGCGCCTGCAGAGATGGCGCCTGAAAGCGCGACCATCAAACCCGCCCCTCTCACATAGTCGAGATGAAAAGGAAAGAAGCTGCTGACGATGGGGACAAAGAGCACCCCGCCGCCGACACCCGCAAGCACAGCGAAAATGCCGAGGACAAATGAAAAAACGAAGAGCAGAAGCACCCATACCCACCATGCGGCCTCAAAGGCCGCTTCCGGCCCAGCAGCCAGCAGCGTGGAGGGAATTAAAAGAAGCAGCAGCGCAAATGCGGCTGCGGCGCCTGCGGCCACGGAAAGAGTCCTGGTCGGTACCGGCATAACTGAAACTCCTGTAGTCGATGAAAAAATACGTTAGCTCGAGGCCCCCCTGGAGGGGCAGCGGCAGGAGGGGAGACCAGCCGCTGCATTTCGGGGGTTATTTCCCCTCGTTCAGGTAGAAGGTCTTTTCCTCGGGACGGAACGGACGGTTCAGCCAGAGCGGACGGCGGAGGCCGCCGGGTCCCGGGGCCGGCCTCGTCATGGCGAGCCACTCGCGATAGACGGCCTGTGAGCGGTCGGTGTCGACGAACACATCTCCGTACTCATCACCTTCATGCGCGGGCTCGATGCGGACCTTCTGGTGCCAGCAGTGCATGCCGCTGATCGGATCGGGGTGCACGGGGAAAGTGATATTCTGATGAACACCGCCGTCGCTCCAGAAGATCCTCGATGTATCGGCATCGGCGCTCTCGTGCGCCTGCACATCCTTCTCAACCCGCATCTTCCACTTCGAGCCACCCTCCTTGGTGATTTTCACGGTATTGGCCGCCCAACGGTTGCATGAAGCATCCTCTTCACGCCGCCAGCGGCCTATGTGGTGAGAACAGGCAAGCACGCCGGGGCGTATGCCTTCAGTCACAAGGGCGCGGTTGATGAAAAACCCTATGTCCGTGTTGACCCTGATCAGCTGGCCGTTTTCCAGTCCGAGCATTGCGGCATCGGTGGCGTTCACCCAGACAGGATTTCGGTGGGCGATTTCAGCAAGCCACTTGGCGTTGCCGGACCGCGAGTGGATGAGCACCGGCAGGCGGAAAGTCGGTACAAGCACGAACTCGCCTTTGCTGTGGTCCATCTTCTCCTCATGGATATGGCTCTTGATGTAGCCGGGAAGCCGGTATTCGGGCCATTTCCAGTCGACCATGGTCTGGGAGTAGAACTCCTGCTTGCGCGAAGGGGTAGGGAACCCGGTGCAGGCTTCGCCTTTTACTTCCACGCCGACAGCCTTGCCGTTACTGGTGATGAGGCCGCTCTCGGGATTGACTTCGGCGCCCTGCAGCTCAGTTGGTGAAGGGGATTTCCGGTTCACGTCATAGACCTTGTTCTCAATCTCGAATGCACCGAACTTCTGCATATACTCGAAAGCTCCGAGCCCCTCTTTTGCTGCAGCCTCGGTGAGGCCGGGTGTGTGCTCGAAGATGTAGCGGTAGTACTCACCGATCGTAATCTTCTCTCCGGGACGGTAGGGAGAGGTCACATGCTCTCGGATACCGAGGCTTCCGTCGGGGTCGATGCGCCAGGTGAGCTCGATCCAGAACTCGTCCTCTTCCCATACCTCGCCGGGGTTCGCCTCCCAGGTGAAGGTAACCGGCTTGCCCATCTTCTCGCTTGCGACCCTCAGCACCGGCTGACGGAACGCAATCCACTTACCTGCATGGGTTTCATAGCTGATGATGTCGTGGCGTTCGGGCGAGTGGCCCATCGGCAGTACGTAGTCGGCAAAGTATGCGGTCTCGCTCCAGGTCGGGGTGAGGGCCGCGTGCATGCCGATCTTCGATTCATCCTCAAGCGCCTCGATCCAGGAAAAGCCGTCGGGATAGGTCCATACGGGGTTGAACACCCTTGTGAAGTATACGTCGAGCTTTCCGCGGCCCTCCTTGAGGAAGTGCGGAAGCAGGAAGCTCATTTCAAAATGAGCAAGCGGGTACTCGTTCGGAAGGTGCAGCTCGTTCCAGTGGGTCTGGGGCTTCGGGCTGGCTGGCACCGTCGGCTTGAACTTGTTCCATGCGCTCGGTGCCGTGCCACCGACGGTGCCGACGCTGCCGGTAAGAACATTGAGGAAATGGAGGGTTCGCGACACGGCCCACCCGCCGAGGTTGCCACTGCTGGCACTGCGCCATACATGGGTGGAGAACTGCGTACCGGCCGCGCCAATCTGGCGGGCGACGTCGATGATCGTGGCGGCAGGAACGCCGCTCTCTTTCTCGGCATACTCCGGAGTGTACTTTGCGTACTCTTTGGCAAGGGCCTCGATAAACGCCTCAAACGAAACCTGTGAGCCGGGATATTCGTTGGCAAGGTACTCTTTCCAGTTCACCCAGTTTTCCAGGTAGTCGCGGTTGTAGAGGCCCTCTTCGATGATCACCTTCGCCATGGCGAGCATCACAGCCGGTTCGGTGCCGGGGTAGGTCGGCATCCAGTAGTCGGACATGCTTGCAGTGTTGGAGAGGCGAGGGTCGAGGACTGCGAGCTTGGCACCTTTCATGCGGGCTTCAACGATGCGCTGTGCGTGAGGGTTGAAGTAATGGCCCGACTCGAGGTGGGCGCTCACGAGCAGAATGAACTTGGCGTTGGCATGGTCCGGCGAAGGACGGTCGAACCCCTCCCAGATGGCGTACCCGAACCGGGCGCCCGAGGAGCATACATTGGTGTGGCTGTTGTGGCCATCGACATTCCAGGCACGGAATACCCACTCCATGAACCCGTCGTGGCCTGGACGGCCGACATGGTAGGAGATTTCGTTGTTACGGCCTTCCATGATGGCTTTGCGCATGCGGCCGGCGATGTCGTCGAGCACACTGTCCCAGCTGACCCGCTCCCACTTGCCTGCGCCCCGCTTACCGACCCGTTTCATCGGGTAGAGCACCCGATCCTGGTCTTCGACCTGGTTGAGGGTGGCGGGGCCTTTGGCGCAGTTGCGCCCGCGGCTCGCAGGGTGGTAGGGGTTGCCGACCAGCTTGCGGATCTTCATGTCCTTCTTGTCCACATAGGCAAGCAGTCCGCAGCCCGCCTCGCAGTTGAAGCAGGCAGTAGGGATGAGCATGTACTCGTTCGACTTCCGCTCAGGCCAGCTTTTCGAATCATACTCCACCCAGTTGTCCCATTTTTCAGGGGGAGGGCACGCTACTGGAGGGCCTTCGATGGGCATCGGGACTGCGCCGGTCGCGGTATCGCTGTGCAGGTCAGCAATAATGCCGACCTTTTCGGCAAGGGTCTCTATGACGGTTGGTTTATGCTTGTAACTCATGCTTGTCGCTGCTCCGGGGTTAACTTAATGAGATTGTCTGCGGGGCCTTGACCCATACTTTTTCGGTGTAGAAAACGCCGGCGAGGGCGAAGATGGAAGCCACGGCGAGGGTCAGTGAGCCGGTCGGCACAAGGACTGCGAGAAGAGGCAGCAGGTTGCCCAACAGGACACTTCCGAACCAGAAATCGTTCTTCAGGCTTCCGCTCCTGATCGCCTCGGCGGCACGTTCGGCACCGACGGACGGGTGGCGGCCGTAAAGCTCCGTTGCCATAACGAGGAGATGAAGAACGAAGGCGCCGGTGAGCACCATTCTGAGCTGCCCGGCAGCACCCTCATCGATCCCGGTGAAGAGAGAGAGAAGCGCCATGGCTGCGCCTCCGGCAATCACCGAGTTCAGGAGCATGTGCAACGACAGCATCGGGCTCTGCCAGAAGTCGCGGCCCTTGGCAGATCCAAAGAGGAATGCAGTATATACCGCAGTCAGCAGCGCCATGGCGGCACCGCCCCAGAGACCAGCAGAAGCAAGCATCGGAAGCGCAAGCCAGGTGCCGGCTCCCCAGAGGGCGAGGAATGCTCCGTAGCCGGTGATGGTGAGGCCGCCCCGGACGAGCCACGAACCGAACTGAGGGCGGAGCATGACCGAGGTAAAGCGGTCAGGACGGTCGAGATCCTTCACGAGGAAGGCGCCGGTCAGGGCGAGGAACACTAGCGAGATCGCCCAGAGCCCCCACTGCATGGCGGGAGAAAGCGCAGCGTCCGGCATGAGAGCGAAGGCAAAAAGAAGAAGGAATGCACCTGCAGACACGGCCTTCGACCATACATATGCAGGAACCTCCCAGCCCCAGACGGAGCCCTTTGAGGGAGCATCGTATACCCTGCGGGGAGCTCCGGCTTTCGGTTTCGCGCCGTGCGAACCGACTGCAGACCGATCGGGAACACCGTGGCCTTCACCGTGCACCGCATGCTTGGCGAAGTGGCCGACGCCGCGCGACTGGGCGCTCCACATATAGGCGTCCTCTTCGGGTGCCTGGAACGGATCAAGCGAAGCGCCGTCGCCGTTGATGTAGAAGACATTCGGGCCTGTCCCTTTTTCCGGCTTGCGGACAACAGTGCGCTCGTTTGCCACCAGTTTGGAGATTTCACTCTGAGGGTCATCAAGATCTCCCGAAATGATCGCCTGCTGAGGGCAGATCACAGTACAGGCGGGCTTCAGGCCAATCTCGACCCTGTGCGAGCAGTAGCTGCACTTGGCCGTGGTCTGAGTCTCGGGATCGATGTACACGGAGTTGTAGGGGCATGCCTGAGCACAGGCCTTGCAGCCGATGCAGCGGCGGGAGTCGAAATCCACAATCCCGTCAGGCCGCTTATGCAGTGCTTCGACAGGGCAGATATCCACGCAGGGGGGTTCCTCGCAGTGGTTGCAGCGCAGCACGGTAAAGTAGCGGCGGGTATCAGGGAAGGTCCCCTTCTCCACATACTTCACCCAGGTCCTGTTCACGCCTAGCGGAACCTGGTTTTCTGATTTGCAGGCAACGGAGCATGCATGGCATCCGATGCACTTGCGGGCGTCAATGACAAAACCGTAATTCATGAACTGGTTTGTTCTAAGTATTATGAAGGGCCATGCGCCCTTGCCTCAGGCATGCGCCCGGCAAAGACGGAACACGGGAGATCAACCTCTTCGTCGTATCACTATATAACCGAATAGATATATAATAACATAAGAGAGCCATTCTCCAAAGAATATTCGGAGGAAAGGCGTACTTTTTCTCAAGATTCGCCCGCACCCGGCAGCGTCCCCTTCGGAAATGAGGATTGGCGGGGTTCATTTTTTGAACATTACTCCCGTTTTGCTAATATGCGGGCTGGCCGGGCATCATGCCCATCCCGCAACCACGACTTTTTTCAATCAATCAAATCCCTTGCACCAATGAGCGCACACGTCTATAAGAAAATTGAGATCGTAGGATCCTCCGCCACCAGCATCGAGGAAGCCATCAACAACGCAGTGGCCAAGGCCGCTGAATCAGTCCGCAACATCCGCTGGGTGGAAGTCCTGGAGACCCGCTGCCATGTCGAAGACCAGAAGGTCGCGTACTTCCAGGTGACCTGCAAGATCGGCTTCACCCTCGACTGAGCACCTGAACCGTTCATCCATTACGCATGAAGGGCGCCATAGGGCGCCCTTCTGCATTCAGATCCTCAGCTGATCCAAGGATATCAATCCTGCCCGCACTCAATCAAAGATTATGGACGAGGTTGAAGGACCAGTTCGCCTGGCTGTGGGAGATGACCATACCCTCGCCGTTCGTTTCAGTGACCTTGGGAGCATAGCTGAATGCTGCCCCGACCTTGGTATCGTCAGTCACGCGGTAACCGAAACCGCAGGTATAATGATCCTTGGTGATGGCGGGGAACATGGGGTTGAGGTAGGCATCAGGCACCGGGTTGGTAGACAAACTGGCTCCTCCGCGAAGTGCGAGCCTCTTAGTGGCCTTATATTCCACGCCAATTGAGTAGACGGTCTGGTCGCGCCAGTCCTGTTTCATGCTCATGTCAAGGGTCTTGCCTGCATAGGCGCCGTTTGCCGTGGTGTTGTCGGCAACAAAGGTGGTGGAGAATTTATCCATCACGCTCGACCAGTCGACGTACTTTATGTCGCCGGCAATCATCAGGCGGTTTGTGGGGTGGAGGGCAACGCCTGCAGCGAAGGTTGCCGGCCACTCGAAGTCATTGACCTTTATTTTTCCAGACACCTCCTGCGTTCTAGCGGTATTGTCGACGGTATTGACGACTGTAAGCTTTGCATTGCTCGACTCCAGATCAGACATCATCGTCTGCGAGTGGTATGTTCCGCCGATGGTGAGCAGCTTGCTGAGCTTATGGGTGAATCCGAGCTTGAAGCCCGTACCGTAGCCGACCGCACTGCCGATGAACGGAGTTCCATTAGAGAAGTCGTATCGGACGTAGTTGAGTGTCCCTTCAGTCACCGTCGGGAGCATTGAGCCGCCGGTCTCCATCATTCCGAAGTGCATACCGTCCATATCCATCTGCAGATCCATGCTGGCCCAGACGAAGTCGGCCGATACGCCGATGGTGGTGTTTTCGGTCAGGTTGTAGGCAATCGGGAACATGACACGGCCAACGCCGACTTCAGAGCGGATATCCTTACCGCTTAGAAGGATTGGATCATTAGCGTCACTAGCGTCACTATATCCACCTTGATAGAGCGGCGAATCGTTCCCATAGTCGGTACCCATTCCACCCTGACTGAGCACAGCAGCACCCCAGGTGATATTTCCATCTTTTTGCATATACGAGAGCGACGGCATGTAAAATCCTGTTGCTCCGGACTCATCTGTCATCCCGCTATAATTAAGGTCTACATTCGGGTGCAGGCCCCTGATACCAATACCGATCTCGCTGACGCCATCTTTCATGTAGCCCAGCGTTGCCGGGTTGTTCATGACTGCTGAGTTACCGGTATCAAACGCCATGCCGGCACCGCCCATGGCGTGTGATTTGGCGCCGTACCCTTCGAGGTTCATGCCGTTGGTTGCCATCGCCGTCGAGGTACAGCAGACTGAAAGCGCGATGGCCGCACCTGCAAATGATTTTCTGAACATAATGCTCTGGTTGTGGTTGTGATTGTGGTTGCTCTTTTAACGATATAGCGATATGGTGATATATAATATTAACAATCGTTAATTCCAAGCACAAAAAAAACAGCCGGTGCGGGGACGAATCCCCTGCACCGGCTGAAGGAAAAGCATAGGCTTATCAGTTTTCGCCCGAAAAGCGCTCAGGAGCCATCGCCCAATGTGCCGGGGAGAGCCAGAGCGTCGAGAGCATGAGCTCGCGGATGTGCGGGAACTCCTTCGGAAGGCGATCGTAGATCTTCTCGAACAGCTCCTCATGCGAGAGCAGCTCTTTCTTCCAGGCCTCGCTGTCGACCTCCATCAACTTGGAGAACTTCTCCGGGGTCATGGCGTCCAGCCCGGACCAGTTGAGGGCGTCGTACTTCGGCATCCAGCCAAGCGGGCTTTCCACCGCTGTAGCACGTCCGCGGACGCGACCGACGATCCACTGCAAGACACGCATGTTCTCACCGAATCCCGGCCAGAGGAACTTGCCGTTCTCGTCCTTGCGGAACCAGTTGACACCGAAGATGCGCGGCGGATCCTGGATGGTGCGGCCGACATGGAGCCAATGGTTGAAGTAGTCGCCCATATGGTAACCGCAGAACGGAAGCATGGCGAAGGGATCGCGGCGGACCTGGCCGATGGTTCCGGCGGCGGCGGCGGTCATTTCGGAACCCATGGTTGCTGCAAGGTAGACGCCGAAGTTCCAGTTTGCAGACTGGTAGACGAGCGGCACGGTATCGCGGCGGCGTCCGCCAAAGATGAATGCACTGATCGGCACGCCCTTCGGGTTCTCCCAGTCGGGATCGATCGAGGGGCAGTTGCTTGCCATGGAGGTGAAGCGGGCGTTCGGGTGCGAGGACGGCCTGCCGCAACCCGGGGTCCACGGTTTACCCTGCCAGTCAATGAGTTCAGCCGGCGGCTCATCAGTCATATCTTCCCACCAGATATCGCCGTCGAGCGTCATGGCTACGTTGGTGAAAATGGTGTCACGGCTGAGTGAAGCCATGGCGTTCGGGTTCGACTTCATGGAGGTACCGGGAGCAACGCCGAAGAATCCGTACTCGGGGTTGATGGCGTGCAGGCGTCCGTCTTCACCGGGCTTGATCCATGCGATATCATCGCCGATGGTGGTCACTTTCCAGCCATCGTAGGCTTGCGGCGGAATGAGCATGGCGAAGTTGGTCTTTCCGCAGGCGCTCGGGAAAGCCGCACCGACATAGGTCTTCTCTCCTTCAGGAGACTCGACACCGAGAATGAGCATATGCTCTGCGAGCCACCCTTCGTCGCGGGCCATGCTTGAAGCGATGCGGAGCGCAAAGCACTTCTTGCCGAGCAGGGCGTTGCCGCCGTAGCCGCTGCCGAAGGACATGATGGCACGTTCCTCGGGGAAGTGGACGATGTACTTGGTGTCGCTGCAGGGCCACGGAACATCGGCCTGTCCGGGCTCAAGCGGAGCGCCGACGGAGTGGAGGCAGGGCACGAACTCGCTGTCCGATCCGATGAGATCAAGCACCTTGCGGCCCATGCGGGTCATGATGCGCATGTTGGTTACAACATAGGGAGAATCGGTGATTTCGACGCCGATATGGGCGATGTGGGAACCGAGCGGACCCATGCTGAACGGAATGACATACATCGTACGGCCCTTCATGCAGCCGGTATAGAGGCCGCGGAGGGTCTCCTTCATCTCTTTCGGGGCAACCCAGTTGTTGGTCGGGCCGGCATCCTGACGACGGATGCTGCAGATGTAAGTGCGGTCCTCGACCCTTGCCACGTCGCTCGGATCGGAACGGCAGAGATAGCTGTTCGGTCGTTTTTCTTCGGAAAGCTTGATGAAAGTGCCGCTCTCAACCATCTGCTGGCAGAGGGAGTCATACTCCTCCTGTGATCCATCGCACCAGTAGACGTTGTCAGGACAGCACATGTCCGCGGTTTCCTGCACCCACTGGAGCAGTTTCTTGTTGGTCACAAAATCCGGGGCATTGATCTGCGTTGCGCTCATGATTGTTCGTTTGCGTTTGACTGCCGGTTAAAAAAAGCAACCGCAGCCTTCAACAGCGGCTGCGGATGCGGAGAAAACTGTTTATTGGGCAGGTGACCGCCCGCAGGATTGCACCTGATGTAATATCCCGGGATGCATGGCCCCCTGCTTCACTTTTTGAAAGACTGAAGAATCTTCTTCTCAAACTCGTCCCGGCTCCTGGCGCCTGTGATGACCTCCGTGATGCGACCCGAGGAGTTGATGACGAAGGAGGTCGGAATGGAACGCATTCCCCCGCGTACCTGGCCGCTGAACGCTCCTACTATCTTCTCGTCACCCATCATGACGGGATAGGTTATTCCTGCTTTAGAGACAAACGCCCGGATGGCCGGTTCGCTGTCGCTGACCGCAACACCGATGAAGGTGAAACCTTTGGGACCATAGACCTTCTGGAGTGCGACCATGTCGGGGATTTCATGCCGGCATGGCGGACACCAGGATGCAAAAAAGTTGACGATGTAGGGCTTCCCGGCGAGAGATGCCGAACTGATGCGCTTGCCCTCAAGGGTGATGCCGGAAAACACGGGCGCCTTGACGCCTTGAGCGGTGGAAGGCTCGGCAGAAAGTGTTGCTGCGGGTCGGACGACCAGCAAAAGTGCAGCGGTGAGCAGGAAAACAGTGCGTCGAATCATCTTCATAATCTACATATACGGTTCCGGGGGCGGGGTTCCAAGAAAAAAAGTGCGGGTCTGCATCTTTCTAAATATAGGAATTCTCCTTTTTTTAAACACCCCCAAAGCGCCCCTTATTAATCTTTGCGAATCTTTGACAAAAAAATTATATTTGGGCTTGATTTTTTCAGGGAATCAGACGAATGCTATAGGCCACCTTAGCTCAGTTGGTAGAGCAACTGTTTCGTAAATAGTAGGTCGTGGGTTCAAGTCCCTCAGGTGGCTCGTATCCGGAAATGACGACCGGAAGCCTGAATAGTAAGCTTTACAACATAAATCCTATCCACACTGTCACTATGCAAGAAGGTAAGATTTCCCAGATCATCGGCCCAGTTGTTGACGTCGATTTTCCTGAAGGTCAGCTCCCGTCGATCCTTGACGCGCTGACCATCACAAGACCCGACGGTTCCAGGCTTGTGCTCGAAACACAGCAGCACCTCGGCGAAGAACGCGTCCGCACGGTTGCAATGGAAAGCACTGACGGCCTCATCAGGGGACTCAGCGTAGCAAACACCGGCCGGCCGATTCAGGCGCCTGTCGGAGAAGGCGTGCTCGGCAGGATGCTCAACGTCGTCGGCGACCCGATTGACGGCCGCGGCCCGGTCAACGCAACGAAAACCTACTCGATCCACCGCTCGGCACCGAAGTTCGAAGACCTCTCGACGAAAGCCGAGATGTTCGAAACCGGCATCAAGGTCATTGACCTTCTCGAGCCATATTCACGCGGCGGTAAAACCGGCCTCTTCGGCGGTGCAGGTGTTGGAAAGACCGTGCTCATCATGGAGCTCATCAACAACATCGCAAAGCAGCAGTCCGGCTACAGCGTGTTCGCCGGCGTCGGCGAGCGTACCCGTGAAGGAAACGATCTCTGGCATGAAATGATGGAATCGGGCGTCATCGACAAGACCGCGCTCGTGTTCGGACAGATGAACGAGCCTCCCGGCGCACGCGCAAGGGTTGCACTCACCGGCCTCAGCATCGCAGAGTACTTCCGTGATGAAGAGCACCGCGACGTGCTGCTATTCATCGACAACATCTTCCGCTTCACCCAGGCGGGCTCCGAAGTATCCGCGCTTCTCGGCCGTATGCCGAGCGCCGTCGGCTACCAGCCTACTCTGGCAACCGAGATGGGCGAACTGCAGGACAGGATCACCTCCACCAAGAACGGTTCCGTCACCTCCGTACAGGCCATCTATGTGCCTGCCGATGACCTTACCGATCCGGCGCCGGCTACCGCCTTCGCCCACCTTGATGCAACAACTGTGCTTTCGCGCCAGATCGCCGAGCTCGGCATCTACCCGGCTGTCGATCCGCTCGACTCGACCTCGCGCATTCTTGATCCGAACGTCATCGGAGACGACCATTACGACACCGCGCAGTCCGTCAAGCAGATCCTGCAGCGCTACAAGGACCTTCAGGACATCATCGCAATCCTAGGCATGGACGAGCTCAGCGACGAGGACAAACTCGTTGTCGCACGGGCAAGAAAAGTGCAGCGCTTCCTCTCGCAGCCGTTCTTCGTCGCAGAAGCCTTCACCGGCCTTGCAGGCAAGTACGTAAAGCTCGAGGACTCCATCAAGGGCTTCAAGGAAATCATTGCCGGCAAGCACGACAATCTTCCCGAAGGCGCCTTCTACCTCGTCGGAACCATCGAAGAGGCCATCGAGAAAGCTAAAACCCTGTAATCAAGAGCGCACCATGGCAAAATCCGACAAAGGTTTTGATGTAGACATCGTCACTCCCCAGAAGCTTCACTTCTCCGGAGAGGTGGTGAGCGTCATCGCACCGGGACAGGACGGACTTTTCCAGGTCATGAAGAATCATGCCCCCCTCCTTTCCGCCCTCAAAGGCGGAAAGGTCAGGCTTTCACTCGCAGACAAAACCGAAAAGACCTTCACAATTTCTGACGGTTTTTTTGAAGTCAGCGCAAACAAGGCGATCCTTTTGACCGAAAGCGTTTCCTGATTCCATGTCATTGAATCGATAAGCCCGGCCTCCACGCAATGGAATGCCGGGTTTTTTTTTGGACTTATGACGCAACTCCTGCCACATGCACTTGCACCGGGAGAGACCATCGGCCTCATCTCCCCCTCATCCCACTCCACCCGCCCGGAGAGGATCGAGCAGGCTGTATCCTATCTTGAAAAGAACGGCTACAGGGTCAAACCCTCCCGACATCTCAACCGCATCAGTACCGATCCCGAAGTCGCAGACCGCGAAAAGCTCTACGACCTGCACGCCATGTTCCAGGACCCGGCAGTACGTGCCGTCATCTGCCTGCGCGGCGGAGCAGGCGCGTCCCGCCTCCTCGGCTCCATCGACTACGAACTCATCAGGAAACACCCGAAGATCTTCATCGGCTATTCTGATATCACAGCCCTTTCGCTTGCCATTCTAGCCAAAACGGGGCTCGTCAACTTTTCAGGGCCGATGCTCGCAACAGAGCTGCACGACCCCACCCCCTGCACCGAAGAGCATTTCTGGGGCATGCTCACCTCTCCCCTTTTTGCGCTCTCCATCCGGAACTGCCCGGCTCACAGGATTTCAGTCCTTCGGCCCGGAACAGCGGAAGGCCCCCTCATCGGCGGCAACCTCACCATGCTCAGTTCGATGGTCGGAACGCCTTTTCTCCCTTCACTCGACGGCGCGCTGCTGTTCCTCGAAGATGTCAACGAAGCGTCCTACCGCATCGACAGGATGCTCGCTCAGCTCCTGAATGCCGGCCAGCTCGAGGGTTGCCGCGCCATACTCTTCGGCCAGTTCAGCAACGGAGGCGTGCAGCAGGAGGAAGAGGACCGGCTGCTTCGGATCTTCAACTACTATGCCGACCGATGCAGGAACCTCGGGCCTGTGGTGACAGGGCTCTCCTACGGTCATGTCGCAGACCTTATGACACTGCCCGTCGGGGCGCACTGTCGTGTGGAGGTAAGCGGGAGCGGAGCATTTTCACTAGGGGCAACGGCGCCAGTCATCACGGCCTGAGCGCAGAAGTTGCGTCGCGGCGCCATCTGCCGTATTTTACCCCTGAAGCGCATCATGAAACCACTCCGCATCTCCAGAGATATGTACACCTGCATCGATCCCGGAACGAAACACGAAACCCTTGAAAGCCCCGCAACTCCGGGCACCGACACCGGCGATGCATACAGGGTCGTGCTGTTCAACGATGAGGAGCACTCATTTGACGAAGTCATCTTCCAGATCATCCTTGCTGTGCGCTGCAGCCGCCAGAAAGCCCAGCAACTCACCATGGAGGTGCACAACAGTGGGCGCGCTATTGTGTTCAGCGGCCTCATCGAGCGATGCATCCGGGTCAGCGCGGTTCTTGAGGAGATAGCCCTGAAAACTGAAATCCAGTCGGTATGACCGGCGCTTTGTTATATATTCACACGAGAAAAGCTTTTCCCGAAACACCTTATTGACGCCATGACCACACCTGATACCACCCGTGTGCAGGGCACCAGCCTGTCGCCGGACAAAGTGATGCATAAACTGGTTTCCCTCGCCAAACGCAGGGGGTTCATCTTCCCCTCTTCGGAAATCTACGGCGGTCTCTCCTCCTGCTTCGACTACGGCCCCCTCGGCAGCGAGATGAAACGCAACATCAAGGAGCTCTGGTGGAACGCCATGACGCGCCGACACCAGAACATCGTGGGCATCGACGCCTCGATCATGATGAACCCGACAGTCTGGGAAGCTTCCGGCCATGTAGCCAGCTTCAACGATCCGATGATCGACGACCGCACGACGAAGCGGCGCTACCGGGCCGACCACCTGATAGAGAACCACATTGAAAAGCTCCGCCGTGATGGGAAGGATGCTGATGCCCTGCGGGTACAGATGACCTACGAAGCTTGCGGAGCAAGTGAAGAACCGAACCGCGCGCTCTACGAGCTGATCATCGACGAGGGCATCAAGGCCCCCGACACCGGCTCGGGCGACTGGACCGAGGTGCGCCAGTTCAACCTCATGTTCCAGTGCAATATGGGCGCAGTGGCCGACAGCTCCGGCGTGGTATATCTCCGTCCGGAAACCGCCCAGGGCATCTTTGTGAACTTCCACAACGTGCGCGAGTCTTCCCGAATGAAAGTCCCCTTCGGCATCGCCCAGATCGGCAAGGCATTCCGCAACGAGATCGTCAAGGGCAACTTCATCTTCCGCATGGTCGAGTTCGAACAGATGGAAATGCAGTACTTCGTCAAGCCCGGCACTCAGGCAGAGGCATTTGAAGCGTGGAGAGAAGAACGATACCAGTGGTACACCCGCCAGCTCGGCATCCGGCCTGAAAAGCTGCACTGGTACAAACACGACAAACTCGCACACTACGCCGATCTTGCCTACGACATCAAGTTCGAGTTTCCCTTCGGCATTGAGGAGATCGAGGGGATCCACTCGCGGACCGATTTCGACCTCAGCCGCCACCAGGAGTACTCCGGAAAGAACATGGAGTATGTCGACCAGGTCACCAACGAGCGCTTTATCCCATACGTGGTGGAAACTTCCGCAGGATGCGACCGCCTGTTCCTGGCCATCCTCTCCGATGCCTATTCTGAAGACGTGGTAGACGGCGAAGAGCGCGTGGTGCTGAAACTGGCCCCGAAGGTCGCTCCGGTAAAAGCGGCAGTGCTGCCGCTGATGAAGAAAGGAGGCATGGGCGAAGCTGCCATGAAACTCCGCGATGAACTGGCTGAATCCTTCCCCGTGCAGTATGACGATGCGGCCTCCATCGGCAAACGCTACCGCCGTCAGGACGAGATCGGCACCCCGTTCTGCATCACGGTTGATCACCAGTCGATTGAGGACGGAACCGTGACGGTCCGCTTCCGCGACACTGCCCAGCAGGAACGCATCGACATGTCGCAGACAGCGGCGTTCATCACGGCGAAGATGGCTTGAACCACCCCAAACCCACCACCATGCGTTACGATGTCGCAGTGATAGGCGGAGGTCCTTCCGGGGCCGTTGCCGCAGCAGTTCTGGCTAAGGCGGGGCTTTCGACCATCCTGCTCGAGCGGAACCTCGAGAATGTGAAACCCTGCGGCGGAGCCATACCGCTTGGGCTCATCGAAGAGTTCTCCATTCCGCCGGAACTGGTTGAAAAGAAGCTCTCGCACATGCGCGCCCGCTCCCCGAAAGGGCGCACGATCGAAATGCACATGCCGAACGGATATGTGGGAATGGTTCGCCGCGAGAAATTCGACCGATGGCTGCGCAGCGAAGCCGAGAAGGCTGGCGCCGTCGTCATGGAAGGCCTGATGGACAGCCTCATGCCGACCGGTGAAGGGTGGCTCATATCCACGCTCGGAAACAAAGTCGAGCCGTTCGAGGCAACGCACATCATCGGTGCCGACGGAGCCAACTCGAAAACCGCCGACGAACTTGGGTTCCCGCCGAACGAGCTGAAGGTCATCGCCATGCAGCAGCGGTTCCACTACACCCCGGAAATCGAAAAATTCCGCGACATCGTCGAAATCTGGTTTGACGGAGAGGTCTCCCCCGACTTCTATGGATGGATCTTCCCGAAAGCGGACCATCTTGCCATCGGCACCGGCACCGAGGACCGCAAGCACAGCATCAAGGCCCTGCAGAAGCGGTTTGTGGAGAAAATCGGCATTAAGACGGAGTCGTACCTCGACGAGGCCGCAAAAATCCCCATGAAGCCCCGAAAGATGTTCGCCGCTGAAAAGAACATCCTCGTCGGTGATGCGGCCGGACTTGTGACGCCGGCCAACGGTGAGGGCATATTTTTCGCAATGCGTTCGGGAAAGCTCGGTGCCGAGGCAATGGTTCGCCACATCAAGTCCGGCGCACCGCTCAGCGCCTATGAGCAGGAGTTCCGGAAGCTCTACCAGCCGATATTCTTCGGACTCGAAGCCCTGCAGGCCATTTACTACCGCAACGACCGCCTCAGGGAAAGCTTTGTGGCGATTTGCGCTGACGATGACGTGCAGCGGATCACCTTCGACTCTTATCTTTACAAGAAAATGGTGCCGGCACCATGGTCGGTTCAGATGAAGATCTTCTCGAAGAATATCTACCACCTCCTGAAAGGACGCTGAATGCTGCTATCCCTGCCGAACTGGATCATCCACGTTTTCTCATCGCTGGAATGGGGGGGTGCCGCATTTCTCCTGTTCCGCCATGGGTCCCTGTCGGGAAGGCCTGCCCTCAGAATCTTCGGCCTGTCCATGCTTCCGCACTGGGTTGGAAGTTTTTTCGTGCTCGGATACCATGCCACCGGTGACGCCATCCCCTTCATGCTCGATATGTCGGAGGTCATCAACCTGTTTGGAAGCATCGCCCTTCTTCTGGCGACCATGAACATTCTGAGGCGTCTGCCGAAACCCGCTGAGAGCGGAATAACCGCCTCCGTGTTCATCGGCACGATGCTCATCGCCGGACGGCCGCAATCATGGATGGGGGAGGATGTGTTCGACCTTATCCTGCAGCTCTCAAGCGTCGTCTACCTGACGTTTCTCGTACTGCTCGTGATGGTATGGAAACGGGATCGGACGGTGTTTTCGGGAGTAACGGTCGGAGGGTTCTGGTTCGTGCTTGTCTTCATCCTGGTGACAGTCGGATGCATGTATGTGGCAACCGGGATAAGAGGGTACCCGACCCTCTCGCACGATGACCTTCTGCACGGGGCGGCAGAAAGCCTCCTGAGCATCAGCAACCTCCTGATCGCCATCGGGGCGCAGAAAAGCATCACACAGGACCGGCTGAAGCGGACGGGCCGTCCTCTCAGCGGCTGAGCAGTTTGCGGTAGGTGCGCGACCTGGCGATGATCTCGCTGGCCTTCCGCACCACGGGATCGTGACGGAGCCCCTCCATGGCGGCAAGCCGTTCGTCGTAATGGCGAAGAACCTCCTCCCTAAGGGCAGTGTAAACCTCTCCTGACGCACGGCCGATCTCGCGCTCCCGCCCGGCAGCAATCTCAACCTCCATTGTACGGTACACTGCCATCGCCTGTTTGGCTGCATCCGTTTTTTCCCCGGCAAGAAGCTTCTTCAGTTCCTCCAGCTTCCTGTCGGCGAGAGAACGGTACGTGAACTCCTGCGTCTCAAGGAACCCGCTGAAGCTCTGAACAAGCGCCGCACTGTCGGCAGGGGCCGGCGGCTGGGGATGCGATGCACGCCACAGAGCTGCATGCAGGAACAGCAGTCCTTTCCTCTCAAGCGATTCAAGGTATGGGGACGGTTCGGGATCTGTGGCAATGATGTCGGGAAGGATTCCGCCACCACCGAACACCTTCCGGTTGCTTGCGGTTCTGAACACCTCAGCCGACCCTTCCCCGGCTTTTTTTCTGGGCAGGACATCACGTGAGCCGTGCGCATCTCCAGCCTCTTTCTGGATGAGGCGGCCCGACGGGGTATAGTACTTGGCGGTGGTCAGCTTGAGGGCATTTTCATAGGGCAGGCGGATGACCGACTGCACGAGCCCTTTGCCGAAGGAACGCTCACCGATTATGACGCCGCGGTCGAGATCCTGCACAGCTCCTGCGACGATTTCAGCTGCCGAGGCACTGCGGGCATTGATGAGAACTGCCAGGGGAAGGGATGCATCGAAAGGCGGGCCGGAGGTTGCATAGGAACGGGATGCCGCGGCGGAACGTCCGCGGATGGATACCACCGGGCTTCCTTTTGCAACAAACGATCCGGTAACGTCGACTGCGGCGTCAAGCAGGCCTCCGGGGTTTTCCCTGAGATCGAGGATGATGCCCTGCATCGGGATGGCGCGGCTCACCGCCTCCCGCTGCAGCTGTCCGAGCGCGCTTTTGAGATCCACACCTGACCGGTCGGCAAAACTGGTCAGTGAAATGTAGGCAATCCCTCCATTCCCGTCGAGGAAAGCTGCATGCCCGACAGTGCTCAGCCGAACCTCTTCGCGAACGAGCCGGCATGTGAAGGGTTCAGTTCCATGCCGCTGAACCCGCAGGGTGACGGGTGAGCCGACATTACCCCGGATCAGCTCGCGCACGGCATCAAGGGATTTGCCGGCTAGGAGGACGCCGTTGATGGCGGTGAGACGGTCTCCCGTCCTTAGGCCGGCCGTTTCGGCCGGCCAGCCCTTCTCGACCGAAGTGACATAGATGCTGCCGTCCAGAGCGGCGATGGTGACGCCGATGCCGGCATACTGGTTGCTGGTGAGGTCCCCGAGTTCCCGGGACTCTTCGCTGTCGAGAAAGACTGAGTAGGGGTCAAGGGTTTCGAGCATGCCGTCAATGCCGGAATACAGCATCCGGCTGATGTCGACCGTGTCGACATAACTCTCTGCAACCTGACGGGTGACATCGCCCATGAGATCAATGCTGCGGGCAGTTTCAAAGTACCGGTCGTCACGCGTGGATGCCGCACCGGGGGCAGCGGCCCCCAGAGCGAAAAGGCCTGCTGCAATGAACGCAACTGCCTTCAGGGAACCAAAGGGCGCCGTTCCCATGCGCTCAGCGGAGGGCGTCTTCGAGTGCAGTTGCCGCATCGGTCTTCGTGTCGCGGTACTTGATGATCACAGGCGTGTAGATTGACAGGCCGTGCTCTTCGGCGAAGTCACCCTTGAGGCCTCTTGAGCCGGCAACGACCACAGCTCCTTCCGGGATGACCAGCGGCGAATCCGCCGTTTTTCGGTGGACGGTGCCCCGGGCGAGATCATAGACCGGCGTGGAACCGTTGATGATGACGCCTGTGCCGATTACTGCCCGTTCCTTGACGATGGTCCCTTCGTAGATACCGCAGTTGCCGCCGACCATAACATCGTCCTCGATGATGACCGGCACTGCGCCGATGGGCTCAAGTACGCCACCGACCTGAACCCCGGCGGAAAGATGGACGCGCCGCCCCACCTGAGCGCAGCTTCCGACGAGCGCGTGGGAGTCAATCATGGTGCCCTCGTCGACATAGGCGCCGACGTTCACATAGGCGGGAGGCATCATCACCACGGAAGGGGCGAGGTAGGAGCCGTCGCGTACGGACGATCCGCCGGGCACAATGCGCACGCCGCTCTCCAGCGTGAAGGACTTCAGCGGCCATGTATCCTTGTCGATGAACGAAAATGAAGAGCCGGGAACACCGGTCTCGACCCGGCCCGCCTCAAGGCGGCCAAGTTTCATGCCGAGCAGGATGCCCTGCTTCACCCATGTGTTGACCGTCCAGCCTGAAGCGCCCTTTTCAGCGGCCCGGATCGAACCGTCGTTGAGGAGCGCCTTGAAGCGCAGGAACGCTTCCCGTGCAGCAGCCATCTCCTGCAGAGCTTGGGCCCCCAGTGCTGAAAATCCCAGAATCTCCTCTCTCAATGCGTCGTATGCCCCCATCGTATTTTCTCCTCCCTTAAAGGTCGCCGTATTCGGCGGTTATGTCTCTGCTGTCTTTTCTGGTGTAGAATCGGAAGTCGTCGCTCCGCAGGCTTTCGTCCTGTTTGACCCGGACGAAAAGCATATGCTGGAGAAACCACTTCAGTTCAGTGTTCATGTCGCTGTTTTTCAGTGGTTCAGCCACAGTGGGACTCACGTAGAGGTCGAGCTGCTGGAACTTCATGGCATGCTGCAGCGCGTACTTGCGCAGCCAGCGTTCAATCTGGTTGATCGTGGTGAAGCGGGCCTGCACGACACCCGATCCACCGCATGCGGGGCACTGGTCTCCCATTCGCTGCATGAGGCTCGGGCGGATGCGTTCGCGGGTGATCTGCATGATGCCGAAATCCGACATCGGGAGGATGTTCGACTTTGCACGGTCATTGCGCAGCTCACCCTTCATCGAATCGTATACCTTCTTTGAGTTCCGCGCGTCCATCATGTCGATGAAGTCGACCACGATGATGCCTCCGATGTCGCGGAGGCGGAGCTGGCGGACCACCTCACGGGCGGCCTCCATGTTGGTGCGCAGCGAGTTCTCCTCCTGCTCCCGTTTGGCAGCGTAGCGTCCGCTGTTGACGTCGACCACTACCATAGCTTCAGTATGCTCGATGATGATGTAGCCGCCGGATTTCAGCCAGACCTTGCGCGAGAAAATTGACTCAACGTCCTTGGCGATGCCGTAACCCTCGAATAGGGGCAGCTTGCCCTGATAGAGCGACACGTTCTTCACCATTTCGGGAGCGGCCCACTCAATGTAGTTGAGGGTCTCCTTGTGGATGGAGGGAGAGTTGGCGACGATTTCAGTCACATCGGAGGTCAGCGAGTCGCGAAGCACGCTCGAAATGATGGTGTCCTCCTTGAAAATGAGCTGCGGAGGTGCGGCATCCTTGAGTTTTTCCTCGATCTGCGTCCACTTGGCCAGTAGCTTTTCGAGATCCTGCTTGAGCAGCGTCTCCTCCTGCATCTCGGCAACCGTGCGGATGATCGCACCGAACCCTTCAGGCAGCATAGAGCGGACAAGCTTTTTCAGCCTGGCCCGCTCCTTGCGGGAAACGACCCGGCGTGAGACAGCCACCTGCCCCCCTCCGAAGGGCAGGAGCACCATGAACCGGCCGGCGATGGTGATATCTGAAGTCAGGCGCGACCCCTTCGTGCTGATGGGCTCCTTGATGACCTGGACAAGAATCGAGTCGTTGGCCTTGAGCTTGCCGGCAATCAGCTGGGTGTAGGACTGTCGTTTTTCCGCACCGTCCTCTTTGCGCTGCTGGGGCTGGGGCTTGCGCCCGCCGCTCCGTGAAGACTGCCGCGAACCCTGCTGCTCCTGGGGAGCCCCGGCGGCAACGGGGGCCTCTTCTTCATCGGCGCCGTCTTCTGCCGTACCGGTCTCGTCTGCTGCGGTCTCGTCGTCGTCATCATCGTCCTCGATGAGAGCCCGGTAATCCTCGGTTGTAGTGCCGACATCGGAAAAATGCAGGAAGCCGTCCGACTTCTGCCCGATGTCCACAAAGGCGGCCTTGAGGCCTTCGATGACCTTGTGAACCCTGCCGAGATAGATATCACCGATGCTGCGGCGGCTTTCAGGCCGTTCGATGATCAGCTCAGCAAGCCTGCCGTCCTCAACCAGCGCAACCTGTATCTCGTCGCCGGTCTTGTTCATCAGCAACTGTTTTTTAACACTCTTTTTCATACGTCAGAACATTTACCTTGGTTATTCTGTCGGGGGCCTGGAAACGGCCCCGCCATATTCATAGAACCTGCACGTATCGCCGCCGTCATGGGCGGAACCCCTTCATGCGTCCCCCCTTGCCACATCGGCGGGGGACGGACCCTTCTCGTTCGAGTAGCCGGGAATCAGCGCGGACGGAGGAATGAAAACAGGGCTTGCAAGCCAATCGTCAAGATAAGAAATTATAGGGGCCCTTAAAACATTGAGAGAACATGATGCCTATGGATACAGTACGAGAATACCTGCTCTGGAACGACTTCCTGCGGGTATGCGGCATTGACGAAGCGGGCCGGGGCCCCCTGGCCGGACCGGTAGTCGCCGCTGCGGTGGTTTTCCCCCGCTGGTTCAGTCCGGATGAAGGCATCCTGAGGAGACTGAACGATTCAAAAAAGCTCACCCCATCACTCCGCAGGGAGCTTGCCCCCGCCATCCGGGAGGAAGCGGAGTGCTGGGCGGTAGAGGCTGTCGACCACGAAACCATTGACCGCATCAACATCCTCCGGGCCACCATGCTCGCCATGAACCGCGCGGCGGAATCCCTTCCCCGGCAACCCGACCTGCTGCTTATCGACGGAAACCGGTTCACCCCGAATATCCCGGTCCCCTACCAGACAATCGTCGGGGGCGATGCACTGGTCTTTTCGATCGCCGCCGCCTCTGTGCTGGCCAAAACAGAACGGGACCGCATGATGGAGGAGTACGCAGAACGCTACCCCGAATACGGCTTTGAGCGCAATGCCGGCTATGGGACGCGGGAGCATGTGGAGGCCATACGGCGTCACGGCCGCTCACCAATCCACAGAACAAGCTTCCGCCTCCGGCAGCTTGGTGAGAAGTAAAGGACGCGCAGAGGAATCAGGGCTGTGGGACTGCCCCCCGGCCCTGAAAAGCAAGCATAATAGCGTCTTTTTTCTTATCTTGAAGTACGATTCCCATAACTCCATCGAAAAGCCTCATCATGCAGGAAGCTGACATCCAGACCCCACAATCGAACTACGGAGCAACCAACATTCAAGTGCTCGACGGCATTGCGCATGTGCGCATGCGTCCGGCAATGTACATCGGCGACATTCACAGCCGGGGACTGCACCACCTCATCTATGAGATTGTCGACAACTCGATCGACGAAACCCTCGGCGGATACAACGACTATATCTTCGTCTCCCTGAACCCCGACGGCTCCGTCACGGTCATAGACCACGGCCGCGGCATCCCCGTTGACATACACCCTGACAAGAAAAAATCGGCGTTGGAGCTCGTCATGACGCTCATCGGCGCAGGCGGAAAGTTCGACAAGGGCGCCTACAAGGTTTCGGGAGGCCTGCACGGCGTCGGTGCCTCGGTCGTGAACGCACTGTCGGAATGGTGCGAAGTCGAGGTCTACCGTGACGGCAAGGCCTGGTTCCAGCGCTACCACAGGGGCGTGCCTGAAGCCGATGTGAAGGAGATCGGAACCACTACCGAACGCGGGACGAAGACCACCTTCATGCCCGATTCTGAAATATTCAAGGTCACCGAGTTCCGCAAGGACATCATCATCGACCGCATGCGGGAGCTGGCGTTCCTGAACAGCAACTTGAAAATCGTGGTGCAGGATATCGAAGGCGAACAGGAAACCTTCCATTTTGAGGGCGGCCTGAAGGAGTTCGTGCTTTTCACCGACGAGAACCGCCTGAACCTGATCAAGGAGCCGATCTACATATACGGTGAAAAGGATGGAACCATCGTTGAAATCGCCCTCGAGTACAACGACTCTTACCAGGAAAACGTGTTCAGCTATGTCAACAACATCAACACGCATGAGGGCGGTACGCATGTAACCGGCTTCCGCAAAGCCCTCACCAGGACCCTGAACGCTTACGCACAGAAAAACGACCTTTTGAAGAACCTCAAGCTCGCCCTGACCGGTGATGACTTCAAGGAGGGGCTGACGGCCGTCATTTCAGTGAAAGTAGCCGAACCGCAGTTCGAGGGTCAGACCAAGACCAAACTCGGAAACTCCGAGACCCAGAGCATCGTCGAAAGCGTACTCAACGAACAGCTGGCAGAATTTGCCGAGAGCAACCCGAACGTGATCAAGATGATCATCGAGAAGGTGAAGGGGGCCGCCATGTCGAGGGAGGCCGCCAGAAAGGCCAAGGAACTGACCCGCCGCAAATCGGTGCTGGAGAGCTCGGGCCTGCCGGGAAAGCTTGCCGACTGCTCGATCAACGATCCGGAACACTGCGAACTCTACATCGTGGAGGGTGACTCTGCAGGCGGCAGCGCCAAGCAGGGTCGCGATCGCAGCTTCCAGGCCATCCTGCCCCTGAAGGGCAAGATCCTCAATGTCGAAAAGGCACGACTGCACAAAATGCTTGAAAACGAGGAGATCAAGACCATCATCCTCGCCCTCGGAACCAACTTCGGCGAAGAGGAGTTTTCTGCTGAAAAGCTCCGCTACGGGAAAATCATCATCATGACTGATGCTGATGTCGACGGAGCCCACATCCGGACCCTGCTCTTGACCTTCTTCTTCCGTCATATGCGCTCGCTCATCGAAGCAGGCAAGGTATACATCGCGCAGCCCCCCCTCTACCTCGTCAAATCAGGCAAGGAGCAGCAGTATGCATGGGATGACGACGAGCGCAACAGCATCTCCGACTCCATGAAAAAGATGCAGAAGGGAAAGGCCAATGTGCACATCCAGCGCTACAAGGGTCTTGGAGAAATGAACCCGGAGCAGCTCTGGGGCACAACAATGGATCCCGAGCACCGCTCACTCCTTCAGGTAAGCGTTGAAAATGCCATGGAGGCGGACAAGGTGTTCAGTACTCTCATGGGCGACAAGGTAGAACCGCGCAGGGAGTTCATCGAGAAAAATGCCCGCTACGTCCGCCGTCTGGATGTCTGACCGCCCGAAAGCCGGCCCGCTCTGAGAATCAGACTGCGACAAAACAAAACACCAGACCCCCGACATGATAACACATGTTTTTCGGGGGTCTGGTGTTTTAATTTCTAACCGCTTCCGCAACTCTTTGGCTGACGCCGGTGCCGGGAACTGGCTGGCAGTCAGCGGTCCGTACGACGCATGTACACTTCTTTATGCAGGCCCTTCACCCAGGCATCGAACAGCTCCTGCTTCTTGTTGTCAAGGGCAAGCTGCTCAAGCAGAGGATAGTCTTTCTCGGGATCAAGCACATGCGGCACGATACGGTCATTCAGACGGAAAATACCGAAAAACGGATCGCCTTTCGGCGGAGTGATTTTCGTCGGCCTGCTGATGTCGCCCGGTGTGCGAAGCGCATTGACAATGTCGCGAAGCTGAGGTCGGAGCATGGAGGGATCAAGATACTTTCCGGCAGTCCCCGAGGCAAGAACCAGCCCGCCAAGGCTCGCAGACACCGGGTCATCGGAATAGCTTCCGGCCATTGTCGCAAAGTCAACCTTTCCGGCCAGCACCTTTGAGCGGATGGCGTCAAGAAACGCTGCGGCCTCGCCGTCATCACTACCGGAACGCTCAAAAGCCACAAGGATATGCCGCACATGGATGGAACTCCCTTCACGACCGAGGCGCTGGATGATGTGGTAGCCGTAGCGCGTCTCGACAATCCCGGACACATGACCGTCCTTAAGTGCATAGGCGGCATCCTCGAACGGCTTGACCAGCTCACCGCGCTGCACAAAACCCAGATCGCCTCCAAGCGGAGCCGAACCCGGGTCCATTGAGTAGCGACGGGCCAGTTCCTCGAAACTGAGGAATCCTGACCCCTGCTTTTTCTGGATCTCCTGTATTTTTTTAAGTGCCTCGGCCTTTGACGCAGAGTTCACGCCGGGAAACTTCAGGATCTGTGATACCGATACCTCCTCAGGAAGATTCGGCATGGAGGCCTGGTTGCTCCTGTAGAAGGACATAACCTCTCCATAACCGATCGTCACCGAAGAGAACTTTTTCCGCTTCAGGGTTTCGATCATCTGTTGCCCGCGGAGTTCGTCTGCAAGATCCCTCCGGATAGCATCAACACTTCGGCCTAGCCGCCGCTCCATATCCTCTTTCGAAGTGAACCGCCCGCTGAGCTGCCGGAACCTGTCGACAGCCATCGATGTCACGGCGTTCTCGTCAATGGAAACGCTGTCGATCTTGGCCTTGGTGAGAATGATCTTCTGGTCGATGATATTGTCGAGAATGGTGCTGCGCAGGGAAGCCTCATCCTTAAGCCCGGGATACTGCATACGGGTCATAAGCTCACGACTGTCAAGCTCAGACTTGAATATGACTTCGCTGCCGACCACTGCCACAACCTTGTCGGCCACCACGGCAGCAGAAAGAGTGGGCGGCATGATCAGGAGTACTGCTATTACTGCGAAAACTGAGTGCAATGCTTTTTTCATAACCTTGGCTGTTCGTGATGAAATGATGAGGGCGTAAGGGGGAATGAATCGCCTCAAGATTTGCTGCTGCCCCTGAGCCTGACGGGAGTCTTCGAGAGCCTTAGCCAGTCAAAAACAAGCGGAGCCGCGACGAAAATCGACGAGTAGGTTCCAATCAGAATACCGGCGAAGACGGCGAAGGCAAACCCCCGGATGGCTGGACCGGCAAAGAGGAAAAGGACGAACACCGTCAGAAGGGTGGTGCCCGAAGTTATGATGGTCCTGCTGAGGGTCTGGTTCATGCTCTCGTTGAAAATCCGCTCATACTCAGATGGCTTCTGGTTGCGGATCCTTTCCCTGATCCGGTCATACACCACGACAGTATCGGTAATCGAGTAACCGGCAATGGTCAGGAATGCAGCAATGATGCTCTGGTCCATCTCAAGCGGCATGACGTCAAAGACGCCGCCAAGAAGGCTGAAAAGCCCGAGTACAATCAGCACGTCATGAAAGATGGCAACCACGCCGGCGGCTGCGAACTTCAGCTCAAACCTGATGCCGACATAGAGCAGGATGGCCAGTAGCGCTGCAACCATGGCTTTAACAGCAGACCACTTGAGGTCGGATGCGATACTAGGGCCGACGGCGTCAATACGGACAATCTCATGCGGAGCATCCTTCATGCGTGCATTCAGTGCGCTGGTAATCAGCAACTTGAGATCATTGGTCTCGCCGCTGAATACCGTGCTGAGAAGGAATGAGCGGTCAAGGCCGTACTGCTTCAAGGTTCCCGAAACCCCGGCATCGCGGAGTACGGAGCGGACCTCGCCGACAGGAACGTCTTTCTCAAAGCGGATGACCACCTCGGAACCGCCCCTGAAGTCAATGCCGTAATTGAGTCCCTTCACCGCAAGGGAAACGAAACCGGCAAGAAGAATCGCAAGAGAGACTCCGTAAGCGATCTTCCGATAGCGGAGAAAATTGATGCTGGTTGAATTGAAAATCCTCATGGGTTCGTGCGTATTGAAAAAATTAACCGAAGCTTTTAGCTGTCATCTTGTTCCGTGAAAGCAGGAACTGGAATATCTCGCGGGTGACGACGATGGAGGTGAAAAGACTTGCCGCCGTACCGATCATCAAGGTGACGGCGAAACCCTGAATCGGACCGATGCCGTAAGTATAGAGCAGGAAAGCTGCGGCGAGCGTGGTGACATGGGAATCCAGGATGGAGGAAAATGCCCTGTCATAGCCCTGCGTAACGGCGGCCGTAACCGTTCGGCCATCAGCGATCTCCTCGCGGATGCGCTCATAGATCAGTACGTTGGCGTCCACAGCCATACCCATTGTAAGCACGATGCCGGCGATACCCGGTAGGGAAAGCGAGGCATTGAATCCGGCAAGGACCGAGAGAACGATAAGAACGTTCAGGACAAGTGCGGTATCTGCTGCAAGTCCAGCTGTCCGGTAGTAGATGATCATGAAGATGACAACCGCCGAAAAACCCCAGATCATCGACTGGAACCCTGCGCGGATGTAATCAGCGCCGAGAGAGGGGCCGACGGTACGTTCCTCGATAATCCGCACTGGAGCGGGAAGTGCTCCTGCTTTCAGGACGATTTCAAGGTCCTTTGCCTCTTCGAGGCTCTGAATGCCATTGATGACGGAGTTGCCGTTCGGGATTTTCGACTGCACGACAGGTGCGCTGTAAACTGCTCCGTCAAGCACGATGGCAACGCGTTTACCAATATTTGCACCGGTAATGCGTGCCCATTTCGAGGTCCCCTCGGAATTCATCGACATGAGCACCTCTGGCTGCACACCCTGCGATCCGAAAGTTGCTTTGGCTTCGGTGATGACTCCGCCGGTAAGTTCAGGGGTCTTCTTGACGAGATAAAGATCGTGGTAGCTGAGGGCGTCGTTGCCCGTTTCGGGCCTGGCCGAAATCAGCATCTCGCTGTCGGGAGGCAGAAGATCGCGGACTGCAGCATCGCGAAGCAGTGCGGAAACAAGGTCGCGGTTGCGGGCATCGATGACAGCGCTTCCACCAGGAGAAACACTGACAAGATCATAGAGAGGTGAAATCGACTGCTTTCCTGTTGAAGCGGCAGCTATGGTACCCGCAGCCATGGCGCTGTTGATCCGGTCCAGAGTCCTGATGAGGGCATCGGGTTCGCGCAGGAGCCTGAACTCAAGTTTGGCGGTTCCTTTCAGGAGGTTGCGCATCCGGTTCTCATCGGAGACGCCCGGAAGTTCGATGATGATCTTACGGTTTCCCTGCGTGGTGATCATCGGCTCAGCCACGCCATACTGGTCGATGCGGTTTCTGATGATTTCGCGGGCCCGCACCAGTGCATCGCCAGCCTCATTCCGGAGCTTGCCCTGTATTTCGCTATCAGTGTTGCGGATATCGTAAAAGTAGCGGCTCAACCTGATATTGTCTTTTTTGAATGCAGCCGTGAGCAGGTCGACCACATCAGCATCACTGGTCCGGGCCTCTTGAGCGACCGCTGCCATGAGAGAGTCAAACCGGGCATCACGGTTCCATGCCTTCTCGCTGAACAGGTCAACCTGGTCGACTTCCATGACGAGATGCATGCCCCCTTTCAGGTCGAGTCCGAGTTTCAGGCTTTTCTGCCGGGCGTCCTCAATTTCGTTCCGGTGGCTGAGTGTGTAGTTCAGGCTGTCCTGCTGTGAGGAAAGCGAGGATAGCTGGCGTGAAAATGAATAGTCCCGCCAGGTCGGCCAGAGAGACCAGAGGGCGACCAGCGTAACTACAGCGATCAGAAGCAGATTGAATCGTTTGTTTTTCATTGATGACATAGTCTTTTACCAGCAAATGGACGGATCAGCCAATATATGAAACAGGGCAGTGATTAACTAACAATCACGCCGCAGGGAGGGCGGCATAGCGGCCTCCAGCCAAAGGCGGGGAAGCTTTACCGCGGCGGGCTCCGGATGAATAATGGCTCCATTTATTCGTATCTTTATACTCAAGCCAAGAAGAATGCGAATTATTTACGCAATAACCTGATTGAATGCAGAGAGCGATGGCCATGTATGATGTCATAGTTGCAGGAGCAGGACATGCAGGCACAGAAGCGGCGCTTGCCGTGTCGAGGTCGGGCCTCTCATGCCTGCTCGTAACAACGGACCTGAACGCCGTGGCAAGGATGTCATGCAATCCCGCAATCGGCGGTGTTGCCAAGGGGCAGATTACCCGGGAGATCGATGCGCTAGGCGGAGAAATGGCCAAAGCGATAGATTCGACAGGGATCCAGTTCAGGATGCTCAACCTGAGTAAAGGTCCTGCGATGCATTCGCCAAGAGCCCAGGCAGACAGGGTGGCTTACACGGCCTATATGAAGCGCGCTCTTGAGGAGGAGGTCAACCTTGACCTTCTGCAGGATACCGTCACTGGCATTGAACAGCGCGAAGGAATACTGCGCGGAGTCCGGCTCCTCTCGGGACGGCTTGTCACCGGAAGGGCCGCAATCCTGACTTGCGGAACATTTCTGAACGGACTGATCCATATCGGCATGGACCACTACCCCGGGGGGCGCACTATAGCTGAGCCCCCGGTGACGGGACTGACAGAGAACCTCATACTGGCGGGTTTTGAAGCCGGAAGACTTAAAACAGGCACCCCGCCGAGAATCGACAGGAGAAGCGTCGACTACTCCAGAGTGGAGGAGCAGAAGGGAGATGAGAACCCGCCCCCGTTCTCATTCAGCACCCCCACCCTCAAGGGCAGGGCTCAGCTCTCCTGCTATGTTACACATTCGTCTGAACGGACCCATGAGATCCTGAAGACAGGATTCGACCGCTCTCCACTTTTTACGGGAAAAGTACAGGGTATCGGCCCACGCTACTGCCCGTCGATTGAAGACAAGATCTTCAGGTTTCCCGACAGGCCAGGGCACCATATCTTCCTTGAACCCGAAGGGTTCGAGACCAATGAGATGTACGTAAACGGTTTTTCGACTTCCCTGCCCGAAGATATCCAGATAGACGGCCTGCGTTCAATGAAGGGACTGGAGGAGGTAAAGTTGATCAGGGCCGGGTATGCCATTGAATATGACTATTTTCCTCCGTACCAGATACACAGCACCCTTGAAACGAAAAGGATCAGAAACCTCTACTTTGCAGGGCAGATCAACGGAACCTCGGGCTATGAGGAAGCGGCCGCACAGGGACTTCTAGCGGGGATTAATGCCGCCGCAGACATTCTGAAGAGACCTGCCCTTCGCCTGAAGCGTTCGGATGCATACATAGGCGTTCTTGTTGATGACCTGGTCACAAAAGAGATGAAGGAGCCATACCGGATGTTCACGTCCTCGGCTGAGCACCGCCTGATGCTCCGTCATGACAATGCCGATATCCGCCTCATGCATTTCGGGCACCAGTCAGGTCTTGTCAGTGATGCGGCAATGGAACGATGCCGAACAAAAATGCGGGCCATAGGGGAGATCAAGGCACTTACAGAAAAAACAGCAATTCCCGCAGAAGTTCTTGACTCCTTGATTTCGAAGCAAGGCCAGCCACATGCCGCAAGCGGACAGAAGATATCCGCTGCAATCAAGCGTCCCGGCATGAGCCTTGAAATCCTGATGAACTCGCTACCGCCCTTCAGGGAGGCCCTACTCTCCATCAGCACGGACAAGGAGGCCCATCAACAGGTTGAGATTGACTTGAAGTACGAAGGATACCTTAAACGAGAACTACTTACTGCCGATAAAATTGCGCGCCTTGATGCCCTCCAGATTCCCTCTGAATACAACTACAGTTGCATCAAGGGGCTCTCTTCAGAGGGAGTGGAAAAACTGATCAGCCACCGCCCGGAGACCCTCGGCCAAGCCTCCCGGATTTCCGGAGTCTCCCCCTCAGATATCTCGGTGCTGATGGTTCATATCGGCCGGTAAATGACGCCAGATGTTTCACGTGGAACATCTTGGCGCAGCAACACCAGACATCACCCTATAGGTCCGGGGAAAGAGGCCCTGCGGCAGAAGAAGACGAACGTTAACTATGGATACAATTATCAGTGACATTCTGAAAAATGAACTGCTCTTCGGCAAAGACAAAGAGGAGCGGATAGTCGGTGCATACCCGATCTCAGATACGCATATCCGGCTGTTCAATCGCACGAATGAAGGCGTCACATCGCATGACGAACCGCTCTATCCATTTTTTTTCTTGACCGACGCAATCCTTCTTGAAGGCTATATCCCTGTGGACGGGAGCAAATATTGGCTGATCAAGCTTGACGGGGATAACCATTATCGCAGCCTGGCGATATTCAGAAACCTGAAAAGCTCTCGCGGAGCATTGGATCATCTTGCAGGAAAGAAGCCTGATGCACAAGATAATAGAGGGATAGACGCCGGTGAAGGAGGACTGGAAGTCATTCAGAATGTATACAGTCGGGGAGATGGGGTTACCCAGTACATGATGCAGACCGGAAAGACATTCTTCAAAGGAATGATATTCGACGAGCTCTACAGGATGCAGCTTGACATAGAAACCCTGTATGATCCGGCCAAACCGCCAAAGAAGGGTCGCGGAATCGGTGAAGATGAGATCATCATCATTTCGATGTCAGACAATCGCGGATGGGAGATGGCCATCCACTCGCGTGACCGTAGCGAGAAAGAGCTTCTTCGGGAGATGGTCAGAATCATCACAGAGAAAGATCCAGACGTGATTGAAGGACACAACATCTTCAGTTTCGATCTACCCTATATACAGGCTCGTTGTGAACTACACCGCGTTCCTTTCGCCATAGGAAGGAATGGCACCTTGCCGAAATCCTACCCCGCAAGCATCCGCTTTGCCGAACGCAGCATTGATTACCCTTTTTATGACATTCCGGGACGCCACGTCATCGACACGCTCTTCCTTGTCCAAAGCTATGATATTACAAAACGTTCGATGCAGAGTTATGGACTGAAAGCTGTTGCCAGGCACTTCGGATTTGCTTCGGAAAACAGGACCTATGTGGAGTACAGCGATATTGCCGAAATGTGGCGGACGAGGGACGACAGACTCCTGGCCTATGCTCTGGATGACGTTCGTGAGACCAGGGAACTCTCCACCCTTCTTTCCGGAAGCAGCTTTTACCTCTCACAGATGCTCCCCTACACCTATGCAATGACTGCAAGAATCGGACAGGCGGCAAAAATCGAAGCTCTGTTCATCAGGGAATATCTCCGCCTCAAACATTCCGTCCCCCGTCCGACACTTGGTCAGCAGCATGCGGGAGGCTATACCGAGGTGTTCAGGAAAGGGGTGCTGGGGCCGATCGTCTATGCTGACGTGGAGTCGCTATACCCGTCGATTATGCTCTCGTACGGAGTCTGCCCCAAAAGTGACAGTTTGAAAGTCTTTCCGGGCGTACTGGGTGACCTGCGAGAACTCAGGCTGAAAGCCAAGGCCCTTGCCGGTGAAGAAAAGAGAATGGGCAATACTTCGCTGGCTGCAAATTACGATGCCATGCAGGGATCGTTCAAGATCCTCATCAACGCAATGTACGGGTATCTCGGATTCAGCGGCGGCCTGTTCAACGATTTTGATGAGGCCGACAGGGTGACGTCCACCGGACAGTCCATCGCAAAGAAAATGATCCGTGAATTCGAATCGAGAGGATGCAGGATCATCGAAGTCGATACTGACGGAATTCTCTTCATTCCTCCCGACTCCGTCAAGAGTGAGGCAGAAGAACGGGCCCTGGTTCAGGATGTCTCTGAACTGATGCCCGATGGCATCAACATCGGTTTTGACGGTCGGTTCCGAAAAATGATTTCCTACCTGAAAAAAAACTATGCGTTGCTGGACTATAACGGCATAATGAAAATGAAAGGTTCTTCACTGACCAGCCGTAGTGGTGAGAAGTTTGGAAGGGATTTCATAAGAAGGGGATTTGAACAGCTCCTTGCCGAGGATATCACGGGACTTCACGACCTCTACCGTGAGTACAGAAACAAGATCCTGAACCACGGACTGGATATTACTGATTTTTCACGCACCGAGAGCATGAAGAGTTCTCTTGAGCAGTACCGGGAAGATGTAGCATCAGGAAAACGCTCAAAATCGATCACGTACGAAACCGCCATCCGCTCCGCCATCATGGTAACGAAAGGCGACCGGATCACCTACTACATCGCAGGAACTGGACAGGGCGGAGCAGCGAGCGACCGAGGGAAACCAGCTGCGGAATGGAGCAGGGATAAACCGGATGAAAATACCTCCTTCTATCTGAAACGGCTGGATGAATACTGCCAGAAATTCATACCTTTCTTTAAACCGCAGGATTACAGCTCTATATTTTCAGATGACACCCTGTTCTCATTTTCTCCAGAAGGCATTGAGCTTCAGGAACTGATCCTTTCGCCCGGAGAAGGGGATTAAGCCAGGAGGGAACGATAACTGTAAGTATAAGCGTAGTAAAGGTATCTGAAGAATCAACATCAAACCCACGGAACATCAATATGACAGACAAGAACATCCTCCCGGTAAGCCCAAGCGTGACCTGGATCGGCGTACTTGATCCCGGACTTATCACCTTTGACATCGTCATGGAGACTAAATACGGTACGACCTACAACTCCTATTTCATCAATGCTGAGAAGAAGGCCATCGTAGAAACGACCAAAGAGAAGTTCTGGCCTGAATATCTCGCCAAGATAAAACAGGTTACCGATCCGGCAGAGATTGAATACATCATAGTAGACCATACCGAGCCAGACCATTCCGGAAACGTTGCCAACCTGCTCAAGATTGCGCCGAATGCCACTGTTGTCGGCAGCGGCAACGCGCTGAAATTTCTTCGCGACCAGACCGGCCACGACTTCCGCTCGATCGCTGTGAAAACCGGCGACACGCTTGACCTCGGAAACAAAACACTTCATTTCATAAATGCCCCGAATCTCCACTGGCCCGATACGATCTACACCTGGCTTGAGGAGGAGCGCGTACTCTTTACTTGCGACTCGTTCGGTTCACATTTCTGCAATGAAAAAATGTACGATGATGAAGTAGGGGACTTCGACGACGCATTCACATACTATTTCGACGCGATTCTACGACCGTTCAGCAAATACATGATACAGGCGATCGAAAAGATAAAACCCCTGGACATTTCAGTCATCTGTCCCGGGCACGGTCCAATTCTGCGCAGCGACTGGAAAAAGTATGTCGACATGTCGCAGCGTTATGCAATGGGAGCCATCGCACTGCCGAACGAAAAGAACATCCTCATTGCTTATGTTTCGGCCTATGAGAACACGATGCTTCTGGCAAATAAAATTGCCGAAGGATTGAAGAGTTCCTGCGACTTCACCATTGACGTGTGCGATATCGAGCATATGCATTTCTCAAAGCTTGAAGAGAAGATTGCCCATGCATCAGGCATCATCCTCGGCTCTCCCACCATCAATCAAAACATTCTGCCGCAGATCTACGGATTCTTCGGTGCAATCAATCCCATCAGGGACAAGGGCAAGCTTGGAGCTGCATTCGGGTCGTATGGCTGGAGCGGGGAGGCGTCAAAAATGATTGAGGGTAATTTCACTATGCTCAAGTTGAAGGTATTCGAGCGCAACATGATGGTGAAGTTCAAGCCACACGAAGAGGCGTTCAAAGAGTGCATCGACTTTGGGAAAGCCTACGCTGAGAAAATGATTGAAATGTACCGCCTTAGCTGCAACATCTGAACAGAACGGCCATAAGACGGCTTGCTTCAATAGAAAACCCTCCCCCGCTGCTACATGCGAAGGAGGGTTTTCGGCTTCAGATAAGCCTCGTAGCAGCCAAAGATGCAGAAAAGAACCCCCGAAGGGGGCGCGGCAAATCAGCGAAAAATGATTTCCTTTACCATTGGTTTTTCAAGAACTGCGTTGAGTTGCCGGACAATATCCACCTTGCGGTAGTTCAACTCCATCCGCCATGAGGAGTTGCGGACCCTGACGAACAACTGGCCGTCCGAAAACCGCTCTACTGTGGTTGCACGAGCAATTGCAGGACCGACAACCCCGCCCCAGGCCTCAAGCGCCTTGAACTGCAGGAACGCCTCCCGCATGCCAAGCGTCTGGTACATTTCCCCTGCAATAGCAGAGAACGGTTTAGGATTGCGAGTTCTTGCCATCTTCAGCCCCCTCTGTATCCCGGAAGTGCTGTAACGCTGACAGCCTGAGATGCCGGGTGAAGGCTTCCATCCGTCGTGGTTAGAATAGTCTGGCCGCAATCCTCAAGGATATTGAAAATTTCGGATGTCCTTTCTGCATCAAGTTCACTGAACATATCGTCGAACAGGCATATTGGGCTTTCGGGAAGCCGATGGCTGAAGTAGCGGAAGAGGGCAAGCTTCAAGCTTATGAGGAAAGCGCGCTGCTGACCCTGTGAACCGTATTTTTTAATTTCCCTGCCGTTTGAAAGAAACAGCAGATCATCACGATGCGGCCCGGACATTGTCTGAGTGCGAAGTAGCTCCTGCCGCTGAGTCTCTTTGAAGCGTTTTATGTAACGGTCCCGAAGTTCATCACGAGAAAGGCCTGAATCGATAGTCCCGAATGAAGAACGATACGTGACCAGATGGGATCCCTTTCCGGCAAGACTGGTCTGCAGTGGCTCGAAATAAACCGAAAGCTCACCAAGGAAGCTGATGCGCCTGAGGGTAACTCCGGCAGCAAGATCGGCCAGGTTCTCAGTCCAGAGATCAAGCATCTCTCGTGATCCACCGCTTGAAGAAGCGAGCTGCAGAAGAAGGGCATTGCGCTGCTGCAGCACCCTGCGGTAGTCAAGCAGCTCGTCAAGGTAACGCCGGTCCGATTGACTGAGTGCATTGTCAAGGAAGCGCCTTCGTTCCCCCGGTGAGCCGTTGACAATGGCTATTTCAGAAGGAGAAAAGGTTATACAGGGAATGGTGCCGACGTGCTGTGAAAACGGTTTAACCTCACTCTGGTTCAGCTGTACCAGCTTCCCTCTGTCTTTTCCGTATGATACCTTTACACTGAGCGACGTGCCACGCGTACTAACGAACTCACCGGAAATGATAAAATACTCTTCTGAGAACGCAAGACACTCGGATTCCGGCGCGCCCAGAAGGCTTTTTGTAAGCGCACAGTAATGGATGGCTTCAAGCACCGAAGTTTTTCCGGATCCATTGGGACCATACAGCACCGTAATACCCTCTTCAGGCTGGAAGGCAAGTGAGTGATGGTTCCTGAAATTCTCAACCTGTATGTTTTTGAGCCTCAAGGAGAGTACCTCATTTTAGGCACTCGTCGAAAATCGGCGCTTTTCAGGATGCCACTCATCATTGTTTGCAGGATCAGCAGATGCAGGGAAGAAAAAAGCCGACTGCGCAGTGCTGACGGCTTTCAGAGTCAGGCTCAGTTGTTTATGCGGACAGGCATGACAAGAATGATCAGGTTGTCATTCTCTTCTTCTCCATGAGGGCGGAAAATAACTGCGGTCGTGGGGCTTTTCAATTCGATGCGTATCTCGTTTTCATCAAGATGGGCTAGAGCAGCTTCGATGAAACGTGAATTGAATCCGATGGCCATATCCTCACCACTGAACTCACATGCCAGTTCCTCCTGCGCCGACTCACCCTCATTGGTATTCTCGGCCATAATCTTCATCATCTGACCCTCTAGAACGACCTTGACATCGCCTATGCTCGAAAACCTGCCGACCCGTCGGACAGAATCATAGATCATTGAACGGTTGATGATGAGGTTCCGGTCGTGTTCAACCGGGATGACAGCCTCATAATTCGGGTAGGGTTCGACAATGAGGGCGGCATCGAGCACAATGCTTCCACAGATGAAGCGGACAAACTTCCTTTCACTGTCGAATTGCATGGTGACAGAATCGGTCTGGGCAAGTTTCTGGAGGATGGAAAGTACCCGTGCAGGAACAACCACCTTGTTTTTCTCGCTCAGATCGACAGATGAGGCCTTGCGGCATCGCACAAGGCGGTGACCGTCAGTTGCAACGGCAGTGATGATGCTTCCTTCAAGTTCGAACAGAACACCCATCATTGCAGGACGCATGCCGTCCACACTGCAGGCAAAGGTGGTTTTCTGTATCAGATCGAGCATTTCAGATGTCTCCATCTCAATGGAGATATCATATTGCTTGTCCTGTTTTTCAGGCTTGCTCTGGAAAAGGCAGGGAATGCGGTAACGGCCTTTGTCGGTCGAAATACTTACAGTTCCGTGATCGCTGATCTCCTGGCGTTCGATCGAAAACATGACTGAGGTGTCGTACATGCTTCTGAGAAAATCCTGCAGCGTCCTGGCACGGATGCCGATATTGCCGCTGTCAGAGGATTCGACTCCGCTTTTTGCGGTAATTGAAACTTCTCCGTCCGAAGCAAACAGCGTGAGCTCACCGGGTTCTAAGGAGAGGTTGATGTTCTCGAAGCGCTGATCGATCGATTTTGCAGGAATAGCCTGGGCAACTTTACTGACTGCATCCTGCAGCTGCCGGATTGAGGAGGTCAATTTCATCTGGTCCAACATTTACTGTTTGAAATTTTTTAAAAGGAAGACTGTTGTTGCTGTAGAGGGTGTTGATATCTTGATAACTCTTCTTCTTGAACCTGTAACTTTATACTTTTTAACTTTTTACTGTTCTTCAGCAGCGCCCATTTCATGTTGATAACCTGTTGGTGCGTTACTGTTCCGGGTGTTTACTGTTTGTTGATGGTTTCGGGTGCTTCAAGAATATGTTGATAGCCTTGTCCTTATCCATATTCCGCCAACAGGACGTCAACATATTGTCAACGTCTTCAATCAGGGGAGG